>JBLNCV010000303.1:0-10614 GCA_050260975.1 Syntrophothermus sp. | reverse complement strand
GTCGAGGACGTGAAGAAGATCAAGCGGAAGAAACCCAGCGCGTCCTGCTGGACTTGCAAGAGTTCGGATATCCCCGGTATCATCCAGAGGATGGGTCCCAAATACTATACGGCTTCCTTTGATGAAGTGGGGAAAGAGGTCAAGCACAACATCGCGTGTCTGAACTGCCACGATCCCAGAACAATGGAACTCAGGCTCAGCCAGCCGGCCCTGATCAGCGCTCTTGAACGGCAGGGCAAGGATGTCTCCAAACTGACCAGGCAGGAGATGCGCACTTACGTCTGCGCTCAGTGCCATGTGGAGTATTACTTCAAGCCCAAAACTCTGGAGGTTACCTTCCCGTGGGATAAGGGCATGAAAATTGATAACATCGAAGCCTATTACAAGGGGCTTGGCAATTTCAAGGATTGGGTCCATCCCAGATCCGGAGCGGACATGATCAAGATCCAGCACCCGGAGACCGAGTTCTTCTCCAACAGCACCCATGCTTCGGCAGGGGTGGCTTGTGCCGACTGTCACATGCCCTACATGAAGGAAGGCACGGCCAAGATCTCTTCTCACTGGTGGACCAGCCCGTTGAAGACCATTGAGCAATCCTGCCAGACTTGCCACAGGCAGAGCGCAGAGGAGCTCAAGAAACGAGTCTTGTACACGCAGGAGCGTACCGCTGAGTTGTTGAAGACAGCGGGCGAAGCCAATGTGGCAGCCATCCAGGCCATCGAGGCGGCTGCCAAAGTGCCTGGCGCCAACCAGAAATTGCTGGCCGAGGCCCGGCAACTGCACCGGAGCAGCCAGATGCGCTGGGACTGGGTGGCCGCGGAGAACAGCACCGGTTTCCATAATCCGCAGGAAGCCCTCCACACCCTGGGGAAGTCCATCGACCTGGCCAGGCAGGCCCAGTTGAAAGCCCAACAATCGGCGGGGTCGGCCAGGTAACATTTTGGATACTGAACGCGAAAGTTTCCGGGAATAGTTAGCCTGTTCCCCCGTGAAAAAGCGTACCCCGTTTGCGACATAGCTTTAGCCGGTACCGAGAGAACCTTGGCCGGCGAGGAGCTTCTAGAGCAAGCGGGGTGCACTTTTTCACGGGGAAACAAAGGAAGGCCATTCTTGATCTTTTCTGCTCAAAAGGCTAAAGAATCGTCAAACAGTTTCCGATTAGGATGAATAATCGAAGCTGGTGAAAGTCAGGGTTGATGGGATTGGAATGGCGGCGCTGGATGCAAGGATGAGCGGGGAGAGTGAGTGGAAGTATGGCCAGCCCAAAGAACAAGCAAGGTATCGGCCAAAAGATCATTTTTGGCTATCTGCTCTTGCTGGGAGCAGTGGGGGTGGTAGGTTTTCTGGGATATGACGCCGCCCAGAGGGCCAGCCAGGCTGCCAGCCAGGTGGTGAACGAACGGCTGCCTGCCTTGCAAGCCGCGCGAGATCTCGAGAAGGCTGTCTTGCAGCAGGAGTCGGGATTGCGCGGGCTTCTGGCCACCGGAGATGCGGGGTACATTGATTTATACAATCAAGGGCGGGACCTGGGGGATAAGTCTTTGACGGCCTTGGAGAGAGTCGCGGAGACAGACGAAGAGAAAGGCTGGCTGGAACAGGCCAAAAAGGACCTTCAGGTTTTCCATTTTCTGGTGGAGCAACTCTTTTCCCAGGCCAGTGAAGGCGATCTGGAGGTGGCCAGGGCCCGGGTGGGGCAGGGGAATGTCTTTCTGGAAAGTGCCAAGGCCCAGGCTGAAAATTTTGTCAAGAAGTACACGGCAGACATACGTGCTGCCGAGGTACGGGTGCGGAAGACGGTGCGGACCGGTGGTCAACTGGTGCTGGAGATCACTATCGGGGCACTTATTGGCGTACTGGTTTTTGCGATGCTGGTCACCAGGGTAATTGTGCGGCCTATCCAGGAGCTTCTCAAGCAGGCGCAGATTGTGTCGGAAGGGGATCTCACCCACACGGTAACCCTGGCCAACCGGGACGAGATCGGGATGCTGGGCGCGGCCTTCAACAGAATGGCGGCCGGGGTGCGAGAGCTGGTGAAAGGTATTGCTGAGAAGGCCTTACAGGTTGCATCCGCCAGCGAAGAACTCTCAACGGCGATGAACCAGGCGGGCCGCGCCACCGAGCAGGTATCCAGGACGGTGGGCGATCTGGCAAAAGGTGCTGAGGCCCAGGCCGTGGGGATGGGAAAAGTATCGACCAAAATTCACGAGATGGCGGAATCCGTAAAACAGGTCTCCCAAAACGCGGTTTCCGTCGAAGAGTTTTCCACCCGGTCGGCGGTGATTGCCGATGAGGGAAAGATCACGGTGGAACAGGCGCGGCGCCAGATGGATTCCATCAAGGACTCCGCCAGGCAGACCGCGGAGATCGTCAGAGATTTGGGGATCAAATCCCAGCAGATCGGGCAGATCGTGGACGCAATCACCAGCATAGCGGATCAGACGAATTTGTTGGCCCTTAATGCGGCCATTGAAGCAGCCAGAGCCGGTGAACAGGGGCGGGGGTTTGCGGTGGTGGCCGATGAGGTTCGCAAATTGGCCGAGCAGTCCCGGGAAGCCGCGGGCCAAATTTCCGGCCTGATCGGGGTGATTCAGTCGGAGACGACGCGAGTGGTCGCTTCGGTGGATGTGGAGGGTAAAGAGGTGGAGGTTGGCGCCGCAGCGGTTCAGCGGGCGGCAGAAGCCTTTGATGCCATCGGGGAAGCGGTGGCGGGGATTGTGCACCAGATTGCGGAAATCTCCAGCGCGACATACCAGATGGCTTCCATGGCGACCGAGGCGGTGGGGCTGGTGGAGGATGTGGCCGGGGTGGTGGAATCCACCGCTTCCGGCACCGAGGAGGCGGCGGCGGTCACGCAGCAGCAAAATTCCGTGGTCGCTCAGGTGGCCGCCTCGGCGGGAGATCTGGCCCAACTGGCCGAGGATTTAAACAAAGCAATCAGCCAGTTCAAGTATTAGGAACAAGTTAGCTCTCTCGGGGAAAGTGGAGCGGCGCCGGAGGAGGAATTATGACCTGCGGCGTCATATTTTTATATTATAGTTCAAAATAGTTCAAATGAGAGCCAGGGGATTCAAATGTTAAAGGAAACCGGAAAAACAGCCGAAAATTACACCAAGACGGCATGCCCGCTCAATTGTTACGATACCTGCGGAATGTTGGCTTATGTAAAAGACGGCCGGGTGGTCCGTCTGGAAGGGGATCCGGACCACGAGATCACCCGGGGGTTTATTTGCCGCAAGGGGCGGGACTTTGTAGAGCGGACCTACGCTCCCGATCGGCTGCTTTACCCTCAACGCAAGGTGGGGAATGGCTGGGAACGTATCAGTTGGGATCAGGCTTGCGCCTTGATGGCCGAAAAACTACTTGCAGCCAGGGAACGCTACGGGTCGCTAGCGATCTTTCACAACTACGATTACGGTTCCCAGGGGTTGCTCCGAGCTTTGGACCAAAGATTCTTCAACGCTCTGGGAGGGGTTACCAGCACCGTGGGAAGCCTGTGCTGGAGCGCCGGCCTGGCGGCCCAGGAGTATGATTTCGGCGCCTATGCCGCCCACGATCCCCTCGATCACCTTAATGCCAGGACGATTGTGATCTGGGGCCGGAATCCTGCCTACACCAATATCCACCTGATCCCGATTATTCAGGAGGCCAGGCGGCGGGGGGCCAGAGTGGCCCTCGTGGATCCTGTCCGGACAAAAACCGCTTCCTTTGCCGATCTGGTAGTCCAACCCAGGCCCGGAACCGATGGAGCCCTGGCCCTGGCCATGGCTTCCGTGATCATTGAGGATGGTCTGGCGGATCTGGCTTATATCCATGAGCATGTGCACGGTTTCGAGGAGTTCCGGAAGCTGGCGGGGGAATTTCCGCCGGAACGGGTGGAAGGGATCGCGGGGGTTTCCGCCGCCACCATCCGGGAGTTGGCCAGGTTTTACGGGGAGATCAAGCCCGCCAGCCTGCTGATTGGGATGGGCCTGCAACGGCATACCAACGGCGGGCAGACGATCCGCGCCATCGACGCCCTGGCTGCGATCACCGGGAACATTGGGATTCCCGGGGGAGGGGCCAATTATGCGCATAGCAACCTGAGCGGCTTTGGCGAGATCAAGGGCCGGGAACTGGCCCGGCAACGCCGGGAAATTATCCGGGCGCAGCTTGGCGAGGGGCTTCTTAATGCTCAGGATCCGACGGTGCAGGTGGCGGTGATTACCCGTTCCAATCCGGTTGCTCAGTCACCGGCTACCCCGAAGATTATCGAGGTTTTTCAAAAGATACCTTTTGTGGTGGTGATCGACCAATTTATGACAGATACGGCTGAGATGGCGGATCTGGTTCTACCATGCACCACTTTTTTGGAGGAAGAGGATATTTACGCTAATTCCTGGCACAATTGGCTGGCCTACGGACCCAAGGTTGTTGAGCCCCGTGGGGAGAGCAAGTCCGATGTGGTTATTTTCACTGAATTAGCCCAAAGAATGGGCTTAGGTAGTTATTTTAACAGGTCGATAACTCAATGGATGGAAGATTTATTGGCGCCTCTCAACCGTTACGGTGTGACTCTAGAGAGGCTGAAGCAGGCGCCGATGCGTTTTCCTGCGGCGCCACAGGTGGCATGGGCGGATCAAAAGTTTCTAACCCCATCTGGCAAATACGAATTGTTTTCTGAAAAAGCCCAAGCCAATGGTCTGGATCCGTTGCCGCGCTACCGGGAACCTCGCGAAGCGCCGGAATCTTACAAAGCGCCGGTTAGTGCGGCCAGCGCTGAAGATGCGGTTGGTGAAAAGGGCGCCCCACGGGGCGCGAAATACCCACTTTATTTGCTTACACCCCACATGCAGGTCCAGACACATTCCCAGTTTGCCAACCTGGCGTCCCGGCGCGAGATGGAAGAGACCAAGCTGCCGTGGGTACACCTGCACCCCCGGGCGGCCCTGGACAGAGGTCTTGAAGAGGGAAACTGGGTGGAGGTAACCTCTCCACGGGGGAGCTTACGCGCCAGAGTCCGGGTGGACAGCGCGGTAAGAGAAGATGTCGCCTTGATCTATGAAGGATACTGGCTGAAGTACGGAGGGGGCGTCAACCTTTTGACGGCGGATTACGTTTCAGATATGGGATTACAGGCGGCTTTCTACGACTGCCTTTGCGAAGTCTCAAAGACGGGAGGCTGAGATCATGCCTGGTTCACAACCACCGATCTTTGCCTTGGATATTGGGACCCGTAAGGTTACGGGGTTGGTGGTGCAGATTGCCGGGAAAGGTTGCCGGATCCTGGCTGCGGAGACTCTGGAACACGAGACACGGTCCATGATCGACGGGCAGATCCACGACATCGACGCCGTGGCAGAGGTCGTGGGGAAGGTCAAGGAGAGCCTGGAAGAGCAATTGGGCGCCAAGCTGGAGAAGGCTGCGGTGGCGGCCGCTGGCCGTTCCCTGTTGGCAAAGCGTGTTAGGATTGTTCGACCGGTGCCGGAGGACGGGGAAATTTTCGAAGAAGATATCAGGGCCATGGAGCTTGAGGCGGTGCAGCAGGCCCAGGCCCAGCTTAAAGGAGCATTATCCCCCCTGGAGGGGCAGGAGAAGGTTGTACAGTTTTCCTCCTATAGGTCAACTGCTGGCCAGGCGGCTGAAGGCAAATCCAGAGGAGAAGAGGCTCACCCCCTCAGGTTGGCGGTGGCCAGGGCGGCGGCGCGGGTAAAAGCGGCGCAGCAGGAGACTGATACGTTTCCTTATCATTGTGTTGGGTACAGCGTGGTCCATTATGAATTGGACGGCAGCCGGATTGGCAGTCTGGCGGGGCACCGCGGCAAAGAGATGGCGGTGGAAGTTTTAACGACTTTTTTGCCCGAGATCGTAGTGGACTCCCTCTATACGGTGCTGCGCCGGGTGGGGCTTGAAATTCAGAGCATGACCCTGGAGCCAATTGCCGCCAGCCACGTGGTAATTCCCCCGACCTTGCGCCATCTCAATCTGGCCCTGGTGGATATTGGAGCCGGGACTTCCGATATCGCGTTGACGTCGGGGGGGTCGGTAGTGGCTTACGCCATGGTCCCTTTTGCCGGGGACGAGGTGACCGAGAAGCTGTGCGAGCGGTATCTGGTGGATTTTAATACCGCGGAGAAGCTCAAGCGTTCTGTGAATGGATCCAAGCAGGTGACATACCAGGACATTCTTGGTGAGAAGCACACCGTCTCCTCAGATGCGGTGATCGGTGAAATGGCCCTGGTCGTGGAAACTCTGGCGGAAAAGATTGCCGAAAAGATCAAGGAACTCAACGAGAAGACGCCGGGAGCGGTAATCCTGGTGGGTGGAGGCAGCCAGACGCCGGGCCTTCCCGCCAAGCTGGCAGAAAAGTTGAATATTCCCGCGGACCGGGTGGTGATCAAGACCAGGGAAGCTCTGGCCGAGGTAAGCGGATTGCCGAAGAAGATCACCGGTCCAGGGGCGATAACCCCCATTGGGATTGCCATGACTGCACGGATGCACGAGAAGCTGACCTTCCGGGTCACCGATGCGACGGTCAACGGAAAGGCTGTCCGCCTCTTTACCCTGTCGGAGCCCACAGCGGCGGATCTTTTACTGGCGGCCGGCATCGACGCGAAACGGTTGCGGGGGCGGCTGGGCCTTTCCATGACGGTAAAGGTCAACGGCGCTCTGCGAATTGTTAAAGGGACCATGGGGAAACCGGGGAAGATCGAGATTAATGGGCAACCCGCGGAATTGGGTACGATAGTGCCGCATAAAGCTCGGGTTACGGTGACCATGGCCGAAGACGGCCGTGATGCCGTGGCCAGGGTATCAGATCTCATTCCGGAACTGCCTGCCCGCCAGGTGTTCTTCAACGGCGCGCCTTTCGTCCTGCGACCCCTGTTGATGATGAACGGGCGGGTGGTGGACTTTCACGCGCCGGTCGTGGACGGGGCGGATATCTACGTGATGCCCAACGGCCGGCTGATCGATCTTCTGAAAATCGCCGGGGTCGATCTCGCCTCATTGCGGCCAGTACCGTACATCTTTTTCATCAACGATCAGAAGCGCGGCGTGTTGCGGCAGGCCGCCAGAGTAATTGTTGACGGCCAACCGGCCGATCTTGAGGCCGAACTTCAAAATGGCCAGGCGGTGGAACTGGTCTCCACCGAAAAAGAAGTTCCCAGGGTGGCGGAGGTCTTGACCGACAAAGATTTTAAGACCGCCCCGGATCTGCACATCACGGTCAACAAGACCCCCGTGGTCATCCGTGGGCCGGTGGCCAAGATCACTGTCAACGGGAAAGCGGCGACATTGGATGACCCTGTGCCGCCCAACGGGCGTATCAAGATCAGCGGCGTCGAAAGCCAGTCGGTAGCCCTTTCGGAGGTCTTCAAGTATGTGCCCTTTGACCCGCATGAGTTTCCAGACAAGACCCTGGTGATTCTCATGAACGGCAAAACCGCCGGCTATAACACACCCCTGGTGGAGGGGGCTGAGATTCAGTTATACTGGTCCGAAGAAGATCGGGGCAGTTTCAAGTCGAAGGTGGAAAAATTACTCAAAGCTTGACAGGGTTGGTACCCTGTGCTAAAATAACTTCAATATCATATCTCACCGCCAGAGGCGGTGCTCTTATCCAGAGAGGCAGAGGGACAGGCCCGATGAAGCCCGGCAACGGCCAGTACGGCATACTGGAAAGGTGCCAATTCCTGCAGAACCGTGTTACCGAGTTGCCCCGCGGTCATAGACTATTTGGCCGGGTTGATCGAGGGCAGCCAAGACGGTTCTGGAAGATAAGAGGAGGACGTCGCCGTATTGCCTCTTCTTATCGTGGTGTAAGGAGGGGCTTTTGATTTATGATCCGGATTGTGAATGTGACCAAGGTCTTTGAAAGCGGGGGCGCCAGGGTGGAGGCCCTCAAGGGGGTGAGCCTGGAGGTCGCCAAAGGGGAGATCTACGGGATCATCGGCTTGAGCGGCGCCGGCAAGAGTACCTTGATCCGTTGCATCAACATGCTGGAGCGACCGCAGAGCGGTTCGATCTACATCGGGGATCAGGACGTCACCCTGCTTGGCGAAAAAGAACTGCGCGCGGCCCGGCGGGAGATCGGGATGATCTTTCAACACTTCAACCTGCTCTCTTCCCGGACGGTCTTCGGTAACGTCGCCTTCCCATTGGAGATCGCCGGCGTACCTCGCCCGGAGATCCGGCGGAGGGTTACCGAACTTCTGGAAATGGTGGGGCTGGCGGAAAAGGCGGATGCTTACCCCGCGCAGCTCTCCGGCGGGCAAAAACAGCGGGTGGGAATTGCCAGGGCGCTGGCCAACCGCCCAAAAGTGTTGCTTTCGGACGAGGCCACTTCGGCGCTGGACCCCCAGACCACCGCTTCGATCCTGGAATTGCTGCGGGACATCAACAAACGCCTGGGGATCACCATCGTGCTTATCACCCACGAGATGAACGTAATCAAGGAGATCTGCGATACGGTGGCCGTCATTGAAAACGGGCAGATCATCGAACGGGGGCCGGTCCGGGAGGTATTTACCAATACCAGGACCAAAACCGCCCGCGAGTTCATCAAGGGCGTGATGCAGAGCGAGATTCCCGAGGAGGTGCGCACCCACCGGCTGGTGCTGGCCAACCGGGGTTTCGAGGGAGAGATTGTCCGGATCTCTTTCATGGGCGAGGCGGCGGGCAAACCGATTATCTCCTCGCTGGTCCGGGAGTTTGACCTGGACGCCAATATCCTGTACGGAAAGATCGACCATTTCAAGGAGATACCCTTCGGGATGCTGGTTGTGGAGTTGACGGGAAAGAACGGCACGGTGAAAAAGGGAATTGACCATTTGAAAGCGCTCGGGCTGGAATGTGAGGTGTTGAAGCATGTGGAACCCGCTTACCTTGAGTATACTGGCTAAAGCTCTGGTGGAGACCATGTACATGGTGGGGGTGGCGGTAACCCTGTCGGTGCTCTTTGGTGTTCCATTGGGAGTGTTGCTCGTGGTGACCGGGCCGCGGCACATCCTGGAACGGCCGCTCTTGAACAGAGTTTTGGGCGCGGTAATCAACGTGGGGCGGTCGGTGCCTTTCATCATTCTCATGGTCGCCATCATCCCGTTCACCCGCCTGGTGGTCGGCACCTCCATCGGCACCACCGCCGCCATGGTTCCTCTTACGGTGGCGGCCATCCCGTTTGTGGCGCGGTTGGTGGAGAGCGCGCTCCAGGAGGTGGACCGGGGAGTGATCGAAGCCGCCCAGGCCATGGGAGCCTCACCATGGCAGATCATCGTGAAAGTGTTGCTGCCGGAGGCGATGCCCGGGTTGGTGCTGGGTGTAACTATTACTACGGTAAGTCTGATTGGATATTCCGCCATGGCCGGCGCCGTGGGGGGGGGTGGTCTGGGCGATCTGGCGGTCCGGTACGGATACCAGCGTTTTCGTGGGGATATCATGGTGGCCACGGTGGTGACCCTGATTGTGGTGGTGCAGGTGATCCAGAGCTTCGGCGATTGGACAGCCAGGCGTCTGGATAAAAGGTAAGGAGCTTTTGGAGCATGAGGGAAGACTTTTCTGGGAGAACAGAGCAGGCAAGCAGATCGAGTAGACGAGGAGGAAGGATTATGAAGAAACGGCAAAATTTGACGGCAGAATTCACTAAGTTGGTGATCCTTGGGTTGGTACTGGTATTGGCTGCTGGATTTACCGGGGTGGCCAGCGCGGCGGAGACGGTTCTCAAGGTGGGCGCCACCCCGGTTCCTCACGCGGAGATCCTGGAGGTGGTCAAGCCTCTCCTTGCCAAACAGGGAATCAAGCTTGAGGTGGTGGAATTCACCGACTACGTACAGCCCAACCTGGCTCTGGCCAGCGGCGATCTGGATGCGAACTTCTTTCAGCACGTACCGTATCTGGAGACGTTTTCCAAAGACCACAACCTGCAATTGACCTATATCGCCAAGGTACACGTTGAACCAATGGGGGTCTACTCCCAGAAGATCAAGAAGCTGGGAGAATTGAAGGATAAGGCCATTGTGGCGATTCCCAACGATCCCACCAACGGTGGCCGGGCGCTGTTGCTCCTGCAAAAGGCCAAACTTATCGAGCTTAAGAAGGGTGCAGGGTTGACGGCCACGGTCTTTGACATCGCCAAAAACCCCAAGAACCTGCAATTCAGGGAGCTGGAGGCGGCCCAACTACCCCGTGCGCTGGCGGATGTGGATCTGGCGGTGATCAATACCAACTATGCTCTGGAAGCCAAGCTGGTGCCGGCTAAAGACGCCCTGGTGATCGAAGCCGGCGAATCTCCGTACGCCAATGTTCTGGCTGTGCGGGTGGCCGACAAGGATAAGAAAGATCTGAAGGCGCTGGCCAAGGCCCTGAACAGCCCGGAGATCAAGAAGTTCCTCCAGGACAAGTATAAAGGCGCCGTGGTCCCGGCGTTTTGACGACCGACGACGGGCACGATGCCCGCGCGCAGGGTCAAGAAACGAAGTGGGCCGACGTTTATTGACCTGGTGTGGCAGAACTTTCCTCTTGCGGAAAAAGGATACTTGTAGTATAATTAAAAATGCGATTTGCGCCTATAGCTCAGTGGATCAGAGCACCGGCCTCCGGAGCCGGGTGCGGGGGTTCGAGTCCCTCTAGGCGCACCATTTT
>JBLNCV010000302.1:0-7911 GCA_050260975.1 Syntrophothermus sp. | reverse complement strand
TGGGGAGATCAGTTACCCCCTGATCGGCAGTGTCGCGGCGGCAGGCTTTTCCCCTCAACAGTTGGCGGATGAGATTTCCGCAAAACTGTCGGATTATGTAAGGAATCCCCGCACGACCGTGACAGTCAAAGACTATCACACGATCATCGTGGAAGTCCTTGGGGCTGTAAGACAACCCGGCGCGTATACAGTTCAGTATGGCGCACGGATTACCGAGGTGTTGGCGCTGGCGGGGGGGACGACGGCAGAGGCTGACGCCTCCCATGCGCGATTCACGCGACAACCCAATGGTGGAACGCAAGAAGAGCAGGTTCAAACCCTTAACCTGCAAGAGTTGTTGGCCGGGGAAGACATAAGCGGCAATTTGTTGTTGGCGCCGGGCGACAAGCTATACATCCCTTACCGAAAGACGATAGACTGGGGCAAGCTCTTGACCATCGTCTCGGTGGCTGAAATCTTGCGGCGGTTATTTACCGGCTGGTAGAGGGGGAAAGTAGTGGAACTCCGTGATTATTTGGCCATCCTTCGCCAACGGAAAGGTGTGGCGATCCTGATATTTCTGATCACCATATCCGCGACTTATGTTGGAAGCAAGTTGATGGTTCCGGTCTACAGGGCGACCACTACCATTGTGGTTCAAGATAATATCCAGGCTGCCAACCCTTTCGGGCAGATTATGCCGCAACTGAGCAAAAAAGAAGAGCTTGGCCACCTGGAAGTCCTGAAGAGCCGGACGCTCTTGGCCCAGGTGGTCGAAGAACTGCATTTGCCGTTTGATACTAATTCAAAAAAATTTACCGCTTTGCGAAAAGCCGTCTCAGTACAACAGGTGCCTGATGCAGGGCTCTTCCGGATCCAGGTGGATCTTTCCGACCCAAGGTTAGCTCGGGATGTGGCTAATGCCCTGGTGAAGGCTTTCGAAAGGCAGACGCAATTGGTGAACAGGGAGGAGGCCAGAAGTGCCAGAGAGTTTATCAAGGAACAACTGGAGATCAGTGAGAAAGAGTTGCTCCAGAGCGAAAACGAACTGGCCAGATTCAAAGAAAGAGAATTTCTTTATTCTCCGGCAGACGAGATCAAGGTGGCTGTCGATAAAATCTCCAGATTGGAGACTTCGCGGTTGGAAACGGGAGTTGCACTCAAAGAAGCTGAAGCGCGGCTGGTCAAAATTCAGGCAGAACTTGGACGGCAGAGCCAGGATATCCGAACTTCAACCACTGTAACGAATAACCCTGTGCTAGAGCAATTCAGGTTGAAACTGGCGAATCTGGAAGTGGAACTGGCGGCCGCGCTGGAAAAGTATACAGAAAATCATCCAACAGTGCTGGAGTTACGTAGCCAGATTGATCAGATCAAGAAGAGGATGGAAGAAGAAATACAACAGGTTGTCAACTCAGAGACCAGGTCGGTCAATCCAATATATCAACAGCTCAGACAGGAAGCCGTGCGCTGGGAGATTGAAAGGGTTGCACTTAAGGTTAGGCACGAGACATTAACCAAGGCGATATCTGAAAACGAAAGAACTTTTGCAGGGCTATCCGAAAAGGAGCTTAAATTCGTCAGGCTCTCCAGGGAGGCAAAAACGGCTGAGAATATATTTTCGATGCTCAAAGAAAAGTACGAAGAGGTTCGGATTACTGAAGCAACGCGTACTTCCGGTGTCCGGGTAGTCGATCCCGCAACCCTGCCGGAAAAGCCAATCAAGCCAAGAATCGGCCTGAATCTCACAATTGCCGTGTTTCTTGGAGCATTTCTCGGTGTTTGGGGGGCATTTCTCCTGGATTACCTGGATACAACGGTCAAAACCAGCAAGGATGCCGAAGAGGCTACCGGGTTGCCGGTCCTGGGCCAGATCCCGGCAACCCCCGATAATGAACACAAAAAGCACAGTTGGTGATGGACATGCTGAAAAGGACACTAATCAGCCAACTTTCGCCTGGATCTCCGGTAGTGGAAGCATACCGGGTCCTGCGCACGAACTTGCAATTTGCGACTATGAACTATTCGTTCAGGACAATTCTAGTTACAAGTCCTGGTCCTGCCGAGGGGAAATCGACGATCATCGCAAATCTTGCTTCGGTTTGTGCCGCTGACGGCAAGAGATGTATTATCGTCGATTCCGACCTTCGTATGCCGGTTCAACATGAGATCCTAAAGTGCCATAACAAAGTTGGACTGACCGATGTCCTTCTCGGGCGAGTTGAACCGGAAAAAGCGCTCCAGGAGACGCCGGTTCCGGGACTTCGGCTTTTGCCAAGCGGGCCGGTTCCTCCAAACCAGGCAGAACTGCTTGGATCATCTCGAATGACGGACCTCACCGAATTTCTAAGATCCGCCGCAGATCTGATCTTCTTTGATACTCCCCCGGTATTGCCCGTTACAGACGCTTCAGTTTTGGCTGCCAAAGTGGATGGCGTACTACTGGTGGCCAACGCCGGAAATGTCTCGCGGGAAGCATTGATACTGGCTAAAAAAGCCCTGGAAAAGGTAAATGCCCGCCTCCTGGGGGTAGTATTGAACAAGGCGGAGTTGCAAGGGGGATATGCTTACTATCACAGTTACTACCAGCGAGGAAGGAGATAACAAGGTTTGTGTGGGATTTGCGGCATTTTTAACGCCGGCGGTAAAGGGGAGATAAATCGGCTCGACCTGCTTAAGATGCGCGATAGCAAGGTGCATCGTGGTCCTGACGATGCTGGCCTGTATATTTCAGAAGACCGGGTGATCGGCCTTGGCCACCGGCGGTTGAGCATTGGATCGAAAAGTACTTTGGCGCGCGTATGGGGTATCTCGCGCAAAAAAGGTAGGCAAGGTAACAGGCCAGACGTCCGGGGGCCCAATACGGTAGGGAGCCGGCGCGGAAGCCGATGGGGGAGCTGTAAGGGATATGGGAGCCTTACGAAAAGCTATACGACAATTGGGAACCACAAAAGCGGGGGATATCCCGGTTAAAGTTTTTAACCGCCTGAAGCGGGAAGCCAAGTGGTGGCGGGCCAGATTCATACCTTTGAGGCTTACCACCCGGGAACTGTCCAGAGCCATTGACTCTGCTTCGGGGACGATCCGTCTGGCGCCAGGCAGGCCAGGAGGGAAATTTTTCTTCGAAGTTCAGGACAGAGACGCCTTGGTACGTTGGATCAAACAGGTTTATCCCGAGACCATCCCTGCCACGATTGCTAGGGCAGACAGGATTTGTGCGCACCGGTTCGATCTTTTGGGTTCCGGGGAGGTCAGCCTGGGGGAAGCGATAGATTGGCACTGCGATTTTAAGACAGGCTACCGGTGGCCCCTCGCTCTTCATACGGAGATCAGTTTCATGGATCTCCAAAAACATGTGCCATATGACGTCAAGGTGCCTTGGGAACTCAGCCGGTTTCAGCATTTAATTGTGCTTGGAAAGGCCTACTGGTATACCGGAGACGAGAAATATGCCAAGGAGTTTGCCACCCAGGTCGAATCCTGGATCGAAGAAAATCCGCCCGGGTTTGGGGTCAACTGGGCCTGTCCCATGGAGGCGGCGATCCGGGCGGTCAACTGGATCTGGGCAGATCGCTTTTTTGCCGGATCGCCGAGTTTTTCCAGAGAAGCCAGGCAAAGATTTCTGGCCAGCCTCCTCCTGCATGGCGGGTTTATCGCGCGCAATCTCGAAGATGCGCCACCGCGCGGGAATCATTTCCTTGCCGACGGGGTTGGGCTGGTTTACCTGGCTTTGACGTTTCCCGGCGCAAGACAGGCGGCGGGCTGGCTGAAGAAAGGCCTGAAAATCTTGCTTGGCGAACTCAAAAACCAGGTCCATCCGGACGGGGTAGATTATGAGGGCTCGGTAGCGTATCACCGCCTGGTTACGGAGTTTTTCTTTTCGGCGTTTTTGCTGGGCCGGGCAAATGGCCTTGCACTGCCAGAGGCAGCGTGGCGGAAGGTCGAGAAGATGTGCGAGTTTATCGCTGGATATACCAAACCTGACGGGACTGCGCCGCAGATTGGCGATAACGATGATGGGCGATTGCACATCCTTTGCGAGGATACGCGGCAAAATCCCACGGACCACCGGTACCTGTTGTCCTTGGCAGCGGTGGTTTTCCGGAGGCCGGATTTTAAGGAAAAAGCGGGTGCTTTCAGCGAAGAGGCTTTCTGGCTTTTGGGGACAAAGGGTTTAGAAGAGTTTCAGGCTCTACCGCAAACCAAATCGCAGACCGGTTCGAGAGGCTTTTCCGCCAGCGGCCAATATATCATGAAGCATGATACACTTTACCTGTACGCCGATTGCGGAGAATTGGGCATGGGAGGCTATGGGGGCCACGGGCACAACGATCTTTTGAGCTTTGAATTGTATGCTTATGGCAGGTCGTTGATCGTTGATCCGGGTACTTACGTCTACACGGCTGATCCGGGCAGCCGCAATCATTTCCGGGGTACGGCCGCACACAACACGGTATTTGTGGACGGAACAGAAATGGCCAGGCTCGGCGAGGGAGAGAAGCTGTGGACGATCTGCAACGACACTGTGCCAGAGGTATCCAGATGGGAAGCAAGCGAAAGGCTGGATATTCTTTCGGCCCGGCATTCGGGCTACATGCGCCTGGCTGAACCGGTTTCGCACCAGAGAACGATTATTTTTGACAAACTTGCAGGCTATTGGATGATCATCGACGAGGTTGAAGGCCAGGGGTTCCACCGTTGTGAACAGATTTTTCACCTGGCTCCGATGTTTGTTGAGCGGGATCCAGATGACACTCTGTCGGTACGTACCACGAATGAGGTTGGGGCCAATCTTCTCGTCTTACCCCTGCTCACCCGGGGGCTCCGGCTGGCGATTGGGACAGACTGGGTCTCTCCCGGTTACGGGAAGAGGGTTCGTGCACCGGTGATCTATTACCGCCAGGATGGGAATACGCCAATCTACTTTGTCACGGTACTTTATCCGTGCCCGGATGGCTACGGGCGGTCCGTCGGGGAAGTAAAGGCTTTGGCCCAAGAACTTTTGCAAGAGTTTTTGCCGAAGGAAGTGGCACTCGGTGAAGCAGGTCTTATTTAACCAGAAGGGGCAGGGAGTGGTGGAAGAGGTGCCTGAACCTCTCCTTGGCGATAATGGTGTGCTTGTCTGTGTGGCGGTCTCTCTTTTAAGCGGGATAGCTTCTGACCTTCTCAACCGGTTTTTGGATTTTGACCAGGGCACCGGAATCCTGGTCCATGTGAGGAAGGATTAATAAGAATATGAACCAGGGCAAGCAGATCGTGAAATTGATTCTGGCAGCGCTTGTAGCAGGTTTTGGGGTTTCAGTGTTCGGGTATGGGGTTGCGATGGGGCTTGTGCTGGCGATCGCCCTGATTCCGTATGCCTTACGTTCATCTTTTAATGCGTTTCAACTGGTCATCGCCACCCTTCCGCTGGAAGCGGCGTTCGTGTTGGAGATTGGCTTCACGGTGCGCATGGCATATCTGTTTCTGATTTTGACGTTGTTTGTGATGACCGCCACCAAGAGCCTGTCATTGCCGAGTACTCCTTTGGATATGCCTCTGGTGGCCTACCTGTCGGTGGCGGCTTTTTCCGTGGTTCAGACCATCTTTTTTCCTCCCGACGAGGTTGGATTGTTGTCCAGCCAGGCCTTGCGAGGCATGAGCGGCAGAGGGATGGTTCAGCTTTTCATTCTGGGTTTGATGCTGTTGACATTTTATCTGACCGTATTGTTCAACCGGCAGCCACAGTCGTGGAGGCGGTCTTTTGGGATCTACCTGACTGCCGCAACTGTGGCGGCAATCTATGGGATCTACCAGATTCCCGCGATTTACCTGGATCTTCCTTTCCGGGACATCAACAATGCCTTACTTACCAGAGCAACCGGCAAAGGGGAAATCCTGGCTTTCTGGCAAACAAGCCGGGTGTGGATCTACCGGGCTCGCTCGACCTTTCAGGAGCCCTTAAATCTGGCCAATTTCCTTTTGTCAGTGTTACCCGTGGTTCTGGCTCTTTATTTGGGAGCCGGGCGCGGAAAGGAAAGGGTTCGGCTGGCTGCAATTGCCGGTGTGATGTTTCTGGCCTTGTTCTTTACTTTTGCGCGGGGAGGCTGGCTTAGTTTTTTGGTGGCCTTTGCTATTTTATTGGTGGGAGCGCCACAAAGGAAAAAGGTTGGTCTCATGACCTTGCTCCTGCTTGGAATCGGGGCAACAGGCATGACCATCTTTGGCCTTCTTACGTCGCAAGGATCTTCGCTGGGAATTGCACAACTGGTTTTGAACCGTTTTGATATTACTCCAAGCGACATGGCCAGGCTCACGTATGTAACAACGATGTTTGATCTATTTAAAGAGCACCTGCTCCTGGGGGTTGGCTGGGGCAACCTTCCCCTGCATCTGGCAAACCGGCTGGGGTTGCCCGTTCTGGTTAGTGCCCATGGCGTCTGGTGGCAGGCGCTCGGCGAGAGCGGCATCATCGGCTTTGTTGTCTTAGGCTGGGTAGTCGGAGCATGGTACCTGACGATGCTGAGGACACTTTCCAAAGTGCGCGGGACGGGATGGTACTACTACATACTAGGCTTTATAGCCAGCCTGACAGGGATGCTGGTGCAATACTTTTCTTTCGGGGACAGGCTGAGCATGTATGTCTGGTTTGTGATGGGGATGGCTATTGCAATTGCCAAGATGACCGAGACCGGCAAGATAGCCGGAGCGGAAACAGCAGGTTCGAACCAGGCTGTTACAGGAGGTTTGTCCGATGCTCAGGGGTTATGACATCATCTGCCTGTCCACGCAGGACTGGGATGACCTGTGGACGCGAAAACAGCGGTTTATGTTACGATTGGCGCGCCAGGGGAATCGGGTGCTCTATGTTCAGCAACAGTTGCATCTCGCCGGGTATCTGCGGCAGTTCCCGGCACAATGGCGAAGGCCGTTCATCTCGATGGCGGGGTCCAGGAGAGTGGAAGAGAACCTGTACGTTTACACCCTCCCGATCCTTTGGCCGGGAGACATGATGTCCTTCGCGGCAAACAGGTTCAACTATGCGGTTATTGCCAGGTCATTACGGAGGGAGATGGCACGCCTTGGCATGCGGGACCCTATATTGTGGTCCTATGTGCCGACAGCAGCCAGACTGGTAGGGACGCTTGGTGAAAGCCTGGTGCTCTATGAATGCGTCGATGATTTTCGGGCGGCACGGGGCCTGGTGAAACGAGAGGTCGTCGGGCAACTGGAGGACGCCCTTGAAAAAAAGGCCAATCTGGTAATCGTGACCTCACAGCACCTGTACAACCTCAAGCGAGGAAAGGTTTCCCGGCTGGCCTTGATTCCTAACGGCGCCGACGTTGAGCATTTTGCGAAAGCAATCGTTCCCGAGACTACAATCCCTGAAGAGTTACATAATCTTCCGCAACCGCGGGTGGGCTTCTTGGGTTCGATTCATTACTGGGTGGACCTGGATCTGGTGCGTTACCTGGCTGCGGTGCGACCCGAATGGAGTTTTATCCTCGTAGGCCCAGTGGGACGCCTGGCCAATATTAACGCGGTAAGCGGCTTGAAAAACGTCCATTTCATGGGCAGACAGCCCTACGAAAAACTCCCAGGATATCTGAAGGCATTTGATGCCTGTATTGTGCCCTATATTCCAGATGATGTGGCGAAAGGGGCCAGCCCTCTCAAGCTATATGAGTACCTGGCGGCCGGTAAACCTGTGGTATCTGTAGACATGCCCGAGGCTGCGCAGTTTGAAGGTCTCGTGCGGATCGCCAGAGGGAGAGAGGAATTCTTGCAGGCATTGGCAGCGGCTGTTGCCGAAAACGATCCTGAACTGGTACGACGCCGGATGGAAGAGGCACGCCGGCACTCGTGGGAGGCACGATTTGTTCAGGAAGAACAGGTCATAGAGCAGGTCATGGAGGAGACTCTTCATGCGCATCGGCATTGATACGCTCTCAG
>JBLNCV010000301.1:0-3694 GCA_050260975.1 Syntrophothermus sp. | reverse complement strand
GGGCATGCTCCTCTCAGAGCAAGCCCTGGCCGAGGAGATGGCCATGAGCCGTACCCCTGTGCGAGAGGCTCTGGCGCTTTTGTCCCAGGAGTCGCTGGTCAGGGTGGTTCCCCGCCGCGGTGCCTTTGTGGCGGAACTGTCCCTGCGCGATATCGACGAGATCTTTGAGCTGCGAGAGGCCATCGAATGCTGGGTGATGCGCAAGGTGGCGGGAAAGATTCCCGTCGAGAAGTTGGATGAGTTTGCGGCGTCCCTGGCGGAGATCGATCAGGTCAATGAGACTGCGTATTGGCGGGCGATCAGCCTGGATCAGGAATTTCATAACTACCTGGTGAATTTTGCGGGGAACAATCGTTGCGAGCAGATCTACCGCAATGTGGCGGATCATAACCAGCGGATCCGGATTCTCAGCACCCGGCAGCCGGGGCGGTTAATCGAAACCGTTCGGGAACACCGGTTGATTATCGAGGCGCTCAGGTCGGGGGAACCGGAGGTTGCTGCTTCGGCGATGCAGCGGCATATCGACAACGCTCGGCAGGCTGCGCTCCGGCTGGGGTAGTTTCTTGAGACTAGTCTTGAAATGGGGAACGAACTCGCGGGAAGGCGGAGATTGCCGAGACCATGGACTATGTCTACCAGCTCTTTCGATTCTTAAGGAACGGCTGCAAATGGGGGGAACCCTCTCCGGCGGGCAGCAACAGATGCTGGCGGTAGGGCGGGGGCTGATGGCCCACCCGCGATTGCTCCTTTTGGACGAACCCTCGCTGGGGCTGGCGCCGTTTGTGGTGGAACAGGTGCTAAACAGCGTGGTGACCATCGCCAGGACCGGAGTGACGGTGCTCCTGGTGGAGCAGAACGCCCTGGCGGCCCTGGAAATCTCGGACTTCGGCGATGTGCTCGAAAACGGCCAGATCGCACTGGCGGACACCGCAAAGAATCGGCAAATAACGTGGAAGTGCAAAAGGCTTATCTTGGGAGCGCCTGATTACGATTCAGATGATCCCCCTGAAAGTCGCAGGGCGCGGCTTTTTCAGGGGAAGACGGAGAAAGGATGGCTTAATTAACATGGAAACGATGCATGGACTGTTCAAGACCGCCCCCGGCCCCGAAAATATGGAGGTCCGGGAGGCGCTGGTCCCAAAGCCGGGTCCTGGCGAGGTCATGATTGAAGTGAAGGCGGCGGGGATCTGCGGCTCTGATCTCCACATCTACCATTCGGATATTGCGATTCCGACACGCCCGCCGGTGATTACCGGGCATGAATTCTCGGGAGTGATCGCCGAACTTGGCGAAGGAGTGGGCAACTGGAAGAAGGGCGACCGGGTGACCGCCGAGACTGCCTCAATCCGCTGCGATACCTGCTCGTACTGCCGGACGGGGTTTTATAACCTCTGCCCCGAGCGAAGGCTGATCGGGTACTGGGTGAACGGGGCTTTTGCAAAAAATATCGTGGTTCCGGCCCGCAATGTACACCGGCTGCCGGATAACATCGACTTTGTGACCGGAGCAATGACCGAGCCCACCGCCTGTTGCGTGCATGCGGTGAATGAGCTTACCAATATCCGCGGCGGTGATCTGGTGGTGGTCATAGGTCCGGGGCCCATCGGGCTCATCTCCGCGCAACTGGCCATGGCGGAAGGCGCCGATGTGGTGGTGGTCGGGACCAGTAAAGACGCCCCCCGGCTGGAGGTGGCCAAAAAGCTGGGGGCGAAGCGGACCATTGACGTGATGACTGAAAATGCGCAGGAGATCGTCAACCAGATGACCGGCGGCAAGGGGGCCGACGTGGTTTTAGAGTGCTCCGGCAATCAGGCGGGGGCGGCGCTGGGCCTGGAACTGGTGCGGCGCCAGGGCCAGTACACCCAGATCGGCCTCTTTGGGAAGAAGATCGAACTGGACTTTGAGCGGATCTGCTACAAGGAATTGAAGGTTACCGGTTCCATCGGCTCGGTCTGGACTTCATGGGACAAGGCGCTGCGGTTCATGGCCACCGGCCGAATACAGCTCAAACCCTTGCAATCGGATATCCTGCCGGTCACCGAATGGAAAGAGGGCTTCCGGAAGTTTGAAGCGAAGGAAGGGTTCAAGCTCTTCCTGCAGCCCGTGGATTAAAGATAGACAGGGATTTCTGGCGATGTGAGGCGATGTAATCAAATGAGTCAAAAGACAGACCAGGATCTGGTGCGGCGGCTGGCCGAACGAGCCCGCCGGTTGCGCATCTCGGTCCTGGAGATGATCTACGGGGCGCAAAGCGGCCATCCGGGGGGTTCGCTGTCCGCGGCGGAGATCCTGGTGACCCTGTACGAGCACGAATTGCGCGTGGACCCGAAGAACCCGCGCTGGCCGGACCGGGACCGCTTTGTGCTGGCCAAGGGCCACGCGGCGCCGGCGCTCTACGTGGAACTCGCGGAGCTTGGTTTCTTTCCGAAGGCGGAACTGGAGCGTTTCCGTCAGGTGGACAGCATCTTGCAGGGGCATCCGGACATGAAGAAGACGCCTGGAGTGGACATGTCCACGGGTTCCCTCGGCCAGGGCCTATCGGTGGCCATCGGCATGGCGCTGGCGGCCCGTCTGGACAAGAAGAATTACCACGTGTGGGCGCTCCTGGGTGATGGGGAGCTCGACGAGGGGCAGGTGTGGGAGGCGGCGGCGTATGCTTCCTTCCACAAGCTGGTCAATGTCACGGCGATTGTGGACCTCAATTACGTCCAACTGGACGGCTCGACCCGGGAGGTCCTGGCCATGGACCCCGTGGCGGAGAAATGGCGCGCCTTCGGCTGGAAGGTAATCGAGTGCGACGGCCATTCGGTGGAAGAGTTGCTGAGGGCCTACGCCGCGGCGAAAGCGGAAAAGGCCGGCCCGACGGTGATCCTGGCGCGCACGGTGAAAGGCAAGGGCGTTTCATTCATGGAGAATAACGCGGCCTGGCATGGGGCCGCCCCCACGGCGGAACAGTTTGAGCAGGCCATGGCTGAACTCGGGAGGGACAACTGATGGGCATGACCATGCGCGAGGCCTACGGGCGGGCCCTGGTAAGCCTTGGCGAGCAGGATGAGCGGGTGGTGGTGCTGGATGCCGATGTTTCCAAGTCCACCCGGTCGGTGGTCTTCAAGGAGCGGTTCCCGGAGCGCTTCTTCAATGTGGGGATCGCCGAGGGCAACATGATGAATATCGCCGGTGGCCTGGCAGCCTGCGGGAAGGTTCCGTTTGTGAACACTTTCAGCTTTTTGCTGACCCTGAGGGCCGGGGAGCAGCTCCGGACGGGGATCGCCTACCCCCGGCTCAACGTGAAGGTGGCGGGCGCCTATATCGGGCTTTCCGACTCCTATGACGGGGCGACACACCAGGACGTGATGGATATCGCGGTCACCCGCGCCATGCCGAATATGACGGTTATTTCGCTTTCGGATAATATTATGGCCGCCAAGGCGGTCAAGGCCGTGGCGGAGTTTGACGGGCCAGTCTACTTCCGGCTGCACCGCAACGAGGTGCCGGATGTATCCCGGGCGGAGGACCCCTTTACCATCGGCAAAGCAGTGCTGCACCGGGACGGGAGTGACATCACCCTGGTGCCCACCGGCATCATGGTGGGGAAGGCGCTGGAAGCAGCCGATCTTCTGGCAAAAGAAGGAATTTCCGCGGCCGTGCTGGAAATTCACACGATAAAACCCATCGATGTAGAGGCGATTGTCAA
>JBLNCV010000300.1:0-3617 GCA_050260975.1 Syntrophothermus sp. | reverse complement strand
AAATTTGATCAAAACGGGCTGATTCCCGCGGTGGTGCAGGAGGCTGGCACCGGCGCCGTGTTGATGATGGCCTATATGAACCGGACTTCCCTGGAAAAGACCCTGGAAACGGGGAAGACCTGGTTCTGGAGCCGCAGCCGGAAGGAACTCTGGCCCAAGGGGGCTACCTCCGGCAATTATCAACTGGTGAAGGCCATCACCGCCGACTGCGACTGCGACGCCCTGCTGATAGAAGTGGTGCAGGAAGGAGGTGGAGCGTGCCACACAGGGGCGAAGAGCTGCTTCCACAACGACCTGGTTGCGGCGGAAGCGGTAAGGCCGGTGGGAACCTGGGAGAGGCTCCGACAGGAGAAATCCATGACCGATGATGATCCAGGACATGGTGTTGCCACTGATCCCAATTTCGCGACTCCCAGTCCCGCAGCTATCGATCCCGCAACCGGGATTTTAGGGGAGCTTTATGCCCTGGTCCTGGCAAAAAAAGTAAGTCCTGGAAAGGATTCCTATACCAGTTACCTGTTGGAACAAGGGCTGGATAAGATCCTGAAGAAGCTCGGCGAAGAGACGTCGGAGGTAATCATTGCGGCAAAGAACGGCAGCCGTTCGGAAGTAACCTATGAACTGGCGGATCTCTTCTACCACGTTTGTGTGTTTCTGGGCCACATGGAGCTGGCTCCAGAGCATATTTTGAATGAGTTGAAAAGACGGCGCAGCAAGCCTGAATAATCAGGGTTTCCCCCTCATAAAATCTTAATTGCCATGACTTTCGACGACGGGGTGGAAAAATGTTAAGCAGTACAAGCCAACTGTCGATACACACAACCGAGAATAATTGTAAACCAGGCAGGGTCGATAATATGTTGCGGAAACTCAATATTGCAAGACATGTGCGGTTTGTCGCGCCAGTGCTGGTCTTGACGTGTGTTGTTCTGAGCGTTTTGATTGTGGTTGCCGATGGGACGGCGGAAGCCGCGGCGCCGCGAGTTTCGGCGGCGGCATACGTCCTGATGGATGCCGACAGCGGCAAGGTTTTGGCCGCCAAAAATCCTTATGAGCGGCGGGCGCCGGCCAGTCTGACAAAGATAATGACGGCGCTGGTGGCGCTGGAAAACGCCTCGCTTGACGAGACGATTTCGGTCAGTTCCAGGGCGGCGCGGATCGGCGGTTCTACCCTGGGAGTGCGGGCCGGCGAGCGGGTGGAATTGTGGAAGATCCTCTACGGGATGCTCTTCCGATCGGGCAACGATGCCGCTTTGGCCATTGCCGAGAGCATTGGGGGTTCGCAGACCAGGTTTGCGCAAATGATGAATGAGAAGGCCAGAAAGCTTGGCGCGTACAACACCAACTTCCTGAACCCGCATGGGCTGCCGCAGGCCGGTCATTACTCCACCGCCTATGATCTGGCGATCATCGCCCGGGCGGCCATGAAAAATGAAGTTTTCGCCAAGATTGTGGGGCGGACCGAGCGTAACGTGATCTGGAACAATTACGAGCGGGAGATTGTGAATATCAACAAATTCCTCACGCAGTACGCTGGCGCCACGGGGGTCAAGACCGGATACGCGTCGGTGGCGGGATACTGTTTGGCGGCTTCGGCGTCCAGGGATGGGCGGAACCTGATCGCCATCATCTTAAACGATCGGAGCAGCGATGCGCGCTGGTGGGACGCTGCAAGACTCATGGATTACGGTTTCCAGAATTACCAGGCGTTGATGTCGGCGCCGTCGAATATTCGCAACGTCTACACGGTGCGGTCCGGAGAAACGCTGTCGGACATCGCGAATCGCCTGGGGGTAACCGTGGCGAGCCTGGTGCGGAATAACAGCCTGAGGGATCCGGATTCCATCTATCCGGGACAGAAGTTATACCTGCCGTAAAGATTTGATTCCGGGTTTGGGGCCTTGCAGATCTTGCGGATCCGGTAACCTAAAAATGACAAAAGAGCTCGGCGCTGTCGGGGCTTGGCCTGCGGCGGCGCCGATTTTGTTGCGAAAGAAGGAAGCCGGGCTTCCCTCCAGAATTACAAAAGGGTAGGTCGAAGCTGATGCGCACTCCCTGGAAGATCAGGCAACCTCCCTGTGGGACGGCCATCGGCCTTGATTCAGGAAAGGGGTGTTTTCGTGGAGGATCTGGTGGATTTAGCGCTGGCGCGGGCCAGGGAAGCGGGCGCCAGTTATGCCGATGTCCGGATCGTACGGCGGGAACGCGAAACCATTGAAGTCAAAAACGGGTCCGTGGACAACGTTTCGGCAATGGATACTCAAGGGTTTGGAATTCGGGTGATTGCGGAAGGGGCCTGGGGTTTTGCCAGCAGCGCCAAACTGGACAAGCAGGAGATCTTGCGGGTGGCGGAGTTGGCGGTGAGGGTGGCCCGGGCCAGCGCGGCCGCAAAAAAGAAGGGCCGGAACGTGACCCTTAGCCCCGTCAAGGCTCTACGAGCCGAGCACAGCTCCACTTGTAAAAAGGATCCTTTCAAGATCGGCATGGAGAAGAAGGTGGCCTTGCTGCTTTCCGCGGACCGGTTGATGCGGCAGGCGCCGGAGGTGAAGGTTGCCCAGGGGATGCTCTCCTTTATGAAGGAGGAGCGATTCTTCGCCAGCAGCGACGGCGCCCGGATCAGGGAGGACAAGGTGATCAGCGGCGGCGTGATCAGCGCCACGGCCGTGCGGGGAGGCGAGGTCCAGAAGAGGTCCTACCCGGACGGTTTCGGGGATTTTGCCGCGGCTGGCTATGAATTTATCGAAGACCTTGACCTCGAAGGCCATGCCGAGCGTATTGCCCGGGAGGCGGTTGCCCTGCTGGATGCGCCTTCCTGTCCGAGCGTAACCACCGATCTCGTGTTGGGCGGCCAGCAACTGGCGCTGCAGGTTCACGAATCCTGCGGCCATCCCGTGGAATTGGATCGGGTTTTGGGGACCGAGGTCAGCCTGGCGGGAGCCAGCTTCCTCACGCTGGATAAGCAGAACAAATTTCAATACGGCTCGCCGGTGGTGAACATCACCGCGGATGCCACCATTGAGGGAGCACTGGGTTCCTTCGGATTTGACGACGAGGGTGTGCCCGCCCAGCGGACGGAGATCGTCAAAGAGGGGCGATTTCTCAACTACCTCACCTCGCGGGAGACGGCGGCCTTGCTGGGGCAGACCAGCAACGGCGCAATGCGCGCCGACGGGTGGAACCGGATTCCGCTCATCCGGATGACCAATGTCAACCTGGAGCCTGGCGATTGGAGCCTGGATGAGATCATCAAGGACACCAAAGACGGGATTTACATGGAATCCAATGCCAGCTGGAGCATTGACGACTACCGGTTGAACTTCCAGTTTGGCACGGAGGTTGCTTACGAGATCAAGGACGGATCCCTGGGGCGCTTGCTCAAGAACCCAACCTACACCGGGATTACGCCCGAGTTCTGGAACTCCTGCGACGCGGTGGCCGGTAAAAAGGAATGGCATATCTGGGGCGTTTCCAACTGCGGCAAGGGTGAGCCGATGCAGATTATGCAGGTCGGCCACGGCACGGCCCCGGCGCGATTCCGGAAGGTAAAAGTGGGGGTGGGCCAATGGTAAACAGGGAGGAAGTGCTGGCTCTGGCGGATCAGGTACTGAAAGCCTCCG
>JBLNCV010000299.1:0-3181 GCA_050260975.1 Syntrophothermus sp. | reverse complement strand
ACGTACAGGTTGGGGATGTCATGGCTCTGGCAGTATTTGTTGACCACCGAGGTTTGCGGGTCGTCGCCCATCCGGCAGCCTCCATGCAGGTGGGCGGTATCGGGGATGACGAAGGCCGGCCGGCCGCCGGCGGCCTTCATGATTTCGTTGGCTTTTTCCACACCGTGGGCGATGAGTTTATTGTCGTTCTCCCCGTAGCTGAAGGTGACCAGCGGCCGCGGCAACCCGTATTCGTCCTTTTCATCGCTCAGAGTCACCGCGTTTTCGGGGTTCGGCAAAACCTCTCCCACCATGGTGATCCGGCCATAGAAATTGTAGTCAATCATGATCTCCCTTAATTGTTTGCCCCAGATTCCCGCGTTGGTGGCCAGGGGTTGGGCGAGGCCCAGAGGGCGGGCGCCGTGGGCGTTGAAAGTGTACCCCCGGACAAATCCCCGGTTGGGATCGGTTTCATAGAAATCCTGGGAGACAGCCATTACGGGTGTGCCTTTATAGAGCCGGATCTCATCGTCAAATTTGGCATAGATATCGACGCCGCTGTGGGGCATGATATATTTGCCCACCAGGCCGCTGGAGTTTGCCAGGCCGTTGGGGTGTTGGGGAGTGGCGGAGTTTAGGAGCAGCCGCGGGCTCTCGACCACAAAGGCCGAAACGATTACGACCCTGGCCAGTTGCTTGTAATACTTTCCGTCGTGGTTGAACTCCACCCCAAGGGCCCGATCACCGTTTTTATCCAGCAGAATCCTGGTGACCATGCTGTCGCTGAGGATCTCCGCGCCATGGCCGATAGCCTTGGGAATGTGGTGGATCAGGGTGCTGAACTTGGCGTTTGGCATGCAGCCCTGGTTGCAAAACCCCCGGTTGGTGCAGGGCGGCCGCCCGTCAAAAGGCGCGGACAGAATGGCCAGCGGGGCCACGGTGCTCCGGATGCCCAGCGCCTCGCAACCTTTCCGGAACATCTGAGCGTTGGCGCTGATCGGGTCCCGCACAGGGTAGGGATACGGCCCGTGAAACGCGCCCCAGGGGAATTCCGGGGGGCCGGAGACCTTGATGTCATCTTCGATTTTAGCATAGTAGGGTTCCAGGTCCTGGTAGGTGATGGGCCAGTCGTCCGCCACCCCGTCCAGAGTCTTGACCTTGAAGTCGCTTTCGTGGAAACGGTAAAAGACCCCGGTGAAGTGCGTGGTGCCGCCCCCGACGCCGCGGCCGGAATTGTTATGACCCAGCTTGATCGGATTTAAACCCGCCACGAGCCGGGTATCGTTCCAGGCCTCGTACTGCATGAAGAGTTCATCGCTAGCAAAATCGCTCTGGGGATTCCAAAAGGGGCCGGCTTCAATCACCACCACATCCAGGCCGGCCTTGCTGAGTTCGTAGGCTAGCACCCCCCCGGCCGCCCCGGCGCCCACGATGCAGACATCCACCTCCCGGTCGCCGAACTTCCGGTGGTCCATGTCGGCGTATCTGTTCCCGCTGTAATGGTCGCAGTGATGCTTCACATAGTCTCTATTTTCCATCCATCCTTGCCTCCCAGGGGTCGGTCAACCCGAATTCGATGCGCACATAGCTGCGGGGATACATGGGGCCGCCGTAGCCGATTTCGGACCAGATCTTCGGATGTGAGTAATAGGCGCCAACAATCACGCCCGCCAGTTTCTTGAACAACTCCTTTTGCGGAATTGTGGACCATTCGGGGATTTGCGGGGCCTTCCCCTTGTCGAGATCGGATAAGATTTGAAACTGCGGCCCGGCGTCCAGGTCGCCGAACTCCTTGGCGTAGGACAGTTTGGCCACATGGTCCAGGGCCTTCAAACCCTCCCGGATCAATACCCGTTCCGGTGGGGTGCCGGCCGTGCGCTGGTCTTCGCCGGTAATGCTTTGCAGCCTCTGGTCGAAATGGTGGACGACCCAGTCGATGATCTCGTTCCGGTTGTCGTAGACGATATGCTGGGCGATGATCTTCAGATACCGGACCTCTTTTTCCGTCAGGAATTGGTATTCTGGAAACGGTCCCAGCCGCTTTTTGACGATCTCCCTGGTGTGGGAATCCCACTCGTCCGCCATGGCCATCACGTCATAATTCGGGTAGTGGCTGTTGACGGTGTTGATGGTGTTCATCCCCGTCACCTCCAGTAGATGGCGATCAGGCCCAGGACACCAAGTGCCGAGAGCATCAGGGGCAGGGTGATGGGTGGGCCCACCAGAAAGTTCTCCGTCCGGTAACCATCGACCCGTTCGCCTACCCCGGTGAGATGCAGGTAAAAGCCGCCGAGGCCGGCCAGGGCGGTAACCGCCGCCAGCACGGCAAACAATTGCCGCAGGATGGCCAGGTTGTAAAAACCGATGACAATCGCCAGAAGGCCCACCACAGGGGAGGCGATGACCGGTGTCCACATGGTCCAATTCCGGAAGTTTTGCCGCGAGTGAAACATGGTAACCTGCAGGCCGATGAGCAAAAAGGCCAATCCAGTGAATAAGATGATCACTCTCGCCAGGGGCCAGCCATTCCAAAACATGCTCTATCCCTCCTACTTCTTCGTGTTTTAGTGTGGCTTGGCTGTGCCGATAAAATGTATTTTTAAATGCCTTTGGAAAAACTAAATTTTGCCCATGGGAAAAGCCGAGGGTTGGCCAACGCCAAAAAGTCAAGGTTAAAAGGTCAAGGAGGTAATTTGATTGCGGAAAGTAAGAATGGGGATTATCGGAACCGGAATGGCCTTTGAAAAGCTCCACTATCCGGCGTATCAGGAGCTTCAGGACAAGTTTCAGATTGTGGCCGTTTGCGATCTAGCGAAGGAGAAGGCGGAAAAATGGGCGAAGAACCTGGGCCTTGGCGAGCGGGATGTTTACACCGATTATCGCATCATGATGCACAGGCCAGATATTGACGCCTTCGACATCATGGTCCCCATTGAATTGAATTTTGAAGTCACCGAGGCGGTCGCCAGGGCGGGCAAGCCAATCGTTTGCGAAAAACCGCTGGCGCCTACCATGGAACAGGCCGAGGCCGCCCGGGAACTCCCCCGGAAGTATAACATCCCCATCATGATCGCCGAAAATTACCGGTACAATGATGAGATCAACATTATCAGGGATCTGATCCGCACGGAAAAGATCGGCCGGGCATTGTATTTCATCTGGAACCGGGTGGTGGATTTTCCAAAGGACATGTTGGGGAAGG
>JBLNCV010000298.1:0-6681 GCA_050260975.1 Syntrophothermus sp. | reverse complement strand
TTATGATCCCCTTGGCGGCTTCTATCTTGCCTCATACGACCCGGAATTCCTTTTGACCGGCCTGCGGGTCGAGACCGGCGGGCCGGAGGCACCCTGGATGGGATTTTCCATTCGTAAATATACCCCCTGCGAACCCGGCGCCACCTGGGTCTCCCACCCGTACGGCGTGGGTATCCACGCCGGCGACTGGCACTGGGGCGCGGACCGCTACCGGGCCTGGTTCAGACGGGTCGTGCCCGCTACCGAGTCTTCCCGCAAGCTCAAAGAAGAGTTCGCGGTGAGCCCCCGTTACGACTTCCGTAATGGCGGGCGGATCATCCACCGGTTTGAGGAGATCCCGGAGATGTTCGAGGCCGACAGGGTCGAAGGAGTGAACCACTTCTTCATCGCGGGCTGGAACCGCCGCGGTTTCGACAACAATTACCCCGAATACCACCCACCTGGAACTGGGCACGCCGGTGGAACTGGCGAACGGCTGCCGCTACGTGCATACTCACGGAGGAATGGTGACCTTCTACATCAACGCCCGGATCTTCGACACCGCCTCGGATTACTTCCCCACCTCGGGCCGGGCCTGGGCCCTCAAGGATGAGCAGGGGCAACTTTCCCATGAGATCTACGAGCCCCAGATCTTTGCCGTAATGTGCCCGAATGCTCCCGGTTGGCAGAAGCACCTGGTGGATACAGCCACCTGGACGGCGAAAGCCTACGGCGCTCGGGGAATCTATCTGGATCAGCTCGGCTCGGCCACTCCCTTTCCCTGCTACGACCCGGCCCACGGCCACACACACCACGGGATGTTTAACCACGGATACCTCAAGATCCTGGCCGGCGTAAACGCGGGGCTTCAGAAGCTTGACCCGCGCGCCTTCATCATGATCGAAAACTGCGGTGATATCTACGGCCAGTATGTCTCCGGCAACCTTACCTGGAACGGCGAGCTTTACGATGAGTTTTTCAATCTTTACAAGTACACCTTCCCGGAATACATCCAGGTCAACATGGTACATCCGCGCCACATCGACGATCGCTCTACACGGGAGAAGTATTTTTATAACGATGTGGAACGGGCCATGCTGCTGGGAAGCATCTTCTGAGTCGCCTTCAACCGGCGTTTCCCGCCGGAGGATGACGATCTCAAGGAATACATGCGAAAAGCCCTGCGCATGCGCAGGGCTCTGGCGCCATATTTTGCCGCCGGCCGATTTGTGGATGAGATCGGGATCCGCACAGAGGGTCCGGTCCGTGCCACGCACTGGGTCCTGGAGAGGGACCTGGAGGACCCTGAAGAAAGCCGTGAAAAAATTGGTCGTCCAGGTAAAATGGGCCATTTGATCGTGGTTGGCAATCCAGATCTGCGTTCAGAGGCCGTCATCCAACTTCCGGAAGAGACCCTGCCTTTCCAGGCGGTTCGCGGGATCCTCTGCCTGACCCTGGAAACGGGCTTTGCTCCCGCAAAAAGCCGGGTGGAGGGCCGGAATCTAATCCTCCCGGTTCCTGCTTCGCGCCTGTCGGCTTTCCTGGTGCGCTCATAACCTGGCCAGCCCCCATTTCCGGATAACCTGGCCCTCCAGAAGCCTGAAAACCAGCCGGTCGATAGCCAGACCCAGGATGGCGATGATCAGCATCACCGCCACCACCTGCTTCATGTCCGCCAGATCCCGGCCCACCATCAATACCTGGCCCAGGCCCACTCCCGACGACAAAAGTTCCCCCGCCATCAGCGACCGCCAGGCGAAGGACCAGGCCAGCTTCATGCCCGTGATGATGGACGGCAGGGCTCCGGGAATGATCACCTCAAGATAGATGCGCCACCCGCGGGCGCCCATGGTCTGGGCGGCCCGCAGGTAGAGAGGGGAGATATTCCTTACCCCGGCCTCGGTTGACAGAGAGATGGAGAAGATCGCCCCGATGACCACGATAAAGATGATCGCTTTCTCATTAAGCCCGAACCACAGGATGGACAGGGGCAACCAGCAGATGCTGGGCAGAGTCTGCAGCCCCAGGATCAGTGAGCCGACGGTCTCGCTGAAGAGCTTGACCCGTCCGATCAAAAGCCCCATGGGAATCCCCACGGCCAGCGAAAGGAGGTATCCTTTGAAGATCCGCTTCAGGCTGGCAAAAATGGCGATGGTAAAGGTCCCGTCCTGAAAACCGCCAAAGAGCGTCACCAGCACGGAAAAGGGCGACGGGAAGAGATAATCCGCCCAGATCCCCGTCCTAAAGACCGCTTCCCATCCGGCAACCAGCAGAATAAAGAAGAGTGCTTTCCGCAGATGCCCAGTCACTGTCCAATTCCTCCTTAACCACCTTTTCCACTTCGGTTTTCAGTTCTTCCATAACCCTGGTGACGGTGCGGCCCAGATCGGCCATCTCCAGGTTTCTGGGCCGGGAAAGCTGGATGCGAAACTCCTTTTTGATCCTCCCCGGCCGCGAGGAGAAGACCACCACCCGGTCCGCCAGGGAGACCGCCTCCTCCACGTTGTGAGTGACAAAGACGATGGTCTTGCCGGTCTCCTCCCAGATAGCCTGCAACTCCGCATGAAGCAGGCTCCTGGTCTGGCTGTCCAGGGCGGCAAAGGGTTCATCCATGAGCAGAATATCCGGATTGAGGGCCAGGGCTCTGGCCAACGCCACCCGCTGTTTCATCCCCCCGGAAAGCTGGTGGATATAGGCGGTTTCAAACCGGGAAAGGTAGACCATCTTCAGGTAGTGCCGGGCGATCTCCCGCCGGGAATGCTTGTTCATTCCGGCGATCTTCAGGCCGAACTCCACGTTCTGCAAGACGTTAAACCAGGGGAAGAGCGCCGACTCCTGAAACATTACCAGCCGGTCCGGGCCGGGGCCGTTGACTTCCCGGCCGTCCACGTAGATCTTGCCGCTGGTTGGCTTCTCCAAACCGGCGATGATGCTTAGAAGGGTAGACTTCCCGCACCCGGAAGGACCCACAATTGTTACAAACTCGCCCTTCTCCACCTTTATGGTTATGTTGTCCAGGGTATCCACCACCCGATCCCCGGTTGTAAATGATTTTACTACATCTTTGACGAGCAGTTTCACAACTTCCACCTTCTTTTCTACCTGCCGGACTGCCGGACTGCCGGACTACTGATTGCTTGACTACTTGACTACCTGACTACCTGACGGGTGCAAGTCCCTTCTCCCGGAGGATGCCGTTTAGAATCTTGAGTTCCAAAAGCCTCGCCAGGTCCGGCTTCTCAGGCAGATAGCCGTTGGCTTGCGAGAGGGAGACAAACTCTCTGATGGAATCCGAAACCGGGTCATAAGTGGAAACGATACGCGATAAGGCCGAGGTGACAAGATCCGGCGGCAAACTTTTTCCGGTCAACTTCTGGATCTGGGAATTGAGCGTCGACTCGTGCTTTGCCGGATCGGCCGCAATCCGTCCGGTAAGTTCCACATGAGCCCGCAGCCACTTTTCCACCAGATCCGGGTGCTCTTCCAGAAATTGAGTCCGGACGATGATCACCGCGGTGCTGTAGTTGCCGTCACGCCAGATCTCCTTCCAATCCAGGAGAATCCGGCCGCCGGCCTCCTTGGTCAGCCTCGATCCCCAGGGTTCCGGCACCAGGGCGGCATCTATTTCTTTGCGTAAGAAGAGCATGTAGATGTCCGGGTTTTCCACCTGCAAGACCGTCACATTGCCACCCTTGTTGGCCGTCTTGAGACCGGCCACCTGGAGGAGACGGCGCAAGGAGATGTCCTGGGTGTTGCCGAACTGGGGAACAGCCACGGTCTTGCCTGCCAACCCTTTCAGGTCCCGAATGCCCGACCCGTTTCTGGCCACCAGGACGGCGCCGCCGTTGGTGGCCCCGGCCACAATCTTCAGCCCGCCCCTGGAACGGACAAACCCGTTGATGGCCGGCACGGGGCCGATGTAGCCCAGGTCGATCTCCCCGGCCAGCATGGCTTCGATCTCCGAGGGGCCGGCGTTAAAGACCTTCCGGTCGATCTTTACCCCGGGCCCGAGCGCCTTTGCAAAAGTCCCGTCCGCAAAGCCCACCAGCGCCTGGGCGTGCGTGATGTTGGGAAAATGCCCAACCCGGATGACCAGTGGGTTTGACGTTTCTTTTGATCTTGCCAGTGCGACGCCGGTCCGGTTGCCCAAAACAGCCGGATTGATCATCGCCAGATCGGCTGTAACCAGAACAACCACCACAGCAGCCAGCAACACTCTCGCCCATCCCCTAGCACCGCAATCCTTGCCAGACATGCTTCCCGCTCCTTTCATCATCGCTTCCCTCCCGCCGGGCTTTCAGCCAGCTGGCTTTGAACCGGCCCTTCAATACTTTCCGCACTTTCCGCCAGCCCTTCAATCAAGATTTCCGCCACCTCGGGCCTGGTGTATTCCGGCGGAGGCACCTGGCCGGCTTTAAGCATCTCCCGCACCCGGGTGCCGCTGAGCGTCAGGTGCTCTTCCGGACGGTGCGGGCAGGTCTTGGCCGACGCCATGTTCCCGCACGCGCGGCAGTAAAAGGTGTGTTCAAAGAAGAGCGGCGTGATCCCCAGTTCCTCGGCCTTAAACTCCTCGAAGATCCGCTGGGCGTCGTAGCTGCCGTAGTAGTTGCCCACGCCGGCATGATCGCGCCCCACAATGAAGTGCGTACAGCCGTAATTTTTGCGCACCAGCGCGTGAAAGATCGCCTCCCGGGGCCCGGCGTAGCGCATGGCAGCCGGGAAGACCGACAACATGGCCCGTTGTGGCGGGTAATACTTTTCAAGCATCGCCTGGTAACTTCTCATCCGCACCAGCGCCGGGATGTCGTCTCCTTTTGTCTCGCCCACCAGAGGATGGAGGAGGAGGCCGTCCACGATCTCCAACGCGCATTTCTGGATATATTCATGCGCCCGGTGAATGGGATTGCGGGTCTGAAAGCCCACCACCTGCCGCCAGCCACGCCGGGCGAACTCTTCCCGCGTTTGCGCCGGATCCAGGTAGTATTCTGCAAAGTCCGGGCGCAATGGCCGCTCCAACAGCCGGATTTCACCCCCCAACAAGATCTCGCCCCGCTGGTAGAGCCTTTTCACTCCCGGATGAGCGGGATCCGTGGTCCGGAAGACCTGTTCCGCTTCCCGTTCCTTTTTTGCGGTAAACATCTCTTGCAAGGCCATCGTCCCGAGGATCTTGCCAGTATTGGTCACAAGGGCAAGATCCTGCCCCTCCGACAGAGCCCCGGCTTCCTCCCGGCCAACCCCCATCACCACCGGCATGCTCCACACCAGGCCGTTGGCCAGGCGCATACTTTCGACGACCGATCGGTAGTCAGCGCTGGTCATAAACCCGCGCAAAGGGCTAAAAGCCCCATTGGCGATCAACTCCAGATCCGAAGCCTCCCAGGCGTCAAGCTCAATCTTTTTGAGCCCCGCCGCCTTTTCCAGAAGTTCCGCCCGTTCCCCCCCGCGGGTGATTCTATCCACCAGTTCTCCCCCATGTGGGGGTACCCCCTGGTACAGAATCACAACCCCATGCGAATTTGCGTCTTCCTGCGGGGATGTACTTCCATGCAAGGCGGCAGCCTGCGCGCCGGGTAGAATTCCAACCGCCATCCTGTTCACTCCCTCACCGCTTATTGCCATCTATTGCATATCGAATTTACATAAGTTGGCGTACAGCAATGTATTGATCAAGCCTCCAACGTCTTGATTACAAACTCCTCTGTGTTGCCGGCCGCATCGGTCAACGTCCAGACAATCCGATCCCTGGCCATCTTTGGCCTGAGACTGGCGCCAAAATTGGCCAGCTGGAAAGGCAGCCGGGTCTCCAAAGCCCCGTGGGGGCACAACTTAACGCAGCTCATGCAGTCCCAGCAATCCCGGGGATCGCGGATGTAAGCCTTTCCGATGACCGCATCCAGAGCCATGAGATCCCCCGGGCAACTTTCGACGCACCGCGGTTCCTTGAGCCCGCGGCAGCCGGTGCATTTTTGGACATCCACCGCCACACTCATCTTCTCACCTTCCTCCGGTTCTTTGTTAGATCACTTACTCCAAGATCGCTTCGGATCACTTTGGCAGGTAACGGTCCCCCGGAACCAGTTGCTGGTACGGTCGTTCCACAATCTCTATCGCCCCGGTCCGGGGATCGCGCCGCGAGTTCACGAATTTCAGCCAGTGCCGGTCATCCAGATGCGGGTAGTCCAGCCGGCTCTGGTAGGCGGGCCATCTGGTCTCCTTGCGGTAGCGCAGGTGCCGCACCAGGACCTCGGCCACCTCCAGGCGATCCAGGACCTCGTGGGCCTGCATCAGTTCATGCAGATCACGGGCCAACAGGTGCTTCACCTGGCTACGCAGCGATTGCAACTGCTTTTCCGCCACCTCCAGGCGCTCTTCATTCATTTCGTAGAAGCTGCTCACCCCGCCGGCATACTGGTCCATTACCCGCTGGAGCCGTTCCTCCATCTCCTGGGGCGTGAATCCCACGCCTTCGGTCTCATGCCGTGCGAGAGGAGCAAAGACCCGCTCGCGAAACGCCTCAATCTGATCGCACAACTCCCGCTCATGCGCGGCGGTCACCGCCGGGGCGGACTTCACATATTCCACCGCCGCCCTGGCGGCAATCACGCCCTCCGCCCAGCAGCCGCTCACAAATTTGTACGGTGCCCCGCCCGCCACATCCCCGGCGGCGTACAGCCCCGGCAGCGTGGTCCTCCGGTCAGCCTC
>JBLNCV010000297.1:0-6735 GCA_050260975.1 Syntrophothermus sp. | reverse complement strand
TCCGGCCGGGGGAGAAGGTGCCGGTGGATGGGATCATCAAGGAGGGGGCCAGCGCCCTGGACGAGTCCATGCTGACCGGCGAGAGCATTCCGGTGGATAAAGGTCCCGGGGACGAGGTGATCGGGGCCACCATCAACAAAAACGGCCTTATAAAGTTTGAGGCCACCAAGGTCGGCAAGGATACGGTATTGGCACAGATCATCAAGATCGTGGAGGACGCCCAGGGGTCCAGGGCGCCGATCCAGCGGCTGGCGGACGTGATCTCCGCCTATTTCGTGCCGGCGGTCATCGGGATTGCGCTGGTGACCTTCGTGCTCTGGTACCTCTTAACGCGCAACTTCACGCAGGCGTTGTTGAATTTTACGGCGGTCCTGGTGATTGCCTGCCCGTGCGCGCTGGGGCTGGCCACCCCCACCTCAATCATGGTCGGGACCGGCAAGGGGGCGGAAAACGGAATCTTGATCAAGGGCGGAGAGCACCTGGAGAAGGCGCACAAAATCAACACCGTGGTCCTGGACAAGACCGGCACCATCACCAAAGGGGAGCCCGAGGTGATCGATGTGCTGGTGGCCGGGTCTACCGGGGCACCCGAAGGGCGGACGACCTTCACACCAGAGGTTCTGCTCCGTTGGGGCGCGATCGCGGAAAAAGGGTCGGAGCACCCGCTGGGCGAGGCGATTGTGGAGAGCGCCAGAGAACGGGGAATGGAGCTGGTGGATCCCGAGGAGTTCGCGGCCATCCCAGGCCAGGGGATCCGGGCGCGGGTCGAGGGCAAGCAGGTGCTTCTGGGCAACCGCCGCCTCATGGACGAGAACCAGGTGGATATCCGGGTGCTGTCGAACCAGATTGAAAGCCTGGAGGAGGCGGGCAAGACCGCGATGCTGATGGCGGTGGACGGCTCGGCGGCCGGGATCATCGCTGTCGCCGACACCGTGAAGGAGCACTCGGCGGAGGCGGTTGCTGAACTTCAGCGGATGGGCATTGACGTGGTGATGATCACCGGCGACAACGCGCGGACGGCCCGAGCTATCGCCAGGCAGGTGGGTATCCAGCATGTCCTGGCGGAGGTCCTGCCGGAAGATAAGGCAAATGAGGTGCAGAAGCTGCGCAACGCGGAAAAAGTGGTGGCGATGGTCGGCGACGGGATCAACGACGCCCCGGCGCTGGCCACCGCTGATGTGGGAATGGCCATCGGCACCGGGACGGACGTGGCCATTGAGGCCGCGGACATCACTTTGATGCGCGGGGATCTGCGGGGGTTGGTGGCCAGCATCCGCCTGAGCAGAGCCACCATGCGCAATATCCGCCAGAATCTCTTTTGGGCGTTGTTCTATAATACCCTTGGCATTCCCGTGGCGGCTCTGGGGTACCTCTCGCCGGTGCTGGCCGGGGCCGCCATGGCCTTCAGTTCGGTGTCGGTGGTCAGCAACGCGCTCCGGCTGAAACGCTTCGACCCCTATGGCGTGTTCAAAAAGAAAGAGATGGATGCCGGGGGCCTGGCAGAGAGGAGGACCATGATCGGCGAAGACAGGGATGCCACGGCCTTTGGAGACAGAGATGCCATGGGGAATGCCGTCAATAACGAAGCCCTGAAATCCAATGCTCCGCGAAGCATTTTCGGCCGCAAGCCGGCTACTGTGCGCGAGGAGGGACGTGTTGAAGAACATGTTGAAGAGGCCGATGAGGATGGTGAGCCGGGCGTTTAATGGTGCGGCCGGAGATCTTCAGCGTCTTAGATCTTCTCGCATAGATCTTCGCCTCTTTTTGCGCCGTATGGTTTCTCTGTTTCAGCTATCCTATAGGGTTTTTTAGAGGGCTTCTAAAGGTTCACAGTCTGCCAGGCGATCTTTTGACCGTTGGTGTTGTAGATGGCAAAGTAGACCCGTCCTCTGGGAAGCGCTTTTCTGGCAAGAAGAGCGGTCTCCCAGTGGCCGGGTTCTTCAATTGTCCGTAGCTCAATTACCGATCCGTTTAAGAAAGCTTCCTGGAATTCCAGCCCTAAAAAGATCAAGGCCAATTCCTTTTTGAAATCTGGTTGGCGGGAAGATGGCTGCTCTTGCCCCTGTTCTTTTTCCTTCCCTGTTTCGCCAGCCAATTCCAATGCCAACCCGAATTTCTCCAGGGCGTTTTGCCACGGTCCCGGCGCCTCAAAGACAAAAAAAGAAGGGGAATTGCCTGAAGCGGCGCCAGCGGTTGGTGGATAATCCCCCTGTACATGGCCGGTAAGCGAGATAGGCCGGCCCGGGGATGAAATTCCACGCAAAAGGCGGGTCAAAAGGTTGCCTTCTTCAACGTTCTTCGTGCGAAGCGCCAAGTATCTCACCCTTTGAGGCTGTTGGTCTAACAGCCGTTAAGATGCCGATCAGTATTCACATCGGGTATATCGTCATCTCACATCAGGTATATCGTCTCCGGAAGATGCGGGGATAAGAGGCAGCAGATTCCAAATTTTACTTGGCCGGAAGCCAAAAAGAAGATTGTCGATACCGCATCTTGTGCAAAGAAGTCCGGCAGGAAGAAGATTTCTTGCGGCGAAGAACAGAACAGGAGAAAGTTTCGCCAGGGGTTAATTGCAGGGAGTTGAGATTTCCTTGGGCGGATATGTATACATTTGCGGCAATGAGAGCGTGTTGCGTCAGCGAATACGAAAGGTCTGGCAGGGGCCTGCTGGCGAGAGCGGCGGCAATGTACCCCAGGTCTATCTCTTTCGCCGCTGGTTGGAGCGAATCCTGGCAGAAGCTGGTTTTGCCAGGCCGGTGATCGGCGCGGCAGTCCGGCAGGTGCTGCTGCGGGAGGTGTGTCGATCCTTCGAGGGCAAATTTGAGTATCTGAAAGGGATGAACCGGTTCCCGGGTTTTATCCGTTCGGTCGGGGAATTTATCGGCGAGCTCAAGGAGGCGGGGGTAACGGCGGAGCGGTTTGCGAGCATCGTGGGCGACGGAAGCTGGAGCAGCAAGGACCGGGAGGTGGCCCGGATCTATCTGGAGTACCAGAGGGCGTTAGCCGCGGTTGGCGTGCTGGATGCCCAGGACATGGTCCGGGAGGTCACGGATCTGTTGCGAAAGTCCAGTGGGCGGCTTCTGAGCGGCATTCAAACCATCGTTTGCGAGGGGTTTCCATGTTTCAGCCTGGCTGAAAAAGAGCTTTTTGACACGGTCCGGGCCGCCGGAATCGAAGTGATCGCCGGCTTCGAGGCAGGAAGAGCGGCGACGGCCGGCCCGGCGGCAGGAAGGTCGGTTAAAGCCCCGATAGAAACAGGCGCCGTAAAACTGGTGAAAGCGGCCGGACCAGAGGACGAGGCGAAGTGGATCGCCAGGGAGATTAAAAGACTGCTTCGTTCGGGCCAGATCGCGCATCCCGGCCGGATCGCGGTTGCCTTCCGAAGCCCGACCCAGTACCTGCGCCGGGTTCAAGAGGCGTTGGCAGCTGAAGGTGTCCCGGTCGGGGCGCGCTTGCGAGTCAGATTGGCAGATATTCCCATAATCAGGCTGGTGGCCAGGTTGCTTGACGCAGCGGCAAAAGTTGCGGATCCCGGCCGGGCCGGCGATCTGATTGATGTTTTGGCTTCGGATTACCTGGCAGGCTTTTCCGGAATGGAACCAGATGCGTTCCAGGAGGCGGTGGCTCCCTTTCGCTCCAACCAGTCTGTCGAGGAATGGGCGGCCGAGCTGGAGCAGGTCGGCGAAACGGACGAGAGAGTGGCGAGGGCTCGTGAGGGTGTATTGCGGTTGTATAAACTTCTTGTGCCGCTTGCTGCGTCCGGCACGGCGGAGGAGCACCGTCGGAGACTCCTGGAGGTTCTGGCCGGCCTGGAGTTGGAAGAAGCGCTTTTTGCGGGACAGGCGGCAGCCGGTAACGGGGCGGATGCCGGGGATATGGCCGCTCTGGCTTTGGAATTGCGGGGCCTGCAGCGTTTTGTGTCGCTTCTGGAAGAGGTGGAACGGGGTTACCTTCTGGCGGGCGCCGCTGGCCAAAGGATCTTCTTTTCCGAATATGTCACGGTGGTGCGGGATCTCATGGAGGGGCTCACGCTGGGCGAGCGCGGGCCGGCCGATCCCAGGGGCGGGGTGGAACTTTTAGCCCCCGACGAGTTGTGCGACTGTGAATTTGAGGCCGTCTTCATCGCCGGGATGGCCGAGGGGATCTTTCCTCAAGCTGATGAGTCCGATTGGCTGTACCGGGATAATGAACGAAAAAGGCTCAACGCCCGGGGCCTTCCAGTTCCTTGCAGGGAGACGGCCGATTCCGGCGAGGAGCAGCTTTTTCGCGCCGCGGTTGGCGCCGCGAGCCGTTTTTTGTATCTGACTTTCCCGGCGGCCGGTGAGTCGGGGCGAACCAACCTGCCGTCAAGGTTTCTGGAGGGCCTGGCGGGGGCAAATGGGCTGTTGGCGCCCGAGACAACCAGGTCCGGTTCGGAGACGGGCCCCGCCTGGGAAGAGGTGGCCACGTTGGAGGAGCTGGCCCGCAAGACTTTTCATGACTACCGCTTTCTGTCCCCGGAGATCCGGGGGCGTTTGTTGGCGCATCTGGAGGCGTCCAGGTATCCGGTGCAAGATATGGAGCGCCGCATGCGGATCGAAGAGTCACGGGACGGCGGGGAGTTCGGCCCGTGGGACGGCGTGCTGTTGAACATGAAGGGTGACGCTCCATTCGGAATAAATGCTGGCGGCCCATCAGGCATAAACGGGGTTGATGCCCCGCTTAGGGCAAGATTTGGCCCGGAGGCTATTCTGAGTGTCTCCGACTTGCAGGATTACGGCAAATGTCCGATGCGCTTCTTCTTTCAAAAAATACTCGGGCTGAAGCCAACGGAGGAGGCGGCGATGGAGGCCGCCCCCGCAACCGAGGGAAGCATCATCCACCAGGCGCTTCACGATTTTTACCGGCGGCGCCTGGGCGTTCCATTGGACCCCGCCAGGGCCCGGGGATACCATGAGGAGTTGGACAGAGTCGTCGATCAACTTTTTGGGGAAGGCACGGACAAGCAGGGGAACAGAGACGGACTTGCCGCTTCCCCCGGAGTTCACCCGGTCTTATGGCGCTTGCAGCAGGAAAGGATCAGGGTGCTGCTGCACCGCCTGCTGGACGCGGATCTGGAGGTTGCCGGCAAGACCGGTGGCAGGATGGCGCCGCGGTTTCTCGAATTACGCTTCGGACCGGGCCGGCCCGGCGAGATCGCCGACCCTCAAAGCATGGATTCCCCGCTTATCTTGTGCAGGGTTCCGGCCGATCAGGCGCAGATTGCCGGGAAGATCGACCGCGTCGACTGCCCGGTTCATGGTGGGGACATTGGGCGCGGAGATGTCGAGTCCGGGGACGCCGAGTCCGGGGATGCCGGACGCAGGGATGCCGGGCAATTTATTGTCTACGATTACAAGCTCTCAAAGGGTGCCAGCTCAAAAGAGATGCAGGCGGGCGCGGACCTCCAGATCCCGCTGTACATACAGGCCATCCAGGAACTATTCCTGAAAGGTTACGAACCGGCGGGCGGGGCCTACTACTCGGTCCGCGAGGCGAAGCGGGCCGGCGTCTGGCGCGGCGACCGCCCGGAACTGACCGGGGTGGGCGGCCGAACCGGAGGGCAGATGGACTCCGAAGCCTGGGAGTCCATGATGCGCCAGGTGGAGAGCGAGACCTGGCGCCGGGTGGATGGGATGCGGCAGGGCTGGTTTCCCTGCATGCCCCAGGATGCAAACATTTGTCGTTCCTGCGCCTACGGTGCTATCTGCCGGTACGAGCCACACCGCATCCGGAGGAAGATTATGGCGCAGGGGGCCATCCAGGAAGGGGGTGCTCCGGATGCCGGAAACGTCTGAGACGGGGCCAGATGGCCTTACCAAAAACCAGAAGATCGCCGTTGAAACCAGGGACGTGGATCTGGTGGTCACGGCGGGCGCCGGAGCCGGCAAGACCAGAGTTCTGGTACAAAGATTCATCGGCCTTTTGGGTGACCCGGCCTTGAATCTGGACCTGGACGAACTGGCGGCGATCACCTTTACTGAAAAGGCGGCCGGCGAGATGAAAGAGCGCGTGCGCGCCGAGTTGGTCAAATTGGCCGAAGCATCTCCCGACGAGCCTTCTGTTCAACGCTGGCGGGAACTGCAACGCCGGATGGGCCAGGCGCGGATTTCCACCATCCACAGCTTCTGCGCCCGGCTTTTGAGGGAAAACCCGGTAGAAGCCGGCCTGGATCCGGATTTCGTAGTGCTGGATCAGACCGAAAGCCAGCTCCTGTTACTGGAGGCCATCGATGAAGAGTTTTTACGCGGCCTGGCGGACGGGGACCAGGATGTTCTCCTGCTGGCCGGTGGTTACCGGCTGCCGCGGTTGAGCGCGGCCCTCATGTCGCTTTATGAAGAGGTGCGCGGCTCGGGGCTGGCCTGGGACGACGTTCAGGCGCGGACCGGGCAGCGGCAGGCGGCCCTGAATCAAAAGGCGGTTTCCTGCCGGTCCGAATTGTCCGCAATAGTAGAGGCTTTGTTAGCCAGCCGCGGCGCCCCGAGACTCGCTCCCGCCGCCCGCGAGGCGCTGGAGATGCTGGCGGGCATCTGGAGCGATGTGAAAGGCGTCATCCAGGCGATTCCCGAAGATGGCCAGGGCTGGCAGGAAGTGTTTTACGCCCTGGAACGGCTTGAGGCGGTTCCCGCCAGGGCCAGGGAGGTCAAGGATGATCTCCAGAAGATGCGGGAAGTGGCTAAACAATTGGCCGGCGCTTATCTTGGAATTTGCGCCGGG
>JBLNCV010000296.1:0-7984 GCA_050260975.1 Syntrophothermus sp. | reverse complement strand
CAGTCCGCCAGAGCGGCTGGGTGGGTGGTTATGGCAAGCTGGTCGTCCTGGACCACGGCGGAGGGTTGGAGACCTATTACGGCCATAACTCCCGGTTGCTGGTCACAAGAGGAATGTACGTAGAGCGTGGACAGATAATCAGCCGGGTAGGGAGCACCGGAGATTCCACCGGCCCGCATGTGCATTTTGAGGTCCGGATGCACGGGCGGGCACAGGATCCCTTCCTGTGGCTGGAGCCGGGCAAGACAACCACCAAGACGAGACGGTAAAGTTGATCGCCAATAGGTGTTAAAAGGCGCCCCGGCGAATGCCAAGAGGACTTCGCACGGCCCAAGCGGCCCGGGGTGCCTTTGGCATAAATTCGACAACAAGCGCTTGGGGGGCGGGTGATCTGAAACTTGTATACGCCGACGAAAAGGGAGTAATGTACGAAGATCCGGAGCTGGTTGCGGTCGGGCGGTCAGGCCATGAGATCTGGGAGATGGACGAGGAGGAACTGATTCCTTTGCCCGAAGGGGCGGACCTGATGTTGTTGCCGGGGAGGCTGCCGTTGGGGTTGGAGCCGTCCACAGGCAGGTTGCAGAGCGTGGCCTGGTCCGGCAAGAAAGAAGGCCGCCTCTTTGCGGTGGCGGCCATTCTCCCGGCCGGTTTTACCAGGACGCTGCTTCCCGCGTATGAAGAGCCCTCCGCGGACAAAGACTGGCCAACTCCTTTGCCGCTTTTCGGATACACCGCGGTGGCGATGCGTGACGGGCAGGTCTATGCTGCGGCGGTCAGGACGGATGATTATCAAAAGTGGAACCCACTTTTTTACAATTATGAGACGTTGCCGGGCAGGATCGCCGAAAAGAGGCGTCTTTTTCCTGGAAACAGGATTGTGGAGCAATTGGCCAGATGCTCGCTGGAATACCGCTGCTTGACGGCGCAGAACTTTTTTTATGAGCGATGGGAAGCCGGGTTGCCCGTGTCGCCCTCCTGCAACGCCAGGTGTCTCGGGTGTATCTCGCTGCAAAGCGCGGAGTGCTGTCCTTCTCCGCAGCAGCGGATCAACTTTGCGCCTACGGTGGAGGAGATTGCGGAAGTGGGGATCCATCATCTCACCCATGCCAGCGAGGCGATTATCAGCGGCGGGCAAGGTTGCGAGGGAGAAGTGTTGACCCGCAGCGATACCCTGGCCCAGGCTGTCAAAAGGATCCGGACAGCTACTTCGCAAGGGACGATCAACATCAACACCAACGCCGGAAACACCACGGGGCTGGCTGCGGTTTGCGAGGCGGGGCTGGATAGCGTGCGCATAAGCATGATCAGTGCCCGCAAGGAGGTTTACGAGGCCTATCACCGGCCCGCCAGCTACACCTTTGAGGATGTTTTAAAATCAATCCGGATGGCCAGACAGTATGGCGTCTATACTTCCATCAATTTGCTGGTGATCCCCGGTCTGACCGACCGCCTGGAGGAGATCGAGGCGCTGGAAGAGCTGATTGCCGGTACGGGCCTGAATATGGTGCAATTGCGGAACCTGAATATTGATCCGGATCTGCTGTTTACGCTCCTGGGGCCACCGTCCGGGGAAGTGACGGGAATCCGGGGTTTCATAGAGCGCTTGCGCCGTAACTTCCCCCAGCTGGTGATCGGCAATTTCAGTCGGCCAGTGTAAAATTTGCCGGTGTTGGGGCAGTGCAAAATTTTAGGCGCTCTTGACGAAACGAACCGGGGATGCTACAATAACAAGATGTATGGGGATTTGTTTGAGAGAGGTGCAAGTTAAATGAAAGAAAATATTCATCCAAAGTACTACAAGGCCAGGGTAACCTGCGCCTGCGGCGAAACCTTTGAATCCGGCTCGACCAAGCAGGAGATCCGCGTCGAGCTTTGCTCCAAATGCCATCCCTTCTTTACCGGTCAGCAGCGACTGGTGGATACCGGCGGACAGGTGGACAAGTTCAAGAAAAAGTTCGAAAAGAGAATGGCAAACAGGGCGTAAGCTCTGTTTTTTTTCTCGCGCGCAGAAGGAGATCAAGGTGTTGCACATAGGAAGTTTTATCCCCGCCAACCCGGTGATCCTGGCGCCAATGGCCGGGGTGACCGATACGGTTTTTCGCCGGTTGGCGATTGAATTTGGCTGCGGAATGGTCTGGGGGGAGATGGTCAGCGCCAAAGCGGTTGTTTATGGCAACGACAGGTCGAAGGCGATGCTAAAGATTGCGCCTGAAGAGAGGCCGATGGCCATCCAGCTGTTTGGTTCAGAGCCGGAGATTATGGCGCAGGCCGCCAGGATTGCAGAAACTTACCGGCCCGAGGCGCTGGATATCAACATGGGATGCCCGACCCCCAAGATCGTCAAAAACGGCGAGGGCGCGGCTCTGATGCGAAATCCGGATCTGGCCGGGCGGGTTGTGGAAGCGGTGGCCCAGGCTGTGAACTTGCCGGTGACCGTTAAGATGCGCAAGGGTTGGGACGCCGGTTCGGTGAACGCGGTGGAAATGGCAAAAACGGTGGAAGCAGCCGGGGCCAAAGCAATCACCGTACACGGCCGGACCAGAGAGGCTTTCTATTCGGGACGGGCCGATTGGGAGATCATCGGGCAAGTGAAAGAGGCGGTCAAGATTCCTGTGATTGGCAACGGAGATGTGGACAGCCCTCAGGCCGCCAGGGCGATGCTTGATGAGACCGGTTGCGACGGGGTAATGGTTGGCCGCGCCGCGCTTGGCAATCCGTGGCTCTTGAAAAGAATCGCGCATTATCTGGCGACCGGCGAGTTTTTGCCGCCTCCCACCACCGCCGAGCGGCTCAAATTGGCGGAACGGCATCTGGAGATGATCGTTGCCCACAAAGGGGAACACATTGGCGTCCGTGAGATGCGCAAGCACGCAGCCTGGTATATGAAAGGACTGGCCGGCGCCAGCCGGGCTAAAGAAGCTGTCAACCGTGCGACGACCGCTGAGATGATGCGGGCAATCTTTCGCGCGATGGGGGAGGCGCCCGGCGCGCTTTAAACATGGGCACACTTTATTCTCCTTGACCTGGGGGGCAGATTTTGGTAGAATAACGGCGTACACAGCTTTGTGCACATCGCCTTTTCGCCTCCCTGCAGTTTGGAAAGGGGAGGGGCCGGAATGGACTTCGTACGCATCGGGGAGAAACTCATCAACCGGAATAAGCTCTTGCACAAGATTGACCAGATCTTGGAACTGCGGGTAAAAGGGCTTTCCCAGCAAGAGACCGCCGAGGAGGTGGGTGTGGATCGCACCTTTGTCTCCCGGCTGGAGACGCTGGGTGAAGTCCGCAAAGGCGCCAAAATTGCCCTGATCGGGTTCCCAATCAAGAACAAGGGTGAGATTCAGACGGTGGCTGAAAGGGAAGGGGTGGACTTCATCTACCTCCTCACCAACTCCGAGCGCTGGGATTATGTGAAAAAGGAGGGCGGCTTGCAGGTCCTCAACCACGTAATTTCCGTGATCATGCGGCTCCGGGAACACGATGTGGTTGTCTTTTTGGGCTCCAACATGCGCTTGAAAGAGATCGAGGAGATCCTGGGCAACGAAGTGGTGGGCATTGAGATTGGCGAATCCCCAATAGCAGAGGACAAGTTTGTGGATCCCGAAGAACTGGCTGAACTTATCCGGAGCTTAAAAAGTAAGCACCAGAGCTTAAAGCAAGCACCAGCTGCACCGGCCAAGGCCCTGGACTAAAAAGGCGGGCTGTGGAATAATTTTTAGGGGGCCAGACGATGAAAAGGGTTGTCAGCGTCAGCATTGGTTCTTCCACGCGCGATAAGGCGGTCGAAGTGGACATTTTAGGCGAAAAGTTTCGCATCGAACGGATCGGCACCGATGGTGACATGCAAAAGGCGGTCGATCTGCTTCATGAGTTGGATGGAAAAGTTGCAGCCTTTGGAATGGGCGGCATCGATCTCTACCTTTGGGCGGGCAAGCGGCGTTATCTCCTGCGGGACGCCAGGAAACTGGCGGCGGCCCCCAGATTGACCCCCATTGTGGATGGGAGCGGCCTGAAAAACACCCTCGAACGCCGGGTGGTGGAATACTTGCGAGACGAAGCCAAAATGCCTCTGGCGGGCATGAAGGTGCTTCTGGTGTCCGGCATGGATCGGTTTGGGATGGCGGAGGCGCTTCAGGAGTCAGGGTGCGAGGTGATCCTGGGGGACTTCATGTTTGCGCTGGGGCTGCCTATTCCGCTACGTTCACTCAAGGCGCTGCACCGGGCGGCCAGAGTAATTGCACCGATCGCGTGCCAGTTGCCCTTTTCCATGTTGTACCCCACCGGCGAAAAACAGAAAGAGAACAAGCCGCGCTACGAGCGTTATTATCAGTGGGCGGAGATGATCGCCGGCGACTGGCATTTTATTAAGAAGTATATGCCTGAACGGCTCGACGGCAAGATCATCCTGACCAACACCATCACCGAAGAAGATGTAAAGGAACTGCGCAAGCGCGGCGCTGCGAAGCTTATCACCACCACTCCCGAACTGGATGGTCGTTCCTTTGGGACCAACGTGATGGAGGGAGTTTTGATTGCACTATCCGGTAAGCCGGCAAAAGATATGCAGCCAGCCGACTATCTGAGCCTGCTAGACAAGATCTCCTTCAAGCCGCGCATCGAAAACCTGGCGTAATCGGCTCTACGCCGGCGAGATCACATAGCATCGTGCAAGGAGTGACCCCTGTGCAAAGGTTCGGCTTTGTCACCCACCCTGTCCGGGCCGAGGATCTTTCCCGGCGGTTCAGCTTTGCCCGGGGCCTCTTGCCATCCCTTCTTGAGGGAGTGGTAAGGCATCTGCCTCCCATGCGGGTTGCGCATCTGAAGAAGATTCACTCGGCAGAGGGGCCGGAGGCGGAGGGGTGGGCAATCGGGTGCCCCCTTACGGCGAGGCAATTTGCGGCGTTGCCGGTGGAGTTTGTAGTTGGCAAAGTACTGAAGAGCATACGGCTGGCTGAGAAGCTCGGAGCCCGGGTTGTCGGGCTGGGCGGGTATGCCTCTATAATAGGCAACGGTGGCCTGGCCATAGCGAAAGATGCCGGCGTGGCTGTCACCACCGGGACCAGTTACACCATCGCCGCGGCTTTGGAAGGAATCGTGCAGGCGGCGGGACAGATGGCGGTGGATCTTTCCAAGGCCGAAGCAGTGGTGATCGGGGCGGATCTTGCAGCGGGGAGCGTCTGCGCGCGGCTTATCGCCCGAAACGTCAAATACCTGGCTTTGATCGGGGAGAACGAAGCCAAGCTGGACCGTCTGGCCACCTACATCCTCCACGAGACCGGGTTGGCGGCCAGAACCTGTGGCAATGCCGAAACGGCCTTACTACAAGCGGATCTGGTGATTCTGGCGGCCTCTCCATTATACACCTGGGCTTCTGGGCTCAGGGGAGCTATACCGCCCCTGCTCTTCGACCCGATGCAGCTCAAAACCGGCGCGATAGTCTGCGATCTGTCTGCACCGGCCGGAGCAGTGGGATATTTACATGGCCTGGAACGGGTGCGAAGCGACGTCCTGTTTTTTGAAGGAGGTGCCGTAAAGGTTCCGGGGGAATCGGAGAACGATTCCGATTGGTTGAATCTGTCCCTCCCGCGCGGATACACCCATCCCGCCGTGGCGGAGACGTTGATCCTGGCTCTAGAGGAGCGGTATGAAAATTTCAGCCTGGGGCTGGAGATTACCGTGGAACGCGTGGAAGAGATCGCCAGCCTGGCCCGTAAGCATGGTTTTGTGGTGGCGGGCTTCTGCCGGGGAGGGTGTCTTGTGGAGCCGGAGCAAGTTGCCGGTGTAAAAGTTAATGCCCGGCACAAACTTTCTGCTTGACAATTCACTACCATTCCCCGTATAATAGAGTAAAATCACAAGCAGCGGCACAAGCACTGTCAGGGAGGCACTCTGACAGTGCTTGTGCTGGTATCATGGCTTTGCGCTTGTGCCGCGCATCTTGCCGGCCCGTGCGGAATAAAAGCATGTGGGACCACATATATTAAGCTTTGATTTGCGCCTGGTAGTCCTTGGTGTACTTAAACTTCGATACTTCAGGAAGGGGACCGACAGGGATGGCAGAAAAGGAAACACTCTTGACCCACGAGGGCCTGGAGAAACTCGAAAGAGAGCTGGACCACCTCAAGACGGTAAGACGCCGGGAAGTTGCGGAAAGGATTAAACAGGCGTTGGAGTTCGGCGACATCAGCGAAAACTCCGAGTACGAGGATGCCAAAAACGAGCAAGCCTTTATCGAAGGGCGGATTCTCACCCTGGAAAAGATGCTGCGCAACGCCAAGGTGATCGATGACGCCGACGTCAAGACCGACAAGGTGAGTATCGGCTCCACGGTGAAGCTGAAAGATCTACAATCGAATGAGGTTTTGGAGTATACGGTGGTCGGGTCTGCGGAGGCCGATCCCCTGCATAACAAGATTTCCAACGAATCGCCGGTCGGCCAGGCCATTCTGGGGCAAAAAGTCAACGCTACAGTTAATGTTTCAGTACCGGATGGAATCCTGAAATATAAGATCATGAAGATTACCAGGTCATGAATTGCCGTGCTTTAATTTTAACCAGTAGAATCGGAGGTCTGTTGGCAGGTGGAGGAGCAGAATATTCATGCCGCGGAAAACCAGCCGGAGGAGGAGCAGGAGCTAAACGCTCTGATGCTGGCGAGGCGGCAGAAGCTTGAGGAATGGCGGCAGCGGGGGGTGGATCCCTTTGGGCACAAGTTTGACCGCACCCACCTGGCTGCCGATGCTATTGCCGAATACGAAAGTTTTGAGCGGGCTTTGGATGGACAAGTCCCTCCTCCGGAAGGGCCCGAGGTGTGGGTGGCCGGGCGCGTGATGGCCATCCGTGGCCACGGAAAGGCCACTTTCGCCCATATCCAGGATGTGTCGGGCCGGATCCAGATCTACGCCAAAGTTGATGTCCTGGGGGAGGAAGCCTACCAGGCTTTTAGCATGCTCGATCTGGGTGATCTAATCGGGGTCGCCGGCAGGCTCTTTCGGACTCATCGCGGAGAGGTGACCGTGGCTGTTGGGCGATTTGAACTTTTGTCCAAGTCGCTGCGACCGCTTCCGGAAAAATGGCACGGCCTGAAGGATGTGGATACCCGGTACCGGCAACGCTATGTGGATCTGATTGTCAATCCCGAGGTCAAGCAGGTCTTTGTCACCCGCAGCAGGATCTTGCACGCGGTACGAACCTTTCTAACGGGGAGAGGTTTTCTGGAAGTAGATACCCCTACCCTGCATGCAATTGCCGGCGGCGCCAACGCGCGGCCGTTTATCACCTACCACAATACGCTCGATATGAACCTTTATCTCAGGATCGCGCCTGAACTATATTTGAAAAGATTGATCGTCGGGGGTTTTGACCGGGTCTTCGAGTTGGGAAAAAACTTCAGGAACGAGGGTATCTCCATCAAGCACAATCCCGAGTTTACCATGCTTGAACTGTACCAGGCCTATGCCAATTACCAGGATATGATGGAGATCACCGAGGAACTGATCGCGTCAGTGGCGGGAGAGGTGCTGGGCGCCACGAAGATCACCTACCAGGATCAGGCGATTGACCTTACCCCGCCCTGGCCCCGGATCTCCATGCTTGATGCGATAAGCAAGTATGCGAAGGTTGATCTCGGGGAAACCGCTTCGGATGAGGAAGCCAGAGTTCTCGCCGGGAGGGCGGGTCTGAAGGTCGACCCGAAATGGGACAGGGGCCATATCATAAATGAGCTGTTTGAGCAATACGTTGAGCCAAACTTGATTCAACCCACCTTTGTCACCAGTTACCCAGTGGAGATCTCCCCGCTTGCCAAGCGCAGCAGTTCCGATCCGCGGTTGACGGACCGGTTTGAGGCCTTTATCTACGGGCGGGAGATGGCCAACGGTTTTTCGGAATTGAATGATCCCATCGACCAGAAGGAGCGCTTCCAAAAGCAGGTGGAGGCCAGGGCCAAGGGCGATGAGGAGGCCCACATGATGGATGAAGACTA
>JBLNCV010000295.1:0-7254 GCA_050260975.1 Syntrophothermus sp. | reverse complement strand
GCGAGGCTGGCCGGCAGCAGTTTTTCCACCTCGAGGATGTCTTTTATGGTATGATCGGCCAGTGAGGAACGTTTTTTAGAGCTTTTGGGATCAAAAAGAATGGCGAGCATGCCCACCTGTTTGGCTCCTAAGATGTCCTTCTTCAGGCTGTCGCCGACAAAAGCGGTCTCTTCGGGGGTGACCGCCAGCGCCTGGCAAGCCGCCAGAAAGATCTCCGGGCGTGGTTTGCGCAGGCCGAAGTCCGAAGAGACGATCACCGCGTCAAAATAGCTGGAGATTCCCATTTGTTGCAGGATTGCCCTGACAAATTCCGTTGAATAGATCCCGTTGGAGACCAACCCGATCTTGTAACCGGCTTTTTTAAGGGTGTCAAGGATCCCGGGCACTCCGGGAAAAGGGGTAATCATGGGAAGAATCATCTCGTAGAAGAGGTTCACCACTGGTTCGGCGAGGTCGGGCCTCGGTATTTCCAGGTCAGCGAGCACCAGCCTGATCAACTCGACAGCTTTGGTCTCCCGCCCGGTCTTCTTGGCCTGGGTTCTCTGCCTCTGGTACACGAGGAAACTGGCCAGGGAGAATTTAAACGGGGAGATTTTATACCCCTGCTCGCGGAGGAAATCGGAGACCTCCTTCACAATCGCCTTTTTGAAGATCATCGATTTGACATCCTGGACACAAAGGGTCTTCCCCAGGTCAAACAGGACAGCTCTGATCATCTTGACTCCCGCTTCCCTTCCGCTCTTTTCTCCGCGCTCCTCCGAATCAGGACCTTTGGAGGCGCGGGATGGCTCGGTTTGGCAATTCTACGGCCTGGCGACGATCTTGAGGAGGATATCGCTCCACAGTTTTTCGACGCTGATAACCTGCAGTCCTGCTTTTTTCACGTTTTCCACGGTGTCGCGGTTGATGTTGGTGCCGATTATGCCGTAGACCAGCGGGTTCAGCCAGTCCATTAGCGTGCCGAGGACAGGTTTGCAGCTGCGCACGTGTTCCAACATGACCACCTGCCCGTCCGGTTTGCAAACCCGCCGGATCTCGCGCAAGCCTGCGATTGGGTCCGGAACGGTGCAAAAAACGCAGGTGGTGATGACCGTGTCAAAGGTCTGGTCCGGAAAGTCCATCTTTTGGGCGTCCATGAGGCGCAGCTCCACCCTGGCGCCTAGTTTGTCCCGCCGCTTTATGGCCTTCTCAAGCATCTTTTCGCTGAAGTCGATGGCCGTTACCTCAACATCTTTCGGATAGAAGGGGATATTTTTGCCGGTGCCCACCCCCACCTCCAGCACCTTTCCTCTGGCATGCTTCCAGATCTCCTTGCGCCAGCGGTCGCTCATCTCCATAAAGGGCATGTCGTAAAAACGCGCCACGCGGTTGTATTTGCGGCGGACGGAAGCGGTCGTCTTTTCGTCGATCATGGTTAAGCCTCCTCGAATTCTGTCTATGTTATTTTAGGATGCCCCGCTACGTACTATAAACTTGGTTTTTAGCGCCGAAAGTTCCTTCAGGAAGTGGGTATTGCACAATTTGGCAGTGAAAACCGGGAACCAACCGCAGGTGTACTATGTTAGTATGCAGTGGCCGCAGTAATACATGATGTAGTAATACATAGTGTAGTAATGCGGGACGACAAACTTCAACAGGAGAAGGGGGATTCACAGTCTGATGGTGAGAAGGATTTTCATTTCGGGTCTGGTTTTTCTACTGGCAATTGCATCACTTTCCGCAGGGGCGTGGGCCCAACAGGGCGAACTTACCCCGCTGATCAAGGACTATGGCTTTGAGGGGCCACTATCGGAACCAATTCCTCCCGGCCATTTTATCTTGAACTTGCAAAATGGGGCCAAACTGGTTCTGGTCTACCCGACAGATCAGACCCGCAAGCTAGTCGGGACGGAGCCAAAGGAGATCGAGATTCTTGTTCCAGTGAAGGACTATGAGGCTAATCCGGAATTGTACCCGGGATTCATGCTTAACAAACTGGTTGGCCTCTATGGGAAGCACTTCCTTGTAGCTGAAAAGAGCGGGCACGGCGGCGACATGGACAAGGCGGATCATATGAACAAGGCCACCGTGGAGGAAAACAAGATAAGGGAGGTTATGAAGAAATACGGCTTTGAGGGGCCGCTTCCCGAACCGTTCCGCCCGGGGCACTTTGTTTTTGAAACGCCGAACGGCGCCAAGCTGGTTCTGGTCTACCCCACCAATGAAAAGCGTAACATTACCGGGGCAAATCCGGTGGAATTCGAAATCTTGATCCCGAAAGCCGACTACAAGGCCAGGAAGTCCAGTCTCAAGGGCTTCGAATTCAATGATCTCGTGAAAGCCTACGGGAAGCATTTCGTTCTTGAAGAGAAGATGATGTAGCTCGCCAGAGAAGGCCATATGGCTCAGGCGTATTCCCCACGGTATTCCGGGTCCAAAAGCGCGGCGATCCTGAGCATCATCGCATCCACCAGGGCGGCTTTGTCTGTTTCATCGTTTCGCCGCCCTTCGGTGGCTTTATCGGCTTCTTCACCCTGCCTTTCCACCGGTTCCTGAAGCCTGGCCAGGCCACCCAGGTCAGCCAGAGAAAACGGCTTGCCTACCCGGACCTCCACTTTTGCCCTGTGCAGTTTCTCCCCGCCCATGTTCCGGTCGTCGATAGGCAACAGGATCTCGGTGCCTTGCAGGCCTACCGGAACGATGGGGACGCCTGCCTTTTTAGCAATGAGCACTACACCGGGTTTGCCGCGGATGAGCCGTCCGGTCCGGCTGCGGCCGCCTTCCGGGAAAATGAGTATAGAGCGCCCTGACTCAAGCGTGTTGACGGCCTGTTTGATCGCCTGCCGGTCGGGGGAGTTGGGTTGAATGGGGATGGTCGAAATGGTCTCCATGGCGATCCGGGTCACCGGCGAAGTTTGAAGTTTGACCCCGGCTAAAAAGACTACTTCCCTCTTGCGGCTCAGGACCTTGTTGAGAATGAGGCCGTCCGCGTTGGAAAGGTGGTTGCAGATGAAGATGACCGGGGTGTCCGGGATATTTTCCGTCCCTTCGGCGACAAGTTGCGCATAATGGTTGATGGCCCGGTTTACCGCCCATCTGGCGACAGGGACGCGCACTCCCCTGGGCAGGTGGGAAAAAAGATTCAACCAGGCGTTGAGTGAGAGCATAAGCTTAACATAACCTTCCCAATCGTAATATTGTCCTCCCGGCGAGGATCTTCCGGGCGAGGAGTACAGCAAATTCTAATTTGACAGAAGGAAACCTGATTCCTGCCATAAAATAATTCGTAAAACCTGTTTATCTCAAATCGTGATCGTGATACAATAAGAATCACAATTTCCTGGGAGGGGTGGTAACGTGAGCAAGAATGTTTTGACGAGCGACGAAGAGATCAAGCAACTTATCGGTTCGGCGAAGACTATCGCGGTGGTTGGCCTGTCCAAGGACCCAAACAAGGATAGTTACCGGGTGGCCAAGTATCTGCAGGATCACGGGTACAAGATCATCCCGGTCAACCCCACGATCTCCGAAGTACTGGGTGAAAAGGCCTATCCTTCGTTAAAAGAGGTTCCTGGCCCGGTGGATATCGTGGATGTCTTCCGGCGTCCCGAGGATGTCCCTCCCATTGCGGAAGCGGCAGCGGGCATCAAGGCCAAAGCTCTCTGGATGCAACTGGGGATAGTCAACGACAGCGCGGCCAAAACCGCCGCCGACGCGGGTTTGAAAGTAGTCATGGACCGGTGCCTCAAGGTGGAGCATGGCCGCCTGATGGGATAACAGATGATCATTTAAAAACTGATTATGACGCCAAGGTTGATGACGTTGGCGATAAAGCCTTTGTCCGGGTACATAAAGTCCGCGCGGCTTGCCCACTTGTATCCGGCAGACAATTGCACACCAGCGCCGGCGGAGTAGGTGGCGCCAAGAGAAAAGTTTCGATCCAGCGTCTGGGTTTGGGCAGCGGTATTTTTTGAGGTGGCCTCCAGGCTGGTTTTGAAGGTCAAACCCGGCCTGGCCTGGGCCGAGCCGCGCAAGATCCAGGTAATCTGCCCGCCCGGTTGATCGCTTCCCGGCTCCTCCTGGCTGTCGCGCCTTTCCAGGGTGAAGGACGTGCCGGATTTCGGTGAATACTCCAGCGCCACATCGTGGCTCAGGCTGGTCCCGGATCCCGTTTCCTGGCCGCTTTCGGCCCAGGTCTGATCGTTTTTCTGCCTGATGGCGCCGGAAAGTTTGGCCAGACGGCCGTACCGCAGCGAGGCCGTAACTTCGTTGCTCAGCCCGTCTGTGCTGGAAGCTTCATAGGCGATGGTTCTGTCTTGACGGGACCATCGTTTTTGCTGGCTGACTCCCATTCCGGCGTAGAGGTTTTCAGACAAAGCCTTTTCCATGCTGAGCCTTGCGGCCGTCCATTTGTTGTTGAGGCCTGTCTCGCGGTCGTCCGTCAGATAGGCTTCCAAACCCGCGGTTGTAGACAAACCCGGCCCGGGGGAGAATTTGACCGACAGGTCCATATCTTCACGCCGCACAAGTTCTCCGGAAACGGCCGCTCCGTTCGCCTGGCCCGGGGCAGCGTAACTTCCGGCGGCAATTGAGCCGAATTTGCGCTGGGTGGCATATTTGGAGGCGATCACCAGGCTCTCCGCCGGCTGAAATTGCGTGCCCAGGGAAGCGGACCATTTGGTTCTGGCGTCCGGATTGGCTGTTGCCTGGCTGGTTTCAACTCCCCGGGCCAGGTTCACGGCGTAGGCAAGCTTGCCGGCGGACTGGTGAATACCCAGCTCAACACCTTCTTCCCATGTGTCAAAGGGGGAAGACGATTGATCTCCCGGAGTGAATAGAGGGAAGGGTTGGGCGAGTAATGCCGGCAAAGGCAGCGGTTGCGGGGAGCGGAGGCTCCTGGTAATGCTAACCTCGATTTCCGGAAAATTGGCCGGCATTTGGGAAGCTTTGGCCAGCTTAAGGCGCGAGCCAACCGTTGCCGAAAGAGTGGAACCCGTGGCGGGTTGCGTGGATGTGGTGGGGAGGGAAGATGCAGATACCAAAGCTGCGGCAGATGTGTCAAGGCCTGCAACGGGGAAGACCGCTCGGGCGCTGTATTGGGAGACGAAACCCAGGTACGGCCAGGCCTGATATTCTCCCCCTAGCGACAGCGCATCCACCCCGGCCTGCAAATCTCCGGCTGCCACCCCCTGGAAACCCGGATCGATGCGCCTGAGACTCCCGTCCAGGTTCAATTTACCCCTGGCCAGGTCCATTCGCAGCCTGTAGGCCGTGCCAGGTTCACCCGAGGCCGCCAAAAAAGAGGTATCCCGCCAGTCACGATTATACAGGCTTTCCGCCCACTCCCCGGCCAGGATGAGGTCGCCGCCCCAGAGCCGGGTTTTTCCGTTCAAGTCATAGTTCCAGAGTTGGCTGGGTGGTGGAAGGGTTGGAGTTGCCGTAGTAGTCCCGGTGGGCGTAGCTGGCTGCCCTACCGGGGTCAGCTCATCACCCAGCCGGACAGCGTTGAAAGCGAATTCCGTGCCCTCGGACAGCTTGGTGCGGGAGCGCACCCCAAACAGGTCCTGCCGGTAAAACTTGTGTTCTGGCAGGTACTCGTACACCACCACCAGCTCTTCATCGTAGGGAACAGGCCGCCACAGCGCCAACTCGCCGGAGCCGTAGTCGATAACGTAGTCGACGTCTCTGGTGAGTTGCCGGTTGTTGACCGAAATACGCTCGCTGCCGGGGATCACCGGGGCGTTGAGCCAGTAGGTGACGGTGATTCCATCGCCTTTATAGCGCAGCACGGCACTGGTGGCGTCCACCCTGGCCAGGATCAGGTCCAGGCTGTTATTCCCCATGTCGCCGCCGATCTGCCCGCCAAATACCGAACGTTCCCGCAGGGTGAACTCCTGCTCCGGATACCCTACCGTCAAATCCCCGGCGGAGGCCCGAACTCTTTCGCCCTCGTACGCCACCATGAACTGGCGCAGGGAAGGGCCTTCGGAGTCGTCATAGCTTCCCCGGATGTAGATCTGGGGGGTGGCGTAACCTTCGGCATCCAGAGCCAGGGCCTGTTCCAGGGAGGAACCGGGGGGACCCCCGGAAAAGGCGCCGGCATTGCCGTTGATAAAGGATCCGCGGTATTGAAAGCTCTTGTAGCCGTTGAGTTCCAGGCTGCGGGCGGTGCGGACGGTAAGTTTGCCGGTCTTTTCTTCAAAGCCTCCACCCAGGCCGTAGGCCCGCAAGACGATCAGGTATGTCCCTCCCGGGACCGGCGCCCCGGAGGTATCTTTTCCGTCCCAGGTGAAACTATGGGGGCCTGGCTCAAGTTCCGTAGGGGTCAAAAGCTCCTTGACAACCACTCCGGCTTCGTCGCGGATTTCGATGATGACCGTGGCGGTGAATGCCAGCCGGAAAGAGATGGCCACGGCGCTGGTAAGGCGTTTCTCGACTGAGCTTCTTTCAGCGGAGCTTTCGTCGGAGGAGCTTCCCTCGGTGGCGCTTTCCTCATCTGGAGCGCTAAGGACGGAAAGAAGCCCGGGGGAGATGGTGAGGTTGCCCAATAAAAGCCCCGCCTGGGAGGCCAGCGCATGCTGTGCGGCCGGCAGGAGGAGAAGAGGCAAAATCACTCCTGCCGCCACCAGGACGATCACGGCTTTCGCAACTCTGTTGAAAGCCGTGGTGCACGTGGTGCAAGCGGCGCGGCAACCCAAAAACGGCCGCATGGCTGAAAACTCCCCCTCATGGTCCCACTGTTATCTCAAATCTGTTTTGAGCGGCTAAAACCGGTAGTCGGCGGCCACCCGGTGTGTACCGTTGGCCTCGTGGTCCTGGTAAGCATAGTCAAAGGAAAAGCGGCCCTTGCTCAACCCCAGACCTGCCGTAAGATACTTGTAGTCATATCCGCCCCGCAGGGTCACCAGGTCGAAGATCCGGTATTCCCCGCCAAGATGGTATTTGATCAATTTCTTGTCATGGTTGGCTGGATCCTCTTCCACGGATAGGTCTGCAGCTAAAACTACATCCTTGATCCCGTAATAGGCGATCCCCCCCCGATAGCTGGACACCAGCCGCTCGTCGCCGGTTTTGGTGGAGAGGAGGTTCTTGGCGATGAAGCCAACCGAAAGCTGCTCAAACGGCCTCGACAGGATCCCCAAATCGCCGTCGAACCAGGAAGGGCTGGCCACATCGCTTACCCCGGAAGAGATGGCCACATGTTTGATGGTGGTTCCGACGCTGAACCTGGGGAACCTGGCGGCCGCGGAGAGGCTGATGGTCCGCTCGCCGAAA
>JBLNCV010000294.1:0-2816 GCA_050260975.1 Syntrophothermus sp. | reverse complement strand
TTCAAAGATCGGCCAGAGAAAGCACAAAATTAAGCTATGTAAATAAAAGGCGACCTGATCGGTTCAAGCCGCCTCCAACCGTCCTTTATGCAATTGTTGTTGCGGGGCCTTGGCGACACCCTTTTTCTAGGCCTTTTGGGCAATCAATGCCTTTGAAGCAACCTCCATGGTGTCCCTGGCAATCACCAACTCTTCATTGGTGGGGATCACGTACACTTTTACTTTCGATGCCGGCTTGGTGATCTCCTTCTCTTTCTCGCTGTTTTTGTTCTTCCCTTCATCCAGTTCTATACCGAGGAAGGTAAGGTTGCGGCATATTTCTTCCCGGACCGCCGGCGAATTTTCTCCAACACCGGCGGTGAAGACGATGGCGTCCACGCCGTCCATCGCCGCTGCGTACGCTCCGATGTACTTGCGAATCCGGTATACGAACATGTCAAAGGCGTCCCTGGCTCTTAAGTTACCTGCCGCCCGCTCCTCCTCGATCTCCCGCATGTCGCTGCTAATCCCGGAAACCCCGATCAATCCACTGTGCTTGTTGAGCATGGCGTTGGCATCCCCGATGCCAAGGCTCTCCCGGGACATCACATAAAGCAACGCCCCCGGATCAAGGTCGCCGCTGCGGGTCCCCATCACCAGCCCCTCCACTGGCGTAAACCCCATGGTGGTGTCCACCGACTTGCCACCCTTGACCGCGGTGATACTTGCACCGTTACCGAGGTGGCAGGAGATGATCTTCAGATCCTCAAGAGGCCTTTTCATCAATTGGGCCACCCGCTGGGAGACAAACTTGTGGGAAGTGCCGTGAAAACCGTAACGACGGACCCGGTAGCGTTTGTAGAGGATATATGGAATGGCATACAAAAAGGCATACGGCGGCATCGAAGAATGAAAGGCCGTATCAAACACCGCAACCTGGGGCACCTCGGGCAAAATGGCCTGCATGGCGTTAATGCCCATCAAGTTGGGCGGGTTGTGCAGCGGCGCCAGGTCGAAACATTGCTTAATCACCGCCTTGACCTCGTCGGTAATCAGCACCGATTCGGAGAACTCCTCACCCCCGCTTACCACCCGGTGGCCCACCGCGGTAATCTCGTCAGCGCTCTTAATCGCTCCGGCTTTTGCGTCGGTGAGCACCTCCAGGATCTTCCTGATAGCGGTGGCGTGTTCCAGGATCGAGGCCACCTGTTTGACCTCCTCCTTGCCCGTGGTCCTGTGGGAGAGAACCGCCGTATCCATGCCAATCCGCTCCACTCTGCCCTTGGCCAGGACCGTCTCCGTCTTCATATCGAACAACTGGTATTTGATGGATGAACTACCGCAGTTTAAAACAAAAATCTTCATTCAGGCTTCCTCCTAAAATCTTCCAACAAACTGCGCCGTTTAGATGTCCCTGATCTTCCGGCAAACCGTATCGCAATTCTCTGCAAACCTAGACGGTTCCCACCGTCTTTTCCTCGGACAACTTGTTGCCGGCCTCGTCATACTTAAAGAATCCCTGGCCGGTCTTGACTCCCAGGTGATCCGCCCGGACCAGCTTCCGCAACAGCGGGCACGGCCGGAATTTGAGGTCGCCGAAATCCCGGAAGAGGCGTTCCATGGCGACCAGCACCGAATCCAGCCCCATCCGGTCGGCCATCTCCAGCGGGCCACGGCTCAACTCATAGCCCAGCCGCATGGCGGTGTCAATGCCCTCGGCGCTGGCCACCCCTTCCATCAGGGCATACATCGCCTCGTTGAGAAGGGGCATAATCAATCTGGTGGTTATGAATCCGGGTGATTCAAAGACTTCCACACCGGTCTTGCCGATGCTTTCCACAAATTCCCGAGCGGTTTTGAAGGTCTGCTCCGAGGTTTTCAGGCCGCGGATGATCTCCACCACTCCCTTGCTCACCGGATTCAAAAAATGAAGTCCGATGGTCCGGTCCGAGCGGTAAGTGACCGCGCCCATCTCGGTGATACTCAGGGTGGAGGTGTTGGATGCGAAGATCACGCCTTTCTGGCAGATCTGGTCCAGCGTTCGGAAAAGCTCCTTTTTGGCGTCCAGATCCTCGCTGATGGTTTCAATCACAAAATCCACGTCTCCCAGGTCCGTAAGCTGGGTACTCAGGGTAATCCTGCCCATCGCCACCCGCTTTTCCGCCTCGGTTATCGCCCACTTCTCCATCTTCCGGTCCAGGATAAGTTCTATCCCCTGCCTCGACTCTTCCAGAATTTCAGGTGTCTTGTCCAAAAGAAGCACCTCATAACCCTTTCCGGCCAGTTCCTCGGCAATCCCCTGCCCCATGGTTCCTGCGCCGACGATACCAATCCTATGGAAATCCATCTTCCGCCGTCCTCCGTTCAAAGATACCTTTTTACGGTAAAGATACCTCTATTTAGTTTGATTCGACCCTCGTTACATTCCCGCCCGGCGGGCAACATTTAAGCGGGTAACATTTAAGATGAGGGCCCGCCGGCGCCACACCAATTATCGGGTGTTAAGCAACGGTTCAACAAACATAGATTATTCAACAATACCATCTTTATCCCTTCTGGGCCAACCCCCAACAAAGAATGTTGCGCAATGTAAAATGGGTTGAATATGCCAGCTCATTCATGACAAGATATATTTTCGTGAAATAAGGAAAAGATCTGGGTAGACAAGGTCAAAGCTGCAAAACAGAATACTGGCGGCGGAAGGCTCTTGCCGGATTTCTTAAGAGGCCTTAATCCTTTTTAATCCACCAATCGTTCAAACGCTGGTATTTTTGCAGAAGTTCCTTGATCGCCGGCCGCTTCTCACGGTAGGTATCCTTGCTGGCGATGATCCAATC
>JBLNCV010000293.1:0-4577 GCA_050260975.1 Syntrophothermus sp. | reverse complement strand
AAATGGCCAAATCCTAGTTAATTATAGCCCATTGATTCAAGGTTTTCAACCCAAAACGCGCAAAGCTCCAGCCAGCTTTTTTTGGCATATTGCTGACCTTGCATTTTTTGGGCCGTATTTGTACCACTCACGCCCCTCCTTGGACGCCGCGGCGTCCATGCCTCCCGTAAAGCGCACCGCTCATGTACTTTTCTCGGAAGATGCACCGGTTAACTTAACCAAATAGCACGTATTCCGGCGCAGACAACAAAAACGCTAGGGATCCACCCGATTCCTAGCAAACAAGTAAAAAATCTAACGACTCCCGGATCGTAACACCCTCCGGGGACGAACCCGCTCGAACGGGTGTCTTCCCCTTTATTATGCCCGGTTGGCTGGCTTTTGTCAATAAATTTTTCTCAATAGTTTTTATTTTTTTAAACCACCTTCCGGACTTCCCCGGCGTAGGCCAGGATCCGGGCGAGGGTCTTCTCCCGCAGCGCGCCGATGGTGGCAAAGTCCATGTTGGGAACATAGTAGGTTTCCATCTTGTCATGGGTCTTCTTCGCCCTGGCGATGAACGAGACCGCCTTGCCAAACAGCCGGGCGAACTCCTCCCGGTCGTAGGCCACCACCTCGGCATACTTGTCAACAACCTTTTGAGAGAGGCACTCGTTCATATCAATCACCAGGTCGGTTTCGCCGGCCGGGTAGAGGTGCGGTTCAGCCGATGTAACCAGGGCAACCCCAAGTTTCGGGATGACCAGGTGCTCCACCTTGGCGGGGTCCAGCGCGCAATGGTAGATCTCCACGTCATAGCCATGCTCCACCGCGGTTGCGGCCACTTTCCCGACCAATGTGGACTTCCCGGTGCCAGGCTCTCCCTGGATGATGTACTTGGTGGGCATCGGTCCCACAACCGTCTCAAGGTAGTTTAGCGGGCCATCGGGGGTAATGGCGCTGGCGAAGAGGTGGCGCTCCTTGCCGACACGGGTGGTCATGCGCGCAACCTTCTTCCGGGCAAAGATCTGATCGAGCGCCGCCGCGGTCTTCTTGTTGGCGGCGGCGAAGTTCATCCCCTCGATGTTGGCCACTTCCCAGTCGTCATGGATCACCTTTGCGGCCTTCAGGAACCGGTAGGCCCGCGTAAAAAGCCGGCCGACCTCCTTATTGCACTCCATGATCTCCGCCTTGTGCGCCCGGATCTTGCTCTCGTCCCAGAAATCGCCTAGGTGGATGATCTCATCCACGCAACCCGGGTTTTTGGGATCCAAAATATGCGGCGCCGTTCCATCAATCATCGCCACCCCGATCTCCGGTATCACCACCCCATCCAGGGAACCATTGTCGGAAGAGCAATGCATGTACTCCACATCAAAACCCCGTTCCACCATCGCCTCTCCAATGGCGCGCATGAAGGTCGACTTCCCGACCCCCGGCCCCCCCTTGATAACCATGATCCGCCGGGCATCCGGTTCAATGATGTGGTCGTAAAAGGAGTAGAAACCCACCTCAGTATTTCCGCCCGGAAAAACTCTCTTGATCGCGCCCTGCTTTGCCATCGCCTCGATAAATCTCCTTTACTGAATTCACCTGCTGTGCCGGGGCTCGCGCCCCTGGCAGATCTGCCCTCCTCCTGCAGGATTTAATGGATAGTTACAGTTATATTAAGCCGGGTTCGCTCCGGTGTCTGTCCGTCTAGCGGGACAAGCGCGCGACTCTCCAAACAAAGAGGCTGCACTACCTCCCGGCGCACGCCTGCCGCTACTTCCCGGTGCCCGCCAGGCTGCCCTTGTGCTCCAATTCCCCGGCGCCACCATGGGCATGTTCTTCGAAAGGAAGGACCGGGAAATTCTCGGCGATGAAGGCGTAGGCCAGCACACCGAAGGACACGATTGCGGCGGTGATGCTAAGCTCCATCCAGGTCGGGAAGTAGGGCGCGGACGCCGAGGAGATCATGCCGGTGATGGCAACATTCAACCGGTTGAATACAATCCCGATTACCGCAATTGCCGCCGCGGCGAACAACCCGGCCGGCGAGGTCCTGATCCGCCTGATTGACAGGAAGACAGCCGGGAGCACCACCCCAAGCAAGATCTCGGCCAGGAACATCTTGCTTTCGAAGGAACCGTCAAAGGCTTGAAGCAGGGTGCCCCGGACACTCATGTCGAAGATCCTGGCCACAAAGTAGATTCCCAGCACCACCGGTATCGCCTTGGCCAGGGAAGGCAAGATATCCATCTCCGGGGCCTTTTTAAACGCCCAGGCCGCCAGGAAGGACTCCACGATAACCATCGACAGCCCAACGCCAACCGCGCTGATGAAGAAGAAGACCGGAAGCAGGGAGGAATACCACAGCGGATGAAGCTTGCCTGGAACAATCAGGAAGAGTGAACCCAGCGACGACTGATGCAGCGTGGAGAAGATCACGCCCACAATCACCAGTGGCATGGTCAGCGAGTGGATCACCTTCACCGCTTTCTTGAACCCGAACCGCTCAAGGAGCACCGGGCTGAACTCCAGAAACAGCACCGTGGTATACAGCATCACACACCAGGCTACCTCGAACATGACCGAGCGATGCTGCCACATGATCACCGGGTGCCAGATCAGGTGGGGTCTGCCCAGGTCGAAAAGGAGCCCGATAATGACCATCAAATAACCCAGAAAGCCGGTAAGAATCGCCGGCCGGAGGATCGGCCGGAACTTCTCAAGGTTGAATACGTAAACCGCCGCCGCGGTACTGAAGGCACCGGCCGCCAGGGCGACGCCGGTCACCACATCAAACCCGATCCACAACCCCCAGGGGAACTGATCGTTAAGAGCGGTCACCGCCCCCAACCCTTTCCAGAATCTCAGGACCGCCACCACAAATCCCAGAGCCACGATTGCCAGAAGGATCAGCCGCAAAACCGTCAGCCTGACCTTAAACCCCAAGATTGCAAACTCCCATTTCATCTCTCACACCTCCTTACTTCCTATTTTTCCACCAGATTGGCCTTCTTCTCCACTTCAATTTCCTTGTCGCCTTTGGCGCCCTTGCTTCCTCTGTGGTTGGCATAACTTATGAGGCTAAGCAGAGCGCCTACCCCGACCACTACCCCCGGCACCTTGGAGAGAGCATTCCAGGTCAGTTGCGGCAGAGGCCTGGTGCCTACGTCGGTTGGGAAGCCCAGCCGTCCAAAAGGCACCGACGCCAGGAACAGCCAGGAGGTACCGCCAACCTCGTTTTTGCCGTAGACATAGTTGACATACTTGTCCGGCGCCTTTCTGATCCGTTCCTCCGCCTCCGCGATAAGCTCTTTGCGGCGACCGAATTTGGTGGCGCCTGTCGGGCAAGCCTCCGAGCAGGCCGGCTGCTCTCCGGCCCTGATCCGGTCGATGCACATGATACACTTGGTGACCAACGGCAGTGGCTTATCCCACTCGTATCTCGGGATCTGGAACGGGCAGGCAACCATGCAATAACGGCAGCCGATGCATTTGCCGGAATCGTAGACGATCGGCCCTTCCTTGGTCTTATGAAGCGCTCCCACCGGGCAGGCCGAAGCGCACGACGGGTCCTGGCAATGGAAGCACTGCCGCCGGATATAGCATTCCAAGGTCTCGTCGCCGTTCTCTACTTTGACGCTATCCAGATAGGTCCATTTCGTGGACGATAGCTCTTCTTGATCCCCTACCTGTCCAGGCAGGTGGTTTTGTTGCAGGCAGGCTGCTTCACAGGCCCTGCAGCCAATGCACATCGTCGTGTCCACCAGCATGCCGTTGGGGGACTCAAACGGAATCTTCTCCTCGGCGTTCACCAACTTGGAAGTCCAGGACAGATCGCTGGCCGCTGAAGCCGCCAGGGTAAAACCAGTAACCTTCAGGAACTGCCTTCTACTCAACTTCATTGCTCACACCCCCTTCTTTTCTTTCCGCGTCACCTTATCGCTTGATGCCCGGGCGCCTATCCCGACGCCAAAGTCGTACATTAAATGTTTCGTCGCCCTATTGTTCTTGTGTACACATTCACAATCCCCCTCCTCTCAAGACGTTTCAAGGCCAAACTTGTAACCGACACCCCAAACAGTCCGGATGAACTTGGGGTTGGCGGGATCCTTCTCCACCTTTTCCCGGAGGCGGCTTACCAGCACGGTCACGTTGTCCTGGTCCGTGGTTTGCTCGTCCTTCCAGATATACTTGAGAATCTGTTCTCTGCTATATACGTAGCCCGGGTGAGCCGCCAAAAGCCACAGAAGATTGAATTCCTTTGGAGTCAAATTTATGACCCGATCATCCACGTTAACCAGGCACCGACGGCGATCCACCATAAAGCCGGGATAGCGCAAGACCGGCAGGTTCTTTTCCGGGGCCGTCCTCTCCCTGGAGCGGCGCAGCACCGCCCGGGTCCGCATGACCAGTTCCGATGGACTGAACGGCTTGGTGACATAGTCGTCGACTCCCAAAAGGAAGCTGGTGATCTTGTCAGCCTCGTCGTCTTTTACCGAAAGGATGATGATCGGTGTCGAAGAAACCTGGCGGATTGACCGGCAGACCTCAAAGCCATCCATCTTCGGCAGCATCAAATCCAGGATCACCAGATTAGGAGAGCAGGT
>JBLNCV010000292.1:0-4244 GCA_050260975.1 Syntrophothermus sp. | reverse complement strand
GGCGTTCCTGAATGAGCCGGGCGATGGGCGCCTCCTGCCACTGCAAAAGGCTGGAACGGCGGACCACCCCCTTTTCGCTGTCCACCACGCCGGACGACGCCACACCGACGCCCAGGAGCCTCTCACGGCGAAGATTTGACTGGTTCAGAAGGGTTTGGATGAGGCCGGCCAGCCGGGTGGCCACTGCTCCGGCATCTTCACCGGCAACCCTGGTGGCTTGCGCGCGGTGGAGAATTTTTCCCTCCAGATCGGTTAGAACCGCTGTCAAGAGGTCCACGCCGATCTTGATCCCCACCACATACCGGGCCTGGGGATTGAGCATCAGCAGGGTGGGGCGGCGGCCACCATTGGGGGTGGAATCTCCGGCGCCTACTTCGCGGACGAATTCCGAAACGACCAGTTCCGAAACAAGATTGGAAACGGTCGGGGGTGTCAGCTTGCTGATCCGGGCAATTTCCGCCCGCGAGATAGGGCCGTGTTGTCGCAAGATATTGAGGATGACCGCTCTGTTATGTTTCTTGATGCTGATCAGGTTGCGGCCACGCGATCTTTTATCCATGGCGAGCCTCCGGGGGTGAACTTGAGGTTAGTAAACTAATTTAATAAACATATTCTACTTGATGCCAGTACTTCCTCCTTTCTCCAAAAGTTTTTATTGACAACGACAACTCATAGTACTATACTTAAACTGAAAACGATTCTCAATCGCATCACACACCGATCTGTTGAGAATGGTTATCACACAACGATAAACAAAGGCTAATTCAAAGGGGTGGCAAGAATGGTCGAAGCGTTGGTTATAACCTTGCGGGAAGGGATCGAGGCGGCACTGGTGATCGGGATTATCCTGGCTTATCTCAGACGGACGGGCCGCACGAAGCTGAACCGGCCGGTCTACATGGGACTGGCGGCGGCGGTGGCGGCCAGCCTCCTGGGAGCGCTTCTGATTGGAATGCTCAACCTGGATGCGGAGAATGAACTGGTGGAAGGGATCATGTACTGGGTGGCCGGGCTGTTCGTGGCCACGATGGTGGTGTGGATGTGGCGCACGGGCAGGAGCATGAAACGGCAGATGGAGGACCGGCTGGGGGGGATGATCGCTTCCCCGGCCAGAGGCGGGTTTGGCCTGGCGCTCTTTACATTTGTGATGGTTTTCCGGGAGGGAATCGAAACCGTCCTGTTCCTGGCGGCGCTTTCGCTGACCGGCAGCGGCGTGCTGCAATTTGTCGGCGGCCTGTTGGGACTTGCCCTGGCGGCGTTGTTTGCGGTCTATTTTATCCGGGGCAGCGTCAACATCGACCTCAAAAGGTTCTTCAACGTGACCAGCGTAATTTTGTTGCTGCTGGTGGTTAAACTTCTGGCCGGCGGTCTCCACGAATGGGGAGAGGTGGGAATCATCCCGCTTACGCCGGCGGTGATGCGGGTAATCGGCTGGATCGTCAGGGACAGCACTTCCACCATTCTGTTGATGGCTCTGCTGGCGGCGCCGGTGGTGACCATTCTGCTTGGCGCCAAAACACCCGATGTCCAAACACCCGATGTTACGTCCGGCGCGGCAAAGGGCGATGCGTCAAGGGATGGCCGGAGAACAACCCCGGAAGCTGTCCTGGAGACGCCGGCGGACAGGCGCAAGAAGCTTGCCGATGCCCGGAGGCTCCGGTTGTGGCGGTACGCCATCGCTGGGATCACGGCGTTGATTATTCTGGCCCTGGCTTCGACGCTGTTTGTGGGAGCCCAGTCCTATGACCCGGCGCCGGTAACGGTTACGGCGGCAAACGGCCGGGTGAGGGTGCCGGCGGCGGAACTGGCGGATCGGCGGCTCCACAAATTTGTTTACGACACCGGGACGGCTCAGGTTAGATTTCTCCTTGTTAAACGGGGAGAGAAGGATATCGGCAGCGCCCTGGACGCCTGTGAGATCTGCGGCGATTTTGGCTACACCCAGGGCGAAGATGTCCTGGTCTGCAAGAACTGCAACGCGCCCATCGACATTCCCACGGTGGGGATGAGCGGGGGATGCAATCCCATTGGAATCAAGTCCGGACTGGACGGCTCGGATGTAATCGTGGACGTTCAGGACCTTGCGGCCCATGACAAGGTTTTTGCCAAAGGATCAAAGTAGGTCGGGCTGGTAGAGGGGCGAGTGAAAGATGTTTGGCCGGATGCTCTGGAGATCCATTCAAAGACGAAAAAAGAGGGTAGGCCTGGCGGTTCTGGCAATCTTTACCGGGGCTTCTCTGGCGGCGGCGCTTCTGACCGTGGCCGTGGACATCAATGACAAGGTCGGCCGGGAGTTGCGCGCCTACGGGGCCAACATCCTGGTGTTGCCTAAAACCGACGCCCTTCGCATCCAGATCGGGGGCGTGGATTATGGTTCGCCGGAACCTGCCTACCTGGATGTACGGGAACTTTATAAGATCAAGAAGATCTTCTGGAAGTACAACATCGTGGCGTTCAACCCGTACCTCAGCGCCACGGTCATGGCAACCAGAACCGGAAACACGGGAGACCCGAGGGTTTCAGAGAATTCGCGGCGGGTCCTCCTCACCGGGACCTGGTTCAACCAGGAGGTAAAGGTGCCTGGCGAAGCTTTCCGCTCGTTTAAGACCGGCGTCAAGAAGCTCGCTCCCTGGTGGAAGGTGGACGGATCCTGGATTGAAGGTCCGGATGACAGCACTGGAAGTATGGTGGGCGGCGCCGTGGCTGAGCAAATGGGGATCCGGCCGGGAGATAGATTGGTTGTGAGCGCGGGCGGCCGGAGCAAAGCGCTGGTGGTCAGGGGCATAGTAACCACCGGTGGAGCGGAAGACCAGCAGATCTTCGCGAACCTCGGCGTGGTGCAGGAACTGCTGCGGCTGCCCGGCAAGGCGGATAAGGTGCTGGTGAGTGCGTTGACGACGCCGGAAGATGCGTTCGCAAAGCGGGATACAAAAAAGATGACCCCGAAAGAGTACGAGAAATGGTACTGCACGCCTTACATCTCGTCCATCATATTGCAGATCAAGGAAGTATTGCCGGGGGCGGAGGTCAAAGCGATCCAGCAGGTGGCGGCGGCTGAAGGGGCGTTTTTGTCCAAGACCAGGCTCCTGTTGGTTCTGGTTACCGTGGTGGCATTATTGGCCTCGGCGCTGGGGGTGGCCACCATCATGTCCACCAGCGTGCTGGAACGACGCCGGGAGATCGGGATTATCAAATCGGTGGGAGCGGATGCCCGCCAGGTAGCGGCCCTGTTCCTGGCCGAGGCGGGACTGATCGGCCTTGCGGGAGGGTTGGCCGGCTATTTCGCGGGAATCGGCCTGGCTAAAGCCATCGGGCTGGGTGTCTTCGGGGTGGCTATTTCACCACAGGTGCTGGTCTTGCCGGTCACGCTGGGGATTGCCGCGAGCGTGGCGCTTCTGGGGAGCGCCATACCGGTGAGGAGCGCTCTACGGGTGAATCCGGTAGTGGTGCTGCAGGGGGAATGACGATGCGTAAAACGATGCGCAAGAAGATGCAGTGGCTCCTGCTCTGGAGATCCTTTCAGCGCCGCAGGAGGCGGGTAATGGCGGCGGTTCTGGCGGTGTTGATGGGATCGTCGATGGTTACGGCGTTTCTCGGCGTGGCCACCGATATCAGTGGCAAGTTGGGCCGCGAGTTGCGCGCCTATGGGGCCAACATCCTGGTGGTTCCCAGGGGTGGCGATCTTGAGGCGGAAAGCACCGCGCCAGGTACAGCCCTTGGAGCGACAACAGCCCTTAAAGCGACACTTAAAGAGGGGGAGCTTGTTGCCATAACCTCCGGGCCGGCCCGGGAGCAAGTGGTCGGGGCGGCGCCGTATTTATACGCGGTGGTGGAGATCAAAACCGGATCAGGGGGTCCTAAAAAGGTGGTGCTGGCCGGCGTAAGATTTGCGCTGATGAGTCAGGTCAGCCCCTGGTGGAAGGTTGAGGGGGATGGAAGGCGGGCTGAAGACCAGGATGGGAATCAAATTGGAAGTGAGGCTGAAAGTCCGGCCGGCATGGTGATCGGCGCCGCGGTGGCCCGAAAATTGCGTCTGCGCCCTGGTGATGCATTCTTGATCGAGGCGCCGGGCGGGATGGAAGAACGGTTTACGGTGACGGGGGTAGTGAACACCGGCGGTCCAGAGGACGATCAGGTCTTTGCGGATCTGGACGTAGCGCAAAAACTCACCGGCCAGCCGGAAGCGATAAGCATGATCCAGGTAAGTGCCCTGACGGACCGGGTGCCTCTTCAAAAGACGGTCG
>JBLNCV010000291.1:0-10030 GCA_050260975.1 Syntrophothermus sp. | reverse complement strand
CAGTCCATGCATCGTTTCCATGTTAATTAAGCCATCCTTTCTCCGTCTCCCTCTGAAAAAGTCGCGCCCTGCGACTTTCAGGGGGACTATCTGAATCGTAATCAGGCGCTCCCAAGATAAGCCTTTTGCACTTCCACGTTATTTGCCAGATTCTTTGCGGTGTCCGCCAGTGCGATCCGACCGTTTTCGAGCACATAGCCGAAGTCCGAGATCTCCAAGGCCGCCAGGGCGTTCTGTTCCACCAGGAGCACCGTCACTCCGGTCCTGGCAATGGTCACCACGCTGTTTAGCACCTGTTCCACCATGAGCGGCGCCAGCCCCAGCGAGGGTTCGTCCAAAAGGAGCAATCGCGGGTGGGCCATCAGCCCCCGCCCTACCGCCAGCATCTGCTGCTGCCCGCCGGAGAGGGTTCCCCCCATTTGCAGCCGCCGTTCCTTAAGAATCGGGAAGAGCTGGTAGACATAGTCCATAGTCTCGGCAATCTCCGCCTTGTTCTTGCGGCGGGTGTAGGCGCCCATCTGGAGGTTCTCCTCCACCGTCAGCTCCGGGAAGATCCGCCGGCCCTCGGGCACGCACGAGATCCCCTGGGCCACCACCCGTGGGGTGGCCACCCCGTTGATCCTCTTTCCTTCAAAGGCGATCTCCCCGCTGGTAGGCCGCACCACCCCCATGATGCTCATCAGGGTGGTGGTCTTCCCGGCGCCGTTGGAGCCGATCAGGCAGACCACCTGGCCGGCATGGACCTCGAGCGAGACCCCGTGCAGAGCCTTGATACTCCCGTAGGCGGCAGTCACCTCCGCTAGGCGCAACATCGGCGTTTTACCCATCAGGTTATCCTTCAGGTTCTCCTTCGGGTTGTCCTTCAGGTTCTCCATCAGGTCCGTAGCCCCCTCTCGCCCAGGTAGGCCCGGATAACCTCCGGGTCGCGCTGGATCTCTTCCGGAGTCCCTTCCGCAATCTTCTTCCCGAAACTGATCACCGTGATGGAGTCCGACGCCGTCATCACCATCTTCATCTTGTGATCCACCAGAAGCACGGTCAACCCGCGGTCGCGGATCCGTTTGATCAACCCCGCCAGTTCCATGGACTCCTGCGGCGTCATGCCGGCGCCTGGCTCATCCAGCAGAATCAACTCCGGTTCGGTGGCCAGCGCCCGGGCGATCTCCAAAAGCCGCTGCTGGCCGTAAGGCAAGCTCTTGGCCGGCCAATCGGCCTTATCCAGCAGCCCCACGAAAGCCAGCATCTCATCGGCATTCTTCTGGACCGCCTCTTCTTCCTTCAGCACCCAGGGCAGCCGGAAGGTGTTGGCGAGGATCCCGCTTTTGGTGCGGCAGAACTGGCCGAGCATCACATTCTCCCGCACGGTAAGGCCTGGAAAAAGACGCAGGTTCTGAAAGGTGCGCGCGATCCCCTTTTTGACCACGGAATACGGCGCCAGCCCCGAAATGGCCTCTCCCTTGAAAGCGACCTTTCCGGTGGTGGGACGGTAGACACCGGTCAACACATTGATCAGAGTGGTCTTCCCCGCCCCATTGGGGCCGATCACCGCCCGGATCTCGCCCTTCGCCACGGTGGTGGATAGGTTGTCGATGGCCACCAGACCCTCAAAACGCTTGGTCACCTGGTTCACTTCCAGCAACGTCATGCGGCCGCCCCCCTCCTCCGCCGGATGGCCAAAGTTTCAATCTTCTCGACCAACAGCTCGATAAGGCCGAAGAGCCCCGTGGGCCGGTAGACGATGAGCACGATCACAATGGCCCCGAAGATGGCCAGATACCACATCTGCAAGAAGCGCAGCACCTCCGGAAGGAAGGTCAGGAGCACCGTGCCCATGATCGCCCCCGGCAAGCTACCCATGCCGCCGATGACCAGCATCATCACGAACAACTGGGAGCGGTCCAGGGCAAAGACCTCGGGGCTGATATAGTTCATAAGGCTGGCGTAGAGCCCCCCGCCGATGCCGGCGTAGAACCCGCAGAGGACAAACGCCAGGATCTTCAGGTACGTGGAGTTCAACCCGACCGCCTCCGCCGCCAGTTCATCGTCGTGAATGGCGCGAAAGGCCCGGCCGAACTTGGAATCCTCGATCACCCTGGCCGCCAGGGTCAAAACCGCCAGGATTACCAGGGTAAAGTAGTAGTACAGCGTATTGTCGTTTAACACCAGCGAGCCCAAAGCCGGCCTGGGAATCGCCGAGACCCCGAAGACCCCGCCGGTGACCTTTGACCAGTTAAGCAGGATCAGCCGTACGATCTCCCCAAAACCGATGGTGGTGATGGCCAGGTAGAACCTCTTTAAGCGCAGCGTCGGAAAGCCAAGCAGAAAGCCCACCAGGCTCACCGCCGTGGTGGCCGCCAAAAGCCCCACCCAGAAGTTCCAGCCGAGCCTGGTAATCCCCAGCGCGAACACATAGGCGCCGATTCCCCAGAAGGCCGCCAGGCCCATGTGCAACTGGCCGGTCAGGCCGAAGATGAAGTTGAGCCCCACCACCAGCACCGCATTGATCACCGCGGTAATCAAGACGAATTTCATGTAGCCGTTGGTAATCAGCGGCATCATCAAGGCCAGGATGGGAAAGATCAGGAGCAAACTTATGTCGCGCAGCCGTTTTTTGTTCTGAACCGTTGTTGTTCGAACCGCTGCTTTTTGAATCGTTGCCGTTTCCGCCATTGCCGTCCCCCCCCCTTACAGGCTCTCGCCGGTCCGCTTGCCGAAGAGCCCTCCCGGACGTACAAGCAGGAAGAAGATCAGTACTAAAAAGACGATGGCATCCTTATAAACGCTGGACACGTAGCTGGCGCTCATGACCTCAATGACCCCGACCACGAGCCCGCCCACCACCGCGCCGATGATGTTGCCGAAGCCGCCCACCACGCTGGCGGTAAAGGCTTTCAGGCCCATGGCACTCATGGCCTGCGAGACCAGGAAGATGGGCGCCAGGAGCACCCCGGCAATTCCGGCCAGAATTGAACTGTAAGCGAAGGTGGCCGCGATGATCTTCGGGGTGTCAATCCCCATCAGACTGGCTGCCAGGCGATCCTGAGCCACCGCCCGCATGGACCGGCCCAGCGTGGTCCGGTTGAAGAAGAACCATTGAATGGCCAGTAATAGTCCGGTAAAAGCAAAGATGAACAGGTACTGGTAAAGAATCGTCACCCCGCCGACGCGCATCCAGGCCTGGCCGAAGAGCCCTCTGGCTGGGACAGGATAGGTTCCCCAGGCCACAATGGAGAAGTTCTTGAGAAAGATGGACAGGGCCACGGTGGAAAGCAGCACCGTCCGGGGGTGCGCATCCCGCAATGGGTAATAGACGATGCGCTGGGCCACCACCCCCACCAGGGCCATGGCTACCGCTGTCAAAGCCATAGCCACCCAGAACGGGTAACTGAGCGCCATGGCAAACGATGCGGCGTACATATACGCTCCCACCATGACAAAATCACCCTGCGCCAGGTTCACGATTCCCACCGCCCGCCAGATGAAGTTGTAACCCAAGGCCACCAGGCCATAGATACAACCGTAGGCCAGTCCGGCGATCAACTGTTGAATTACGATAGCTTCCACACACAAGTCCCCTTAAAGCTGAATTTCACGTGCCGAATTCCGCGGAGGCTGTGTGAAAGCGGGGCAAACGCCCCGCTTTCGGTTATTTGCCCTCAATCTTCTGGACAACTTTGGGGGTGCCGTTCTCGATCTTGACAATGAAGATCTCGTTTACGGCTTCGCCCTTTTCATCGAAGGTATAGTCAAGTCCGGAGACACCCGGGAAAGCCTTGATCTTCCTGAGATTATCGCGAATGGACTTGGGCTCCGCTGACTTGCCCATCTCGATGGCCTTGGCCACCATCATGGCGGAATCGTAGTACAAAACGGAGAAGGTCTCCGGCAGGTGGCCGAACTTCGCCTTGTACCGTTTCACAAAGTCCTGTACCCGCGGATCCGGGTTGGACGCCACATACGGGGTGGCGGTGTACTTGCCATCCGCGGCCCCCTGCGCCATGTTAATCGTGGAAGCCTGGCCCAGAACCATGCTGCCGAAATAGGCGATCTCAGGCATGAGCTGGTTCACCTGGCGGGTGATCAGGGCATGCTCCTCGTTGTGGGTAAAGACAATCATCGCATCGGCGCCGGACTTTTTGATGGAGAGAAGCTGGGCGGTAAAGTCCTTGTCGCCGGTGTTGTGGGCCTCAACCGCCACGGGTTGCAATCCCTTGGCCTTCATCGCGGCGACGATATTATCGCGGCCACCGACGCCGAACTGGTCGGTATTGTGGAAGATGGCAATCTTTTTGTAGCCGGCCTTCACTGCGTAATTGACCAGGGCCGACCCTGCCAGTTTATCGTACTCGCGCACCCGGAAGACCCATGGGTTGCCGGCATCGGTGATCTTTTGCGCCGAACCGGTGGCCAGCACCGGAATTCCCGCCTGAGCCGCCGTGTCCATAAAAGCCAGTACCACCGTGGACTGATGGTCGCCAATGATTACGGAAACCTTCTGGTCAAAGATGAGCTTTCGGGCCGCGTTTACGCCGGCCGTCGGGACCCCCTGGGCATCTTCCAGAAAAATCTTCACCGGGCGGCCCAGTACGCCACCTTTTACATTGAGGTCCTGCTCCGCCATGATCAGGCCTTCTTTGGCCTGCTGGCCCAGCATGGCACTGCCGCCGGTAATCGCCGCCAGGGCGCCAATCCTGATTGGTTCCGCCGCAAAGGCCGGAAGAGCCGCGAACAACATCATCGCCAGCATCAGCCCGAAGAGAATCGTTTTGCGCACACTGATCATCCTTTCTGTTTGGCCTAATTTAGGGTCTTCAAGGGCTCTGGAAAAATATTTTCACCTGGTACACCTTCCCGCGAGTTCGTTCCCCTTTTCAAGACTATTCTCAAGAAACTACTCCAGCCGGAGCGCAGCCTGCCGAGCGTTGTCGATATGGCGCTGCATCGCCGAAGCAGCAACCTCCGGTTCCCCCGACCTGAGCGCCTCGATAATCAACCGGTGTTCCCGGACGGTTTCGATTAACCGCCCCGGCTGCCGGGTGCTGAGAATCCGGATCCGCTGGTTATGATCCGCCACATTGCGGTAGATCTGCTCGCAACGATTGTTCCCCGCAAAATTCACCAGGTAATTGTGAAATTCCTGATCCAGGCTGATCGCCCGCCAATACGCAGTCTCATTGACCTGATCGATCTCCGCCAGGGACGCCGCAAACTCATCCAACTTCTCGACGGGAATCTTTCCCGCCACCTTACGCATCACCCAGCATTCGATGGCCTCTCGCAGCTCAAAGATCTCGTCGATATCACGCAGGGACAGTTCCGCCACAAAGGCGCCGCGGCGGGGAACCACCCTGACCAGCGACTCCTGGGACAAAAGCGCCAGAGCCTCTCGCACAGGGGTACGGCTCATGGCCATCTCCTCGGCCAGGGCTTGCTCTGAGAGGAGCATGCCCGGCAGGTACTGGCAATTCACGATCCTCGATTTCACGAAATTGTAAGCCTTGAACTTTAAGACATTGTGTTGTTGGGGTTCCCTCGGGTGAATCGCCATCTTCTTCTTCCTTTCAATCGCCCCACCGGCATCTATTCAACAAACAGGGCTAGCTGGCGCAAAGCAGATAGGGAATTATAAAATAGCGGGATACTACTGGTATACAATATAGATACCATATATACCATGCCATCCCGCAAATTCCTGCCGTCCCGGATTTTGGTTTTCAAGATCGCAAAAAAATAGACCCCTTGCACCCGGTTTCAGGTACTCGGGGGGTTCAGGGGCTGGGTCCGGCGAGTCATAGCCACCTCGTTGCAGGTGGGGAACTGGGGGCAGTTAATGCATTCCCGCCAGACTTTTTGGGGCATACTCTCCTTCGGAACCTGGCTGAAGCCACAACGGGCAAAAAAGTCTGGTCGAGCGGTAAGCACGAAAACCTGCGGGATTCCCAGGGAGGCCGCCTCCCGGACCAGGTTTTCCACCAGGGCGTTGCCGATCCCCCGCCGGGCATGGCCGGGGTCTACCGCCACCCCGCGGATCTCCGCCAGATCCCGCCAGATAATGTGCAAGCCGGCGGTCCCTACCACCCTTCCCTCTTCTTCCGCCACCACAAAATCCCGGAGGCTCTCGTAAAGGAGGCTGAGGGGCCTGGGAAGCATCAACCCCTGGCGGGCATAGTCGTTTATCAGGCGCTGGATCCTTTCCACATCTGTGATCCGGGCCTTACGTATCAGCATGACATCCTCCCCCTCTCGCTCGTGAACCCATTATACCTCAGGACCAGGGCGTGGGCAATCCCTTTTTCCCCGGAAAGCCCACCGCCCACATAAGAGCCCTCCGCCAAAGGAGATCCCAGGCGGAGATGGCATAAACAGGGATCTTTCCCCCTGCCTGAGGCAAGCTCACCCGGGGCAGGTCTACCTGGGACTGGCCCATCCGGGGCAAGCTTAATTCGAGAGTCCTCCTATTCCCATCGTTTATTTCAGGAGAAATGGATCTTCCAAAGGAACGGGCGCCGGCCAGGAGAGCCCAGATGCCCAAACCCGCCTGCCCCATGGCCGGTGCTGGCTTGATGAAGGCCCCCAGCCGGGGGATAGTGACCATTACCGGCCGTTTTTCAGCAGGTAAGCGTTGCAGATAGGAGATGATCCAGGATAGGGGCAGGGCATCCCGAACGTAGCCGTGGATGACCATCAGCTCCCCTCCCCCAACCCCCGGCCCCGGATAACGCATCACCGGCATCAGGAGAACATCGGCCGGGACGCGGAGCCCTGGCAGGTGGTGGGCCCCGTCGAAGATCACCACCCTGAGCACCTTGTGGGCCTTGAGGTAAGCCGCCGCAGCCATTCCCTGTGGGGTGATCTGGGCCGCATCGGCATCGGAGGCCTCCACCACCACCCTCACCCCCAGCCGAACCGCCGCCGTGGCGGTCTCCAGGAGAAAGTCCCCTCGCTTCTCTTCCGGTATCCGGCGAAGTTCCCAGGGGGTATATACTAAAACACCCCCGGGAGCAGGCTTTCGGCGACGAAGCACTTCCTGCCCGGTCAGGATTGGGCCGCTCAGCCGGGGTAACCGGCGAAAATGGTATCGCCCCTTCAGGATGGAAAGTGGTGCTTCCTGACCCGGCAGCAGCCGGTAAGGAGTGGTAAACTTGAGGATAACCGCCGAACCCCAGCCCGCCACGGTGGCTGTTTCCTCGGGCCGGGCCAGGGCCAGCGCGATAAGAAAAGCCAGGGCAATCAACAACCGGGAGTTCATACGCTGCTTTAACATCCAATCTCACCGGGGTTAGGATGCCCAGGATAGCTCTCGGAATTTATATGTTTCACCGAAAGAAAGGGGCTATCCCTGATCACAAAGCGCCAGGGGAGCTCTTTCCATTCTCCGGCGTAATTTACGTTGATACGCCTGGTGGCCAGGATCTTTGTTTCAGCAACCGACCTGCCCTCGGTGATATACAGCTCGTCTCCGCAAAGGTCCGCGCCGTTGTGGCTCATATCGATGCCCATCGCGATGGTCAGCTTCCCAGGCCCGCTGGCAAGCTTCTTGAGGTCCTTTTCGCCGCGAATTGCCACACCCCGCCGCGCCGCCATCAGGTTAATCCCCTCCAGCGGCTCCAGTGCACGGATCAACACCCCCGGGAAAGCACCTTCAACTTTCAGGCTCTGATTTTGGCGCCCCGCTATTCCTGCTATTCCTGAGTTCCTGTAACTTCCGGGCTACCCACCCCAGGTCCTCCACCAGGTATTTGAAAAGATTGGGCCGCCGCCAGGCCACACCACCAAAACGCTGGAAAAAAGTTGGCGATGCATCCAGCCGGGTTAGTGTGCTATAATTTATCCTGCGTTCTTGTTTATGTAAACTAGAAAGGGATAAAAATGCTGAACACAACGTTGAACGCAAGGAACCTTCCCCGAGTGGCCTACTTTTGCATGGAATACGGCCTTCACGAGGAGTTTAAGATTTATTCCGGCGGGCTAGGCATTCTGGCTGGAGATCACCTGAAGACGGCCGGTGAGATGGGCCTGCCCCTGGTGGGCATCGGCATTCTCTGGCGCCAAGGCTACACCAAACAGTTGATTGGCCAGGATGGGCGGCCCTACGACATTTTTGAGGACTCCCATTATGATTTCCTGAAGGACACCGGCGTGACGGTGAAGGTCCACATCCGCGGCCGCGACGTCACCGTCAAGGTGTGGCGGGTGGACAAGTACGGCAATGCGCCGCTTTACCTGCTGGATACCAATCTGCCGGGCAACGAGGAATGGTGGATCACCGACCGGCTCTACGGCGGCTCCGGCGATGACCGCATCGCCCAGGAGATTGTGCTCGGCATCGGCGGGGTGCGTGCCTTGCGAGCCCTGGGCATCGAGGTGGATGTCTACCACTTTAATGAAGGCCACGCCGCTTTGGCAGGGATTGAGCTCATCCGGGAAAAGATGGCGCAGGGCGCCTCTTTTGAGGAAGCCTGGGCCGCCACCCGGCAGGAGATTGTCTTTACAACGCATACCCCGGTGCTGGCGGGAAATGAGTCGCACCATCACGGGGCGCTTACTTATGTAGGTGCTTACAACGGGCTCAACTACCACCAGATGGCTCGGATCGGCGGCGACCCGTTTGGCATGACCGTGGCTGGCTTGCGTCTTTCACGCAACGCCAACGCGGTGGCGCAGCTGCACGGCGAGACCGCTCGAAAGATGTGGAAGGATGTCTGGGGCGCCGCGCCCATTACCGCCATTACCAACGGCGTTTATCCCGGGACCTGGCAGGACGCCCGGATCCGGGAAGCTTATGAAAGAGGCGCGGACCTGTGGGAACCGCACATGGCCGCCAAGCGCGAGTTGATTGCGGAAGTTGAAGCGCGCACAGGCGTTAAGCTTAATGCTGACGCGCTGCTGATCGGTTTCGCGCGCCGGGCGGCTCCGTACAAGCGCAGCGACCTGATCTTCCGGCGGCCGGAGGTGATCGCGCCTTTGCTCGAGAGCGGCCGAATTCAGCTCATCTTTTCCGGGAAAGCGCACCCGCAAGACGGATTCGGCAAGGATATCGTCGCCAACATGGTCGCCATGGCCAGACGCTACCCCAACAGTGTCGTCTTCCTGGAAAACTACGACATGAAGATCGGGCGGCTTCTGACCAGAGGGTGCGACGTGTGGCTGAACAATCCCCAGCGCCCACTGGAAGCCAGTGGCACCTCGGGCATGAAAGCAGCCATGAATGGAGTGCTCAATCTGAGCGTGCTGGACGGCTGGTGGCCGGAAGGTTGCCAGCACGGGATCAACGGCTGGCAGATCGGAGACGCCTACGAAGGGCCGGGCCAGGACGATCACGACCTGAACTCCCTGTACGGGGCGCTCTTAACCGAGGTGGTTCCCACCTACTATGAGAATCGCGGCAAGTGGCTGCAAATGATGAGAGCCAGCATCGACATGGCGCATTGGAAGTTCTCTTCCCAGAGGATGCTGGGAGAGTACTACAGCCGGCTGTACGCCCCGGCTGATGATGCGGCGCGGCAGGCCGCGGTGACCGCGTAACAAGGATTTTTAAAGTGGTAAGCGGGATCGGATTTACCGATTCCGCTTGTCTATTTTACAAAGCAAGGTATCGTTTTTGAGTCAGGCATCGATCTAAGTGCAAATCGCCTTGATAATCAGCGTTTTCTTGTGATCTATGACGATTTTCACAAGCAAATTTGTGTGTTTGTCCAAATTGGCTATTTACCGGTATAGATGGTTACTTGCCAAGAAAGGATTCTCCTGATACGATAGTGAATGTACGCACTAGTACCCCCCAGGGTAATGGGGGTAATTGGCACAAAGGGAGGGCGGGTTTTCCGTAAGTTACCGAAGGTAGTGCTTACGGGTACCAGTTTGATGGCCAGAGTAATTGTGATTGGCGGCAGTTTCGCGGGCATTACCGGCGCGTTGGAAGCCAAGCGAAGGCTTGGCAAGGATCATGAGGTGCTCCTCATCTCCAAGACCGACAAGTTTACTTTTATCCCCTCTTTAATCTGGGTTCCGTTCGGCCGGCGAAAGGTTT
>JBLNCV010000290.1:0-3784 GCA_050260975.1 Syntrophothermus sp. | reverse complement strand
GTCCGGTATCAACTCGCGGTGGAGGCGGCGCTGGTGGAGGTGCTGGCGCGGCGGGGGATTTGTGCGGCTCAAGTGGCCCAGGAGGTCCGAAAGGCTTGCCGGGAGGTAACCCCGGAAGAGGTGCAGAAGGAAGAAGAGAAGACCAACCACAACATCCGGGCGCTGGTAAACTGCATTCAGGCAAGGGTAAGCGAGGAGGCCAGGCCGTTTGTCCACTTTACCGCCACCTCCTTCGACATCACGGATACCGCATCGGCGCTACGTTACAAGGATGTCACGGAAAAGGTCATCCTCCCCGGGCTCATGAACCTGGAGAAGCTCTTCATCAGCCTGGCCCGGAGGGAGAAGGATACCTTGCAGATCGGGCGCACTCACGGGCAACACGCGGTGCCCATCACCTTCGGTTTTGCCATGGCGGAATACGTGGACCGGCTGGGCGGCCGGATCGAAAAGATCCGGGAAGCGGCCGCGGATCTGCGCGGAAAGATGGCCGGCGCCGTCGGGGCGTACAACGCCAGTTCCCTCTTCTTTACGGACCCCAGCGATTTTGAGCTCGAGGTGCTCGCCGAGCTGGGTCTGAAACCCTCCCCATACTCCACCCAGATCGTGGAACCGGAATTCATGACCGACTACCTTCATGCGCTGATCTCCTGTTTCGGAGTTCTGGCCAACCTGGCCGACGATATGCGCAATTTACAGCGCTCGGAGATCGCCGAGGTGGGCGAGTTTTTCGGGGCCACCCAGGTCGGTTCCTCCACCATGCCGCACAAACGCAACCCTTGGAATTTCGAACACGTCAAGAGCATGTGGAAAGAGTTCATGCCGCGCATGGCCACTATTTACATGGACCAGATCTCTGAACACCAGCGGGATTTGACCAACTCTGCCTCCGCCAGGTTTATTCCCGAGATTGTGGCGGGGTTGGCGTTGACGGTGGACAGGCTCGCCCGGGTGATCGCCAGGCTGGCGGTGGACAAAGAGGCCATGGAGGCCAATTTTGCCGGGAGCCGGGAGATGATCGTCGCCGAGCCGCTGTACATTCTTCTGGCCTACTACGGCCATCCCGACGCCCATGAGATCGTGCGGGTCCTCACCCTGGAGGCGCAAAAGACGGGCCGGCCCCTCCGGCATCTGGTGACCGAACGGGAAGACCTCAAGCCCTATCTGGCCAGGATGACGTCGGAGCAAAGGCGTGTCCTGGACGAACCGGAGCTTTACCGGGGGCGCGCCGCGGAAAAGACCGAAGAACTCTGCCGCAAATGGGAAGAGCGGCTGAGCCTGGACACCGGCAGTTGAAGTTCGGGACGAGTTGTTGAAGTTTATTCTATCTAAAAAGAGAGGCGAGAAAAGATGGCGGACATGCTGAAGGCGGCAAATAAGGCAGACGACTCGAAAGCGACAAAGGGCGAGAAGCTCTACGAGGGGAAGGCGAAGATTGTCTACCGGACCAGTGACCCCGACTTGCTGGTGGTCTATTACAAGGACGACGCGACGGCCTTCAACGGCCTCAAAAAAGGCACCATCCAGGAGAAGGGCGTGCGCAACGCCAGCATCTCGGCGGCCTTCTTTGAATTTCTGGCCGGCCGCGGCGTGGAGACACATTTTGTAAAGCTTTTGAGCGAGCGGGAGATGCTGGTGAAGAGGATGGAGATCATTCCGATTGAGGTCGTGGTCCGCAATATCGCCGCCGGCAGCCTGGCCCAAAGGCTGGGGCTTCCGGAGGGCACCAGGCTTGCCCACACGGTGGTGGAATTCTACTACAAGAGCGATGAACTGGGGGACCCACTCATCAACAACTACCACATCAAGGCCGCCGGGCTGGCCTCGGAGGAGGAGGTGGCGTCGTTGGAGATTATGGCGCTGTCCGTGAACAACCTCCTGCGCGAGTTTTTAGCCCCCCGGAAGCTGGAGCTGGTGGACTTCAAGCTGGAGTTCGGCAGGCACCACGGCCAGATCTTGCTCGGGGACGAGATTTCTCCCGACACCTGCCGGTTTTGGGACGCCGCCACCGGTGAGAAGCTGGATAAGGACCGCTTCCGGCGGGATTTGGGAGGCGTCGAGGAGGCGTACCAGGAAGTTTTACGGCGAGTTCTTCAAAAATAAGCAGGGGGAGAGCGGCATGTGGTTGGCCAGAATTCGCGTGATGCTCAAGAAAGGCGTGCTTGACCCGCAAGGGAAGGCGGTCCTGGGGGCGTTGCGGACTCAGGGGTATGAACGGGTTCAAGAGGTCCGGGTCGGCAAGTATCTGGAGGTTCGGCTGGATGAGATGGGGCGTATTGAGGCCGAGGCCGAGGTTGAGGAGATGTGCCGGCGGCTTTTGTCCAATCCGGTCATCGAGGATTTCGCCTTTGAACTGGACGAGTTGTCCGAAAGCACAAACAAGAGTGCAAAAGAGAAGGATGCCGGCAAGGGGAAGTAGGGGGAAGGTATCATGAAGTTTGCCATAGTCGTCTTTCCGGGTTCCAACTGTGACCACGACTGTTTTTACGCGGTGCGGGACGTGATTGGCCAGGAGGCGGAACTCATCTGGCATACCCATCAGGATCTCTCCGGCTTTGACTGTGTGATTCTGCCGGGGGGCTTCTCTTACGGCGATTACCTGCGGAGCGGGGCCATTGCCCGCTTTGCCCCGGTGATGGCGGAGGTGGAGAGGTTCGCCCGGGCCGGCGGTCCGGTGCTGGGCATCTGCAACGGATTTCAAATTTTGCTGGAGGCCGGGCTGTTGCCGGGAGCCATGTTGCGTAACCGGGATATCCAGTTTCGCTGTGAACAGACTTACATCCGGGTGGAGACCGGCCGGACGCCGTTCACCGGTCTGTGCCAGCCCGGCCGGGTGCTCCAGGTGCCCATTGCGCACGGGGAGGGCAACTATTTTATCGACGAGGCCGGTTTGGCGGAACTGGAGGCCAACCACCAGGTCGTCTTCCGGTATACCGACGCCGCGGGGCGGGTTACCCCGGAAAGCAATCCCAACGGTTCGGTGGCCAATATCGCCGGGGTTTGCAACCGCGAGGGCAACGTGGTGGGGCTCATGCCGCACCCGGAACGTAGCTGCGAGGGCATCCTGGGCTCGGCCGACGGCCGGGTGATCTTCGAATCGGTGGTGGCCAGCGTGACCGGCCGCCAGGTGGCCCGTGCGACGGACGCCCTGATTGGACGCCAGGCGGCCCATCGGGTGGAAAAAGCAGCGGGAGGTGCGTCAGGATGTCGGTAAAGCAGGAGTCTACTCTGCGGCGTCAGGAAGTCACCCAATTGCACCAGAACCCCGTGCGGCGCCAGGAACCCACCCCGCGCCAGATCCGGGAGGAAGGCCTGTGGCGCGCCATGGGGCTGCGCGACGAGGAGTACCGGAAGATCGTCGAGGTTTTGGGCCGGGATCCCAACTATACCGAGCTGGGGATGTATGCGGTCCTCTGGTCTGAACATTGCGCTTACAAGCATACCAGACCTCTCTTCAAGCTTTTTCCTACCACAGGCCCCCGGATCCTGCAAGGGCCGGGCGAGAACGCCGGGATTGTGGACATCGGCGACGGCCTGGCGGTGGTCTTCAAGGTTGAAAGCCACAACCATCCCTCAGCGGTGGAGCCCTACCAGGGGGCGGCGACCGGCGTGGGCGGGATCGTCCGGGACATCTTCACCATGGGCGCGCGGCCGGTGGCGGTCCTCAATTCCCTGCGCTTCGGTTCCCTGGAGGATCCACGCGTTCGGTACCTTTTCAGCGGCGTGGTAAGCGGAATCAGCGGGTACGGCAATTGCCTGGGTCTTCCCACCGTGGGCGGCGAGG
>JBLNCV010000289.1:0-3965 GCA_050260975.1 Syntrophothermus sp. | reverse complement strand
TTTCTGCTATTGGGGATCTGGGTGCCTTTTTTATACCATTTCTGGTCCAGACGGGCGGAGTACACGGCTGACTGGATCGGGCTTTTGTGCACCAGTAACCTGGCGGCGTCCCAGCGCGGGCTTGTAAAGTTAATGGCGGGGAAGAAGCTGGCGGCAGTGAACTATGAGGCTTTGCTGCGGCAACGGGACGAGGTCATGAAATCCTGGTGGGTGAGGTTTGCCGAGATGGTGGCAACCCATCCGCATCTGGTCAAGCGGGTCTTTGAACTGGAGCGTTATGTGGCGGAAGCCAGACTTTCTGTCTCCACTCCGAATGCGGGGGCAAGCCAGGCATTTTGAAATGCCCCTCGTTTCAGGGATCTCCTAAGTTATTAAGTAAAGCAGCCGCCCCGAGAAAGACCTCGGCAAGATATAAGGACAGCCGGCGTCAAGCCAGGGTCAATTGGGAGAAGCCGGCTGTCTTTTTCTCTTTTGGAAGGGTTTTTTCGTTGCGCGGGCGAAAAATGAATTTGAAGGAAGCAAAGGAGAGGAAAGAATGGCGCGAAAAAACCCGTGTGCGAGCGGCATAGACGTTTTGTTGCGGACGAAAGGGAAGGCCCTCAAGGGGTTGTCCATCGCAATCCTCACCAATCCCACCGGTGTCACCAGAGACCTGGCGCCGACGGTGGATGCTCTGGCCATGCTACCGGGAGTGAAGCTCCGGGCTCTTTTTGGCCCGGAACACGGCATTCGGGGCCATGTGCAGGACGCGGTGCCGGTACCCTCTTCGGTGGATCCCCGCACGGGAATCCCGGTTTATAGCCTTTACGATGATCACCTGGCGCCCCCGCCGGAGATGCTGGACGGGATCGACCTGATCGTCTACGACATCCAGGACATCGGGGTCCGCTATTATACCTACATTTACACCATGGTCCATGCTTTGCGGGTTGCGGCCCGGCAAGGAGTGGGTTTTATGGTTCTTGACCGCCCCAACCCACTGGGGGGTCGGCTGGTGGAAGGAAACGTGGTCGCGCCGGGGTTTGAATCTTTTGTGGGGATGCTGCCTCTGGCCATCCGGCATGGGATGACGGCTGGCGAGATAGCCATGATGGTAGATAGGGAAGAGGGTTTGGGGGCGGCCCTGGAAATTGTTCCCGCGGAAAATTGGCGGCGTTCCTGGGGGTATTCGCAAACCGGGTTGCCATGGGTGCAACCCTCGCCCAACATGCCGACGCTGGATACCGTGCTGGTATACCCCGGCACTTGTCTGCTGGAGGGGACCAACCTTTCGGAGGGGCGGGGTACCACGCGGCCTTTTGAGGTCTTTGGCGCGCCCTGGGTCTCCGGCCATGATCTGGCCTTCCATCTCAACCTGCAAGACTTGCCAGGGGTGCGCTTCCGCCCTACTTCCTTTGTGCCTGCCTTTTCCAAGTATGCCGGGGAGACTTGCGAAGGGGTGCAAATTCATGTTATGGATCCGGCTGCGTATGAACCGGTCAGGACCGGCCTGGTGATCATTCAGGCGCTTCTCGGGCTTTATCCGGAAGAGTTCGACTGGATTGCGGCCGACCCTACCGGGGGAGCGGTTTCGCGCGGCATGCCACCTTTTTTTGACCTGTTGATGGGCACCGATGATGTGCGCCGGCGTCTGGAGGAAGGGGAGGATGTCTCGCGGATCGTGGAAAGCTGGGCGCCAGCGCGGGAAGATTTCATTCGGGTAAGGGAACGGTACCTGATCTATGGGGATTAGATTGGCAACGGCGGTAGTTGTATGCGCGGGGTTTTTCCTGATTGCGCAGGGGGTTTATCTTCGACGGTACAGGCCGGAGTGGCCTGGATGACCCTGGAGACGCCGCACTTTTACATCCATTTCGTCAAAGGGCAAGAAGAGACGGCGGCAGAAGCGGCGGCGGTGGCTGAGGATGTCCATGAACGTCTGACGGCGCGCCTGGGACACCAACCCGGCCAGAAGACCCAACTGGTCTTGTCGGACTTCACGGATCTCCACAATGGCTCGGCTGATTTGATCAGCCAGAGAATCGAGATCTTTACCACCTATCCCACGCCTGCTTCAGAGTATAGCAGCGGGGATGACATGAAGTGGGAGAGTTTGCTCCGGCGGACGATCACCCACGAATACGCCCATGTTTTGCAGACGGACATGAATAGCGGAATGGCGGGGGAGTTTCGCCAGATCTTTGGCAGGGTGCCGTGGCTTTCCACCCCCAATGCCTACCTGTATGGCTACTCCTTCCTGGCATACATAGCGGAAAAATACGGCGAGGAGAAGGTTTTTGCCCTCAACCGGGAATTCAGCAAGGGGATTTATTATGGACCGGACAGCCTGTTGCGCAGGACGGTGGGGGTCAGCCTCCCCAGGCTCTGGAGCGACTGGCAGGAAAGCCTGGGGCAGAAATACACCCGCCAAGCGGAGGAATTGCGCCAAGCAGGTTTGACTTCCCCGGAAGAACTACCGATTGCAAAGACAGCCCAGGTAGCGGTTGATCCCATTTATTCACCTGACGGGCGATATATCGCCTATGGTACCCAGGATGCCCGCGCTTTGCCTGCGTTGCGCGTTATAGAGACCCCTGGCGGCGGCAGGGACGGCGGGCGCGGAAAAACCGGTTATAAAAAAGACCGTCAGGTAGTCACCGGGCCGGTCTCCTACCTTGGAGGTTTTTCGTGGTCGCCCGACGGGCGCCGGTTGGTCTACGCCAAGCTCGACAATGTAGACGATCGCCGTGAGTTTGGGGATCTGTGTATTTACGATCTGGCCGCCAAAAGAGAGCGCCGGTTGACCTGGGGGATGCGGGCCGGGGCGCCGGCATGGTCGCCTGATGGCGCGCAGATTCTCTTCGTGGCCAGGGAAGGGCTTGATTCCCGGCTCATGCGCATAAACCCGGATGGTACGGGAGTTGCCGAGGTGCTTGCCGGACGGGATCAGGCGCAATTCTTTTTGCCCGCCTGGTCACCGGATGGCAAGCGAGTGGCTGTGGGGATCTGGCAGCAGGGCGGGTTTGTGGACATCTATTTGTTGGACGCCGGCAACTGGCAGCTTACCCCGGTGACCAGGGACCGGGCGGCGGACACCAGCCCGGCTTGGAGCCCGGATGGGTGGATTCGTCGGCAGGCTGCTTCGGCGGAGATCAGCCTGGTGACGCCACACTGGAACTCCGCCCGGTTGCTCTATTTTGGGCTGGCTTACCAGAGGCTGAGCGACCTTTCCTACTACGTCTGGAGTGGTTCCGGCCCGGGCTGGGATGACGAGATTGCCCTGGGGAAGATAGGTTGGGAATATGTCAGGGCAGGCGGCCGGGATGACCGCCTGTGGGTGCAGGATGTGAGAACCAGTGTGGAAAAGGGCATAGGTGCGGGGATGCCGGGGTATAGCGCTGTAGTGGGATGGAATGGAAAGTACGGTGTGCCTTCCCGGCGCCTGGGCTTATTGGATCTTACGCTGGGCTATGCGCAGGATAGCGGTTACTTCAGGCTGGGTGGAACAAAAGAGCTGGGCGTTTCTTCGGCCCCGCTGCGCGGGTATGATTACGGTGAGTTTGCGGGGTCGAAGCTGGCGGGGCTGACGGTGGAGTACCGGCACAGGCTGGCGAGGATTGAACGCGGCACCGGCGATCTGCCGACATTCTTCAACCGGCTCACCGGTGTGGTCTTTGCAGACGCCGGCATGGTCTGGGACAGGAAGATCACGCCTGTCAGGGCTTCCTACGGGATGGAGTTGCGCCTGACCACCCAGTTCATGTGGGGAGGGGCCGGCTCCCCCGAGGCCGACTGGCGATTGGGTGTGGCCAAGGCCATGGAAGAAGGGCGTCCGGCGCGGTTGTACTTTGCGATCGGTTCAGCTTTTTGAGCTGCTGCGGCTACTTTTCTTTGGCAAAATCTTTTTCCGGCCGGGGAATGGGGATGTATTGCACCGATGGCCGCTGCTGCGGCGGCTGGGGGTAGAGTTCCATCAGCTCGTAGAC
>JBLNCV010000288.1:0-14422 GCA_050260975.1 Syntrophothermus sp. | reverse complement strand
TATTTTGTAACCGCAGGCCTGTACCAAATTAACGCCACCGGCATAGTATACTGCGGAGATGGACACGAACCATTATGTTAAGGAGGCTAAAAAATGGCTATCAAACAACCAGCAAAGAATCTTGTCTCTCTTGGGATAGCGCCGCTTACCCCCCCTCGCATTCAGCGGAATCTTGCCCGCCGCAGCGCCGGCGCCCATTCCGGGCCCTACCCTCGACCCAGCTATTATTCCAAAATATGTCAATCAGCTGGTCACCCCACCAGTATACTTTCCCACGGTAGTGACGGACCCGGTTACGGGAGCTGTGGTGAGGCACGACTACACGGTTGATGTGAGCGAATTCAAGCAGCAGATCCTGCCGCCCGGATTCCCCATGACGACCGTATGGGGGTACGGAGGATTGGTCAGGGACCCCGTCACGGGACTGCCGGTATATTTCCGGAATGCCCCGGGGGCGACGTTTGAGGCGATCAGAGGCATCCCCATCTATGTGCAGTGGGTAAATAATCTGGCAGGCCTGACATGTTCGCGGTGGATCCCACCCTGCACTGGGCAAACCCCAATATGCTGCCGATGAATCCGCCGCTCCCCTGGCCGCTGTTCCCGCCGGGATTCCCCCAGGCGCAGAGCCCGGTGCCGGTGGTGACGCATCTGCATGGTGGCGAAGTTCCGTCGACTTCCGACGGCCACCCCGACGCATGGTTCACCGCCGGAGGGTTGACCGGTCCGGCCTACGTGATGTCACGTTACACGTACCCCAACATGCAGCAACCCGCCACCCTGTGGTACCATGATCACGCCCTGGGCATCACCCGGATCAATGTATATTCAGGGCTTGCGGGATTCTACCTGTTGCGGGATCCGAACAATCCTCTGGAAAATCCGCTGCCGCCAGCGCAGCCCGTTCTTCCCGGCGGGAAATACGAGATCCCTCTGGTGATCCAGGACCGGTCATTCAATGTGGATGGTTCCTTCTTCTTCGACAGCGTCGGCATCAACCCAACCATTCATCCGTACTGGACGCCGGAGTTTTTCGGCAATACCATCATGGTGAACGGCAAGGTATGGCCGAACCTGGACGTGGAGCCGCGGCAATATCGTTTCCGGGTCTTAAACGGCTCGAACGCCCGCTTCTACAACCTGAAGCTCTCGAAAAAACAGCCATTTATACAGATCGGTTCCGACGGCGGCTATCTGCCTGCGCCGGTGACGCTCACCTCCCTTCTCCTGGCTCCGGGTGAGCGCGCCGATATTCTGATCGATTTCTCGGGTGTCGCCCCCGGCACGTCAATTATTCTTGAGAATGACGCCAAAGCTCCTTATCCCAACGGCGCTCCGGCAGACCCGCAAACCGTGGGGCAAATCATGCAGTTCACCGTGCCGCTTAACGCTCCACCGCCGGTCGTGCCGCCTCCGCTGCCCGCAACCCTCAACACCATGCCGGTACTGGCGCCTAACGCGCCTACCAGGACTGTGACCCTGCATGAGGTCATGGGTCCCGCCGGCCCGGTGGAATTGCTCTTGAACGGGCAGAAGTGGGGCGCTCCGATCTCCGAACTGCCCAGAGTGGGATCAACGGAGGATTGGGAGATTGTCAACCTGACGGCGGATACGCATCCGATCCACCTGCACCTGGTGCAGTTCCAGGTAATAAGCCGCCAGGCGATCCAGGCCAAGAAGTATGAGACGGATTGGATGTTGATTAACGGCATGCCGCCACTGGCAAACCCCACTGTAACACTACCGGTTGCTCCATATCTGCAAGGTAAGCCAATCGGCCCAGATCCGAATGAAACGGGCTGGAAGGATACCGTAAAGGTCAACCCGGGCGAAGTCTGCCGGATCAGAGTCCGTTACGCGCCACAAGACGCCAACCCGGCGCTAGCGCTGCCCGGGGTCAACCTGTACCCGTTCAACCCTACCCTTTGCCCCGGCTATGTCTGGCACTGCCATATCCTCGATCACGAGGACAACGAGATGATGAGACCGTACAAGGTAGTTCCCTGATAATCTCAAGGTTTCACTTGAGGAATGGGTGGTGCAATATCATGCACCTTTGAGCCAGACTTGAAGAACGGGTGGTGCTTTTCCGGCGCCACCCGATTTTTTGCACTCAGGAAAGCCGTGCAATATAGATGCAGGATTAGGGAACCTGTTGGCGAATAAAGACCGGGTGTGTGATAAAGTAGTTTGGCTTGGCTAGTCACCTGAACAAAGGGTGAGTTTGCCTGTGCATCCTGAACCAGTTGGAGTGTGGGCAGATGGGTATTCTCGACGGCCTGAATCCCAGGCAGCTTGAAGCGGTGCAGCATGTGGAGGGGCCGCTTTTGGTTTTGGCGGGGGCGGGAAGCGGCAAGACCAGGGTCTTGACCCGGCGGATCGCTTACCTGATTGCCCATGCCAAAGTGGCCCCCTGGAATATTCTGGCGGTAACCTTTACCAACAAGGCGGCCGCCGAGATGCGGGAGCGGGTGGAAGATCAACTCGACCGGCGCAGTGAGGGCATGTGGGTGACCACCTTCCATTCCGCCTGTGTGCGTATCCTCCGGACCGACGGGGAGCGGGTGGGGATCCGCCGCAACTTCGTAATCTACGACACGCCTGACCAGCAAGCGGTGATCAAGGAGTGCCTCAAGGAACTTAACCTCGACCCCAAGAACTTTGATCCGCGCGCCGTCCTTGATTCCATCGGCAAGGCGAAGAACGATCTCACTGGCGTCGATGACTACGAGGCAGTGGCCGGCGATTACTGGGAGAAGACGGTGGCCAGGGCCTACCGGCTCTACCAGGCCAAGCTGCGGGGCAACAACGCGGTGGACTTCGACGACCTGATCATGGAGACGGTAAATTTGTTCCGCCGGCACGAGCAGGTGTTGGATGCGTATCAGGAACGTTTTCGTTACATCCTAATAGACGAGTACCAGGATACCAACCATGCCCAGTACCAACTGGTCCGGCTTTTAGCCGCCAAGTACCGCAACATCTGCGTGGTGGGGGACGAAGATCAGAGCATCTACGGCTGGCGCGGGGCCGACATCCGGAACATCCTGGACTTTACCGACGACTACCCGGAGTGCACGGTGATCAAGCTGGAGCAGAACTACCGTTCCACCCAGCGGATCCTGGACGCCGCAAACCGGGTGATCGAGAACAACCGTGACAGGCTGGAGAAGAACCTGTGGACCGAGGGGCCGCAGGGGGAGAAGATCTCCTTTTACCGGGCTTTTGACGAGCGCGACGAGGCAAGCTACATCACCGGGGAGATCCGGCGCCTGGCGAAGGCTGAGAAGAGGCCTTTTACGGACTTTGCGCTGTTGTATCGGACCAACGCCCAGTCCCGCGTCTTTGAAGAGGCCTTCATGAATCTGGGCCTGCCCTACAAGGTGGTGGGGACCCTGCGCTTTTACGAGCGCCGGGAGATCAAGGATTTGTTGGCCTATTTACGGGTAATCTACGACCCGGATGATTCGGTGAGTTTGAGGCGCATCATCAACGTCCCCCGGCGAGGGATCGGGACGGCCACAATGACCAGGCTCGAGGAGTTTGCCCAGGCGCAGGGTGTCAGCTTGTTCACCGCGCTGCAACGGGCGGATGAGATTGAAGGAGTCAACAGCAGATTCGCCGGGGTGCTGGCGGGCCTGGCGGTCCTTTTGCAGTCGTTTATGGCCATGGCCCTGGAATTGCCCGTCACGGAGCTTGTGGAAAAGGTCCTGCGCAACACCGGCTACCAGAAGGAACTCGAAGATGAGCATACCCCCGAGGCGGACGCCCGGCTGGAGAACCTGCGGGAGTTTTTATCGGTGGCGCAGGAGTTTGCAAACAAGAGCGAGGACAAGAGCCTGGGCGCTTTTTTGGAACAGGTGGCGCTGGTGGCGGATGTGGATACCTATGATGATGAGGCGGACGCGGTGACCCTGATGACCTTGCACAGCGCCAAGGGCCTGGAGTTCCCGGTGGTCTTTCTGGCGGGGATGGAGGAAGGGCTCTTCCCGCACTCCCGGGCCGCCTGGGAATCCGATGAGCTTGAAGAGGAACGCCGCCTGTGCTACGTGGGGATCACCCGGGCCAGGGAACGCCTCTATCTGACCTGCGCCGACCAGAGGATGATGTACGGACAGACCGATCGGCGGTTGCCTTCCCGTTTTCTGGAGGAGATTCCCGAGGAGCTGTTGATTGACATCCGGGAAGAGAATGATGCTCGCCAGGAGCAGGCTCGCCGGGAAGAGCAGGCCTCAAAAGAGCGCCTCCGGCAGGAGAATGCTCAACGGAAGAGCGTGACATTTGCAGCCGGTGACCGGATCCGGCACGGCAAGTGGGGGACTGGCACCGTGGTAAGTGTCCAGGGTGAGGGGGAAAATGCCACCCTGACCGTCGCCTTTCCCAACGAGGGAATCAAGCGACTGCTGGCGGGGTTTGCGCCATTGGAGCGCCTATAGGTTTTTTAAGATGAAAGCAGGGGGTTAAGTTTGCCTTCGGAAGTTTTGGTGCTGGGCCATCGCAACCCGGATACGGATTCGGTCTGTGCGGCCATCGGTTACGCATATCTTAAGAATTGGCAAAACAGAAACCGTCATCAGGATGGTTCGGAAGAGATCAAAGCCGTACCGGGGCGGCTCGGCACCCTCAACCCGGAGACCAGCTTTGTGCTTGATTATTTCGGCGTCCCGGAACCGGTTCTGGTCCCGGATGTGAAGTTACGGGTATCCGACGTGATGAAACAGCATTTCGCGGAGGTGGGGCCGCAGTCTTCGCTTTTTGAAGTGGGCCGGATCTTAAGGGATACGGCGTCCAAGACGATTTGTGTTGTGGACGCAGAGCGGCACCTTTTGGGGATCGTCACGGCCGGCGACGTCGCCAAGAAATACCTGTCGGAACGGGCCGCGCCCATCCTGGGGGAGAGCCCGGTCTGGCTGCACAACCTGCTGGTTACCCTTGGCGGCCATTGCATCAACACCTGCGATCTGTCCACCGGCCGTGTCAACGGCGAGGTGGTCATCGCTGCCTTGGCCACGGAAACCATCAGGCAGAGGATCCGGCCCGGGGATATCGTGCTGGTTGGGGACCGGGTCGATGCCCAACTGGCGGCTATTGAGGCCGGCGCCGGGTGCTTGATTATCACCGGCGGTTATGAGGCCGGTCGGGAGGTTCAGGAAGCGGCTGCTTCCCGCGGCGCCTGGTTGATCAGCGTTCCCCACGACACTTACACCACCGGGCGCCTGATCAGCCTCAGCTTACCGGTGGCCACCACTATGAACAAGGCGGTGGTTACCTTTCATCCGGATGAACTGGTGGAGGAGGTCAAGAAACGGATGGCCGCCCACCGGCACCGCAGCTACCCGGTGGTCGACGATCAGAACAAATTGGTCGGGCTCATCTCCCGGGGGAGTTTAATCGAGGTGACGGGCAAGCAGGTTATCCTGGTGGACCACAACGAAAAGAGCCAGGCGGTGGAGGGGCTCCACGAGGCGGAGATCCTGGAGATTGTGGATCACCACCGGCTGGGGGATGTACAAACACTGACTCCGGTGCTCTTTCGCAATGAACCGGTCGGCAGCACTTCCACGATTGTCGCCGGGATTTATGAGGAAGTGGGCTGCCCGGTGCCGCGGGAGATTGCCGGGATCCTGATGGCGGCCATCCTCTCCGATACCCTGCTCTTCAAGTCGCCCACCTGCACGGCCCGTGACCGTGCCGTGGCCACCCGGTTGGCGGTCCTGGCCGGTGTGGACATGATGGGTTTCGGCGCGGAGATGCTGCGGGCGGGTTCCTCCCTGAAGGGCATGACTCCCAGGGAGATTCTCGGCGAGGATTTCAAGGAGTTCCGGATGGGGCCGTACCGGGTGGGGATCTCCCAGGTGGAGACCATGAATATGTCCGAGGTCGAGGCGCTGAAGGCAGCGCTCTTGCAGGAGATGGAATCCCTCCGGCAGGAGCGTGGCTACGTCCTGATGCTTTTGATGGTGACGGATCTCTTGCGGGAAGGAAGCGAAATGTACGTGGTGGGACGGGAACTTGGGATTGCGGAGCGGGCTTTTGGGAGAACTTTTCGTGGGAACTCCGCTTACCTGGCGGGCGTTATGTCCAGAAAGAAGCAGGTGGTTCCGGCGCTGGCCAGAGCCATCGAGGCTCCCCAGTTTTAGAACAGTATAACGTGCGGCAATAGGGCCGCACCAGAAGAGGGGTAATAGTGTTGATCGAACAAGTGCAGAAGTCAGTGTTGAGAGAGTATGTGGAAGCGATAGTCATTGCCATCGTCCTGGCCCTGTTTATTATGGCATTCATCGCCCGTTCTTTTTCGGTGGACGGGTCGTCCATGGTGCCCAATCTTCATGACGGCGAGCGGCTCCTGGTCGATGAGATCTCTTACCGGTTCATCCAGCCCAGCCGGGGCGAGATTGTCGTCTTCAAATACCCCGCCAATCCGAGCGCCAGGTTCATCAAGCGGGTTATCGGCCTGCCGAAGGACACCATCGTGATCCGGGAGGGCAAGCTCTTTCTAAATGGGGAGCCTCTGGAGGAAGATTATCTTGGGGAGCCTATCTACGGCGAGTTTGGCCCCTACGTGGTCCCGCCGGGGACGGTCTTTGTCCTGGGTGACAACCGGAATAACAGCGAGGATTCCCGCTTTCCTCTGGTGGGGTACGTGCCGCGCAACTATATCGTGGGGCGGGCAATCTTCCGGTACTGGCCGTTGACCAGGATCGGCGTGATCAGAAAGCCGGCTATCTTTGAGAGCAAGTAATTGTTTCAAGCGTAGCTTCACGTGAAACAAAATGTATGGTAATGAATAGTTGTGTTTACTTTTCGTCGATTTAGCTTAAGTTTGCTCCGGTGTTAACCGATAATAAATATTTTGTGCTGTTAACGGTGGTGAAGAAGGTGGCAAGAAAGAAGGAGAATACCGGACAACCGTCGCTCTGGGAAGCTGTGCCGTCGCAGAGCCTCAAACAGGATGATTCCGGCGCCACGCCGTCCGGGCCGGAGCCGGCTGATCCGGGCGATTCTCCCCGGGCGCGGGTCGCCCGGCTGCGGGAGCAGATTCGCTACCATGACTATCGTTATTATGTTCTAGACGAACCGGAGATCAGCGACGCCGAGTATGACCGGCTCATGCGGGAGCTGATGCAGCTTGAGGAGCGACATCCGGAGCTTGTCACGCCCGATTCGCCGACGCAGCGGGTGGGAGGCGCCCCGCTGGAGGCTTTTGAGACGGTTATTCACCCCGTTCCGTTGTTGAGCCTGGCCAACGCCTATGACGCCGGGGAGCTCATGGCTTTCGACCGGCGGATCAAGAAAGCCCTGGAAACCGAGGAGGTCTCCTATGTGGCGGAATTGAAGATCGACGGCCTGACGGTGGCCCTGACCTACCAGGACGGTGTTCTGGCGCAGGCGGCCACCAGGGGCGATGGCGAGCGGGGTGAAGATGTCACCAAGAATGTGCGGACCATCAAATCCGTCCCCCTTCGGCTAAAGTCCGGCGAGCCGTTGAATCTGGCGGTGCGCGGAGAAGCCTATATGCGGCGCGAGGATTTCGCCCGCCTGAATGAGGCCAGAGTGGCTAAAGGCGAGCCGCTCTTTGCCAACCCCCGCAACGCCGCGGCTGGTTCCCTTCGGCAACTCGATCCCCGGGTTACCGCGGAGCGGCCGCTGGATGTCTACTTATACGGTCTGCTCTATTGCCGGGAGAGGCAGTTTGCCACCCAGTGGGACGCGCTGGCCTTTCTAAAAGAGCAAGGATTTCCAGTGAACCCGCATTCACGGCTCTGCGAGGATATTGAGGCGGTGATCGCCTACTGCGATGAATGGGCCGAAAAGAGGGAGGGTCTTCCCCACGATATCGACGGGATTGTGGTGAAGGTCAACTCGCTGGCGCAGCAGGAGGCTTTGGGCGCCACTGGCAAAAGCCCGCGGGGGATGATCGCCTACAAATTCCCGGCGGAACAGGTAACCACCACCGTGGAGGACATTGTGGTGAATGTGGGACGCACCGGGGCGGTGACGCCCCTGGCCATCCTGCGCCCGGTGGAGGTGGCCGGTTCGGTGGTGAGCCGGGTCGGCCTTCACAATGAGGATTATATCAGGGAAAAGGACATCCGCATTGGCGACACGGTGGTAATCCAGAAGGCTGGCGATGTGATTCCCGAAGTGGTGCGGGTCATCCCGGAGCAGCGAACCGGCAAGGAGCGGGAGTTTGCCATGCCGGAACACTGCCCGGAGTGCGGCGCGGATGTGGTGCGGCCGGAGGGCGAGGCGGTCGCCAGATGCGTGGGCATCAGTTGCCCGGCGCAGCTCCGGGAGTCCCTGATTCACTTTGCTTCCCGGGGGGCCATGGATATTGAGGGATTGGGCCCGGCAATCATCTCCGGGCTTATTGAGCAAGGCTACGTTAAAGACGCGGCGGATCTTTATGACCTGACCCTGGATCAGCTTCTGAGCCTGGAGCGGATGGGGGAGAAACTGGCCACCAAGCTTCTGGCGGCCATCCAGGCCAGTAAGGACGCCCCGCTGGAGAGGGTGCTCTTCGCCCTGGGGATCCGGCACGTGGGCGAGGGGGTGGCCCGGACCCTGGCCGGGCATTTCGGCAGCATTGACGCCCTGATGGCGGCCGGTTATGAGACCTTGCAACAAGTGCCCGAGGTCGGGGATAAGATTGCGGAGAGCATCGTCAGCTTCTTTGCCGAGTCGCAAAACCGGCGGGTGGTGGAAAGGTTGAGGGCGGCGGGCGTAAACATGAAGGCCGCCGAACGGCCCGCCGGTGGCGAACAACCCCTGGCTGGCAAGACTTTCGTGATTACCGGCGCCCTCTCCGGGTTCAGCCGGGAAGAAGCCGAAGAAGCCGTTCGCCGGATGGGGGGCCGGGTCTCCGGCAGCGTGAGCAAGAAGACGGATTTCGTGGTGGTGGGCGAAAAACCCGGTTCCAAATACGACAAGGCCAGGGAACTGGGGATCCCGATCCTGGATGAGGCAGGATTTGTGGAGATGTTGAAAAAATAATTTCACTGACCTTGGCAGTGGAATCAACGATGGGAGATGCGGTATTTTGTCCTTCCGGGTCGGGCTCAGCGTGGATACGAAAAAGGCGTCGATTAGCGAGGCGGTGGCTTTAGGCGCGGAAAGCCTGGAGATCTTTGTCCCGCCGGATCTCAAATGGGAGACCGATGCACGGGCTCTCAGGGAGACTTTGGCGGAGACCGGCCTGCCTTATACGGTGCACACCTTTTTGACGGCCATGCTGGCCCACGAAGACCCCGGCATAAGAAGCCAGGTGGTGGCCAAGGCTCTGGAGATTGTGGATTTTACCGCCGCAATCGGCGCGCCGGTTGTTACCTTTCACCCGGCCACGACTAGAAAACTGGAAGAACCAGCGCCGGTCAAGGTAAGCGGCGGGCTGGCCTGGTTTATCGAACAGATCGACTACCATGTGACGGTGGATCTGGAGGAGTCCTTCAGCGCCACCATTGAGTCCTTCCGGGCGTTTTGCCGCCGGGCTGGGGAGCATGGGATTGCGATCGGCCTGGAGAATATCGATTACTCGCCGCTCTTTCACCCGCGGATCGACGAATTTGACGACATTGTGCGGGTCCTTGAGGCAGTGGATTCTCCGCATCTCAAGTTATGCCTGGATGTCTGCCATGCCCAGATCTCGGATAAACCGCCTCAGGAGTGGATTCACGCCCTGGGCAGGGAGATCGCCCATGTCCATGTGAGCGATACCAGGGGACGCATCAGCTGGCAACACGGCCATCTGGAGATCGGGGATGGTTACATCGACTGGCGGGGAGTAATCGAGGCTCTGGAGGCGGTAGGGTACGATGGGAATATGACCGTGGAGGCCCGGTGGGATAATTTCGCCCGATCGAAGGATATTTTGACCCGGTATCGAACCTCTTCCAATCAAGACCTGGCGACAAATCAAGGTAGGTGAGGATCATGATTACACGTGAAGATGTGGAGCATGTTGCGTTACTGGCCCGTCTGGAGTTGTCGGAGGCGGAGACGGAGAAGTTCACCCGGCAGCTCAACGATATTCTGCAAGCGGTGGACAAGCTCAAGAAGCTGGACACCACCAATGTGGAACCGACGGCCCACGCGGCGCCGATGAAGAACGTCTTCCGCGCCGATCGGGCGCGGCCTTCCTGGCCACAGGAGGCGATCCTGGCGAATGCGCCGGACCCGGTGGATGGCTTCTTCCGGGTACCGAAGATCATGGAAGATTAGAAGGCTGGCTGGAAGGGCTAGAAGGCCAGATGAAAGGTCGAGGGAGGTTAAACCTTTGAACTTGCACGAAATGGCGGCGCACCGCCTGCACGAACTGCTCATGGCCCGCGAGATCAGCGCCACGGAGATCGTCGAGGCGGTCTTTAACCGGATCGACGCGGTGGAGGAGACCGTCAAGGCCTATGTGACCTTGACCCGGGAACAGGCCATGGCCACCGCGCGGGAGGCTGACGCCGCGATCAAGAGTGGAGAGGGCCTTGCGCCCTTGACGGGGATCCCGCTGGCGCTCAAGGACAACATGTGCACCAACGGGATAAGGACCACCTGTTCATCGAAGATCCTGGAGAATTTCGTACCGCCCTACAATGCCACGGTGGTGGAACGGTTCAGGGCCATTCATACTCCCCTGGTGGGCAAGACCAACCTGGACGAGTTCGCCATGGGCTCTTCCACCGAAAACTCGGCGTTTTTCACCACCAGAAACCCGTGGGACACCACGCGGGTGCCGGGCGGTTCCAGCGGCGGATCGGCGGCGGCCGTGGCCGCGGGCGAGGCGATCATCGCCCTGGGGTCGGATACCGGGGGATCCATCCGCCAACCGGCGGCCTTTTGCGGGGTGGTGGGGATGAAGCCCACCTATGGGTATGTCTCGCGTTACGGCCTGATAGCCTTCGCTTCCTCCCTGGATCAGATCGGGCCTTTCACCAAGGATGTCACCGATGCCGCCCTGGTGATGAACGTGATCGCCGGGTATGACCCGCAGGACTCCACCTCGGTCCGGCGGGAGGCGCCGGACTTTACAAAAAGTCTGGTTAACGATGTGAAGGGGCTGCGGATTGGTGTTCCCAGGGAATACTTCGTTGAAGGAATTCAGCCGGAGGTCAAGGAGGCGGTCCAGGCCACCATCGACCTTCTGGCGAGGCTGGGGGCGGAGGTCAAAGAGGTCTCCATGCCGCATACGGAGTACGCCCTGGCGACGTACTATTTGATCGCTCCGGCGGAGGCCAGCTCCAATCTGGCCCGCTATGACGGCGTCCGTTACGGTTACCGCTCCAAAGAGGCTCCGGATGTGCTCACCATGTATAAAAAGACCCGCAGCGAGGGCTTTGGGGCCGAGGTGAAACGGCGGATCATGCTGGGGACTTACGCCTTGAGTTCGGGGTATTACGATGCCTATTACCTCAAGGCGCAAAAGGTGCGGACGCTGATCAAGCAGGACTTTGACCGCGCTTTTGAGACCTGCGACGCCCTGGTGTCGCCCACCACGCCCACCGTGCCCTTCAAGATCGGGGAGAAGTCCGGAGATCCCCTGGCCATGTACCTGTCGGACCTGTTTACCATTCCGGCGAATCTGGCGGCGACCCCGGCCCTTTCGGTCCCGTGCGCTTTGAGCAAGGAAGGCTTGCCCATCGGTATTCAGATTATGGGTAAGGCGTTCGATGAGAGTACTTTGCTGAGGATTGCCTATGCTATCGAACAGAATACGGATGTGCACCGGCAAAAGCCAAACCTGGCGGCCGGCCGCAATGGCGGCGGGGCGGCGCAAGACGCCGGGCGGGCGTCCGGAAAGGATGTGAGATAGATGGCTTATATTGGCGATTATGAAATTGTCATCGGCCTGGAGGTTCACGCCGAGCTTCTAACCGAGTCCAAGCTGTTTTGCGGTTGCAGTACGGAGTTCGGGGCCGAGCCCAACACCCACGTTTGCCCAGTCTGCCTGGGGCTGCCCGGGGTGCTGCCGGTGCTCAACGAGAAGGCCCTCAAGTACGCGATCAAAGCGGGCCTGGCCTTAAACTGCGAGATCTCTGATTTCAGCAAGTTCGACCGTAAGAACTATTTTTACCCGGATCTGCCCAAGGCGTATCAAATCTCCCAATACGACCTGCCGCTGTGCCGCAACGGAAAGGTGCGGATCAGGGTGGACGGGGAGGTCAAGGAGATCGGCATCACCCGGGTGCACCTGGAAGAGGAGGCCGGCAAATCGGTCCACTCCGCGGAGACCATCCTGGGATCGGACTATTCCAAGGAGGACTACAACCGTACCGGCATCCCGCTGATTGAGATCGTCTCCGAGCCGGACATGCGCTCGCCGGAGGAGGCCAAGGCGTATTTGGAACGGCTCAAGACCATCCTGCAGTATACCGGCGTCTCGGACGTCAAGATGGAGGAGGGTTCGTTGCGCTGCGACGCCAACATCTCCTTGCGGCCCAGGGGGTCCACGAGGTTTGGCACCAGGACGGAACTCAAGAACATGAACTCCTTCCGGGCGGTGCAAAAGGCCCTGGAATACGAAGCCAGGCGGCAGGAAGAGGTTTTGCGGCAGGGCGGGGAGATCGTCCAGGAGACCCGGACCTGGGACGAGAACCGTGGCGTCACCATCTCCATGCGCGGCAAGGAGGAGGCCCACGACTACCGGTATTTCCCCGAACCAGACCTGGTGCCGGTGGTGGTGGAGAAAGCCATGATCGATGAACTGCGGGCTGAGCTTCCCGAATTGCCGGATTCCCGGATGGAGCGGTATATGCGGGAGTATGGCCTGCCGGAGTACGACGCCGACCTGATCTCCAGTTCCAAGCCCATGGCGGAATTCTTTGAGGAGGCGGTGAAGGGCTACCGCGATCCCAAGGCGGTTGCCAACTGGGTGATGGGGGACTTCACGCGGCTCTTAAAGGAGGAGGGGATCGAGGCTAACCAGGCGAAGCTCAAACCCCGCCATCTGGTGGAGATGCTGGAGTTGATCGACAAGGGCACCATCAGCGGGAAGATCGCCAAGACGGTCTTTGAGGAGATGTTCGCCACCGGAAAGGACGCGGCAACCGTCGTCAAGGAGAAGGGGCTGGTGCAGATCAGCGACGAGGGCGAGGTGGCCAGGATCATCGACCAGGTGCTGGCGGAAAACCCGCAGTCTGTCGCCGACTTCAAGGCCGGCAAGGAGAAGGCCATCACTTTCCTCGTGGGACAGGTGATGCGCGCCAGCAAGGGCAAGGCCAACCCGGCGCTGGTCAACGAGATCCTGCGGAAAAAGCTGGCTGAGTAAGAACGGGGAAGATCAACGGTTTCGTTGGCCCAGGGAATTGTTGCCTTGACCGGGCGGCCAGGTTCATCAAGATTGGAATTTTAAGGGGGGAACCGTATGGATGAACTCGCCATTCGGGAACTTTCTCCTGAACTGCTCGACGACTACCTGGGTTTCTTTGACCGAGATGCGTTCGCGGACAACCCCGAATGGGCCAGTTGCTATTGCTACTGGTACCTCTTCCCGGGGACGGACGAAGAATGGGAAGCCCGCCGTGGTTCGGAGAACCGCGCCGCCATGAGCGATCTGATCAGGAGCGGACAGGCTCACGGGTTCCTGGCCTATGTCGACGGCCGGCCCGCGGGCTGGTGTCATGCGGCGCCGCGTACTTCCATCCTGAATGTTGAACGCTTCACGGGGGCGCCTGCCGGCGATTCCGATCGCGTCGGCTCCATCGTTTGCTTTGTCATCGCCGAACCCTACCGCCGCCAGGGAATCGCCCGCCGCCTCCTCGAAGCCGCGTGTGAGAGTTTTCGCCGCCGTGGCCTTGAATTTGCGGAGGCCTATCCCCGTAAAAACGCCAAATCCGCCGCGCAGCACTTTCCAGGCCCGCTGGAGATGTACCTTAAAGCGGGCTTTACTCCTGTACATGAACTCGACCGGATCGTCGTCGTGCGTAAGTCGCTGTTGAACATTTAAGCTATTCGTTATGGAGGAGTCTGGTGTTTGAAGGTAAATTTCAAGCCATAAAAGAAGCAGTCGAAAAAGAATTGTCCTGCTCCGCCCACGACCTGGATCATGTCATGCGGGTCTACAATTTGTGCCTGTACCTGGCAAGGAACGAAGCAGGCGTTAACGGCGCAGGCGTTGATGTGGATATAGAAGTTTTAAAAGCGGCGGCCCTGCTTCATGATATTGCCAGGGTCAGGGAAGATCGGGATGGTTCCGGAAGCATTGATCATGCTGTTCTCGGGGCGCGTATGGCTGAAGAGATCCTGGTAGATATGGATTACCCAGGTGAAAAAGTGGAACAAGTCAAGCACTGTATCAGGAGCCATAGATTTAGGGGCGGAAACGAGCCCCAAACAATCGAGGCCAAAATTCTCTTTGATGCGGACAAGCTTGATGCCATGGGAGCGGTGGGTGTTGCGAGATTTTTTATGGTTGCGGGGGAATACGGCGAAAAGC
>JBLNCV010000287.1:0-13292 GCA_050260975.1 Syntrophothermus sp. | reverse complement strand
CGCCCACGTATGGGCTTGTCGCCACCCCGGTGGCGGATCTACGGGCAGATACCACCGAAGAGTCTGAACGGGTTACCCAGGCTATTTTGGGCACGCCCGTGGAAATTACCGGCGAAAGCGGCAAGTGGTGGAGGGTGAAGCTTCCATCGCAGGGTGATTATCCGGGATGGATCAAGAAGACCGACGTGGTCCAAACACCGGATGTGCAGAACTATTGGAAAGCGTATCGCAAGGTGGCGGTGGTGATCGATAATTTCGCCCCGGTTCGCGCTAAACCCGCCGGAGACGGTGCGGTGGTGGAGAGTTTACCCATCGGAAGCCGCGTAGGGCTCCTGAATGGAGAAGGGGGCGGCAACGGGGACGGCGGCCAAAATGTGAACGGGATCTGGTATAAGGTTTCCTTGCCCGGCGGCAGGGCGGGATGGGTGGCTGGATCGGCGGTGCAACTGGTCCCATCGGATGTGACCTTCACGAACCAGGGCAAGTATCTGCAATTTGGGAAACCCGGTTCATCTTTAGTTGATCGGGTGATTGCGACATCCAGGCGGTGGCTTGGCGCCGACTATGTCTGGGGTGGCATGAGCCCGCGGGGGTTTGACTGCTCCGGCTTTACCTATACCGCCTACTGGTTGAACGGCATTGTCCTGCCGCGGGACGCGGATCAGCAGTTTGCGGCGACCATACCTGTAAAAAAAGAGGAGATGCGCCCCGGAGATCTGGTCTTCTTTTCCACCTACGGCCCCGGCCCCACGCACGTGGGAATTTACCTTGGAGACGGGTCTTTCATCAACGCCAAATCAACCAAATCCGGGGTGGTCATCAGCCGGCTGGACGAGCCTTATTTTGCCGAAAGATTCTTAGGCGCGCGGCGGCCATTTGACTTGGCCGGGAGATTTTGATATTATAAGCAAAATAGCCTAGAAGCTTGAAAGGGGAAGTCGTCTTGGTTTCATTTCAGGAAAAGTTCCCACGGGAAGGGCTCACCTTTGACGATGTGCTCCTGGTGCCGGCCAAATCCGAGGTCTTGCCCAAGGAGGTGGATACCGGCACCTTTTTGACCAGGAAGATCCACCTGAATATCCCGCTGGCCAGCGCCAGCATGGACACGGTAACCGAGGCCAGGCTGGCCATCGCCATCGCCAGGGAGGGCGGCATCGGCATCATTCACAAAAACCTGGGGGTTGAGGCGCAGGCCCTGGAGGTGGACAAGGTCAAGAGATCGGAGAGCGGCATCATCGTCGATCCGGTCTATTTGTCGCCAAGCCACAGCCTGCGGGATGCGGTGGCCATCATGGAACGGTACCATATTTCAGGGGTGCCCATCACAGAGAACGGCAGGCTGGTGGGTATTCTCACCAACCGCGATCTGAAATTCGAGGAGAATTTTGATCAGCCGATAGGCGGCGTGATGACCAGGGAGAATCTGGTCACCGCTCCAGTTGGGACCACTCTTGAGGAAGCCCGGCGGATCTTGCACAAGCACCGGATTGAGAAGTTGCCCCTGGTGGATGAGCATTACATCCTCAAGGGATTGATCACGATCAAGGATATTGAAAAGGCCAAAAAGTACCCCCAGGCGGCCAAGGATGAGAAAGGACGCCTGCGGGTGGGCGCCGCGGTGGGGGTTACCGGCGATTTTAAGGAACGGGTGGCCGCTCTGGTGGCTGCCGGGGTGGATATTGTGGTGGTCGACACGGCGCACGGCCATTCGACCAGAGTTCTGGATGTAGTGCAAGCGATCAAGGCCGATTTTGACGTGCAGGTGATGGCCGGAAACGTGGCCACGGCTGAAGGCGCCCGGGACCTGATCAAGGCCGGGGCCGATGCGGTGAAGGTTGGTATCGGGCCGGGCTCCATCTGCACCACCCGTGTGGTGGCCGGGATCGGCGTCCCGCAGATCACGGCGGTCTTTGACTGTGCACAAGAGGCGGCCAAATATGGTGTTCCGGTGGTGGCTGACGGCGGGATCAAGTTTTCCGGCGATATCGTGAAGGCGATTGCCGCCGGAGCGGATGTGGTGATGATTGGCAACCTCTTTGCCGGTACGGAGGAGAGCCCGGGGGAGATCGAGATCTACCAGGGCCGTAGTTTCAAGGTCTATCGCGGTATGGGTTCGATTGGCGCCATGAGGGCCGGCAGCAAGGATCGCTATTTCCAGGAGGATGCGCCCAAACTGGTTCCCGAGGGAATTGAAGGGCGGGTTCCCTTCAAAGGGCCGCTTTCCGAGACGGTCTACCAGCTCATCGGGGGCCTGCGCGCGGGGATGGGGTATTGCGGGGTGAAGAACATCGAAGAACTCAAGACCCGGACCACCTTTATGCGAATTACCGGCGCGGGGCTGCGCGAGAGCCATCCACACGACATTCAGATTACCAAAGAGTCGCCCAACTATAGTGTTTAGTTATGCGGATAATTTCAGCCTAACGCGAATAAGTATGGCCAGGTTCCTGTTGAAAAGGGGCAATGCCGGCAGCGGGAGGCGGCGTGATGTCAGATAGCGATGGGAATGTGGGCGGGCCGGGCTTGCCGGGGGGCCGGCTCCTTGATGTTGTGGTAATCTTTCTAATCGCCATGTTTATCCTGCCTGGTCTGGTAACCTGGCTCTTGGGTTTTGTGGCCGCCCAGGCGGCCCGGGAACCGCGGATTTTGGCCGAGTTTCGCCGGGCGGCGCTGCTTACCGGTCTTTATATCAGGGGATTTAGCTTTGCAGGTTTGACAGTGGCTTCGGTAGTGTACGGATACGGTAGGCCGGTATCCGCCATCGGGATCGTTTGGCGCAGGTGGTGGGCAGAGGCCGGCATCGGGCTGATCTCCGGGGTCTCACTGGTTGTGGTGAACATCATCGGCGGTCTTCTCAGTGTCTCGCTGTTAGGGCTTTTTACCAGCCAGGAGACGGTTGGACGCCTGGTAGCCAGGGAGGAAGGGATTTTGCAGGCGCTGCTTTCCCCGGGGCAACCTGCGTGGCAGCTGGTGGGGATCTTGATCCTTGTGAACCTGGTGGCGCCTGTCGCGGAAGAGATCTTCTTTCGGGGGTTCACCTACGAGGTTTTTAGAGAGAAATGGGGCGGCCGCGTGGCCAAACTGGGCACGGCGCTGCTCTTCGGCAGCGCGCACGGGTATATCGCCCTGTTTTTGCCGGTATTTCTGATTGGCCTTTTTCTGGCGCAACTTTACGAAAACCGGAGGTCGCTGGGGGCCTGTATTGTGGCTCATGCCTGCCTGAATATCATCTCGAGCGCGGTGCTTTACCTGGGTTAAAATACAAACACGATTGGGGTGGATAAATTTGGAGGGGACTCCGGTGAAATTTGCCAACCAGGAAGCGCAAGATGATTTGTTGCTACGACTCCGCAATATTCGCGGGCACATCATGGGCATCGAAAAGATGATTCAGGAAGGCAAAAGCTGCATCGATGTACTAACTCAGATGGTTGCGGTGCGCGCGTCCATCGAAAAGGTGGCTCACACCTTGATGGAAGAGCATGCCCAAGGTTGTCTGGAGGAGGGGCTGGCCTCGGGCAAAGATCCTCGTGAGCTTACGGTGCAGGTGGTTAAGACCGTGCTGGACTTCATGAGGTAAGTAGTTCCGGGCGCTTTTTTGGTCGGCGAGGAGCTTCTGGGGCAGAGGAGGACTTTTTGCAGCGGAATCAAAAATAGATCTTAGCCCTGGTAGTTTGCCAGGGTTATTTTTTTGCCGGGCCTTCTATTGTTGCAAAAGATCCTCTAAGTTAGGATGCCGGTTCTGCCGAATATCTAGCTAGGTTAGATGGCAGGGTTCCGTTAAGGAGGTTTCCGGAATGGGCGAGAAACATGCGCAGGAAGAGTTGCAGATGGTGGCGTTCAAACTTGGTGACGAAGAGTATGCGGTTACGATCGATCATGTCCATGAGATCAAAAACGTGACGGAGATCACCCGTGTACCGCGCGCGCCGTTTTACATCAAGGGGGTCTTTAATCTTCGGGGCAAGATAATTCCGGTGGTGGATCTCAAAAAGCGGTTGTCTCTGGGCGATACAGAGGTTCAGAACGACTCCCGGATCATTGTTGTAGAGGTTGAAGACCATGTGGTGGGGCTTTTAGTGGATTCCGTCACTGAAACCACCAAAGTTAAGCGGGCGGAGGTGGATTCCCCCAATGTGGCAGTGGCTGGCATCGCCCAGGAGTTTATCCAGGGAATCGCCAAGATCGGCGAACGGCTGTTGATCCTTCTGGCGCTTAACCAAATCACCGCGGAGGGTCAGGTTAGGGGGTAGTTAAAAATGGACACATCACAATACCTGGGAATCTTTTTGGATGAATCGAAGGAACATTTGCAGTTGATGAATGATGGGCTTTTAGCTCTGGAAAAAGACCCGACGCATCAAGAATCGCTGGAGAGTATTTTCAGAGCGGCTCATACCCTCAAAGGCATGTCAGCCACCATGGGCTTCACGGAAATAGCGGAATTCACCCATGCGATTGAAAATGTGCTGGATCAGCTCCGCAAGGGAAGATTGACCGTGACGCAGGAGACCATGGATATCTTATTCCGGTGTTTGGATGTCCTGGAGGCTTTTGTGGATGACATCGCCGCCGGCAGGTCCGGCAACCACGATATAGCGCCCCTGATCGCCGGCCTGCAAAAGTTGTCGGGCGCCGCGGGAAAGTCCGGGGAGAGCCCGGCGCCGGCAAGTCCGGTGGAAACTACGGCCGGCGTGGGGAGCCCTGCCGAACCCAAGCCGGGAAACACCCGGGAAATAATCGTAACCGGCAAGGAGCGGGAGCTTATTGCTCAGGGCACCCAGCGTGGGCAGACTGCTTATCACGTCTCCGTCCGTCTTATGGAAAACTGCGCTCTCAAATCGGCCAGAGCTTACCTGGTGCTGCGCAGAATGGAAGAGAACGGCGAGGTAATTAAAACCTTTCCGCCTTCCGAAGAACTTGAGGCCGAAAAGTTCGATCACTCCTTTGCGGTGTTGTACTTGACCGCCTTGGCCGAAAAGGAAATAGAAGCCGAATTGATGTCGGTCTCCGAAGTCACCGAGGTAAAGGTTGCCGCCTTTGATCCGGAAAACTACCAGCAAGCGTCTTCCAAAGAAGCCACGGAGAACGGCGAAGAAATTGCGGGCAGCCCGCGGGAAGAGGCCGCGAAGACGGTTTCGGCCGCCACCGAGGTTGCGGCGGCAAAGATCGCAAACGGCCACAAACCGGCGGACACCAATGGCAATCGTAATATCCGGCAGACAATCCGCGTGGATATTGAAAAACTGGACAGCCTGATGAACCTGGTAGGCGAACTGGTGATCAACAGGAGCCGCCTGGCCCAGATCGGCGTGGCCGCCAAAGTGGCGGTCCTCAATGAGGGTATTGAAGAACTGGCCAGGATCACCACCGAGTTGCAGGGCGTAGTAATGAAAGCCCGGATGGTGCCCATCGATCAGGTCTTCAACCGTTTCCCCCGGATGGTACGGGATCTGGCCCATGAACTCGGTAAAGAAATTGACCTGATTATCGAGGGCGGCGAGACGGAACTGGATCGGACGGTGGTTGACGAGATTGGGGATCCCCTTGTACACCTCTTGCGCAATGCCATCGATCACGGTATTGAGAGCCCCGATGTACGCAACCAGTTGCACAAACCGGCGGCGGGCCAGGTAAGGTTGACAGCCCGGCATGAAGGCAACCAGGTAGTGGTTCAGCTCAGCGATGACGGGCGTGGCATCGATCTTGAAAAGGTGCGGGCGAAAGCCGTCAGTACCGGGTTGTTGAGCGCCGACGAAGCTAATGAGATTGATGTGGACGATCTAATGGGTTTTCTATTCCACGCGGGATTCAGCACGGCCGATAAAATCACCGAGATATCCGGGCGGGGTGTGGGGCTCGATGTGGTGAAATCAAAGATCCAGGCGTTAAACGGCTCGGTGAGCGTGGAAAGTGAGTTTGGAAAGGGCTCAGTCTTTACCATTAAATTGCCGCTTACCCTGGCCATTATTCAGGCGCTTCTGGTCAAACTGGGCGACAACGAGGTATACGCGTTGCCACTGGAAAATATCGAAGAGATCGTCAATGTCCATGAGGATGCTATCCGGACTATTCAGCACCAGGAGCACCTTCTTTTCCGGGGCCAGGTCATCCCTATCTTCCGGCTGGCACGCCTCTTTGAGACACCGAAGCCCGAGGAGCCGAAGCCTTACCTGAATGTGGTGGTGGTGCGGACGGGCAACAAGCGTTATGGGCTGGTGGTAGATCAACTGATTGGCCAGCAGGAGGTCGTGATCAAGTCCCTGGACAGCATGTTCAGCCAGGCCAGGGGATTTGCGGGGGCTACCATCCTGGGCGACGGCAAAGTAGCGCTGATTCTGGATGTTCTGCATCTGATCATTTAATGTCACTTAAGTAAATTAATGTCAATTCAGGTGGCAAAAAAAGTGCCAATATGTTACAATCATGGAGGTAACATCCGTGCCGGCTCCTATCAAAGTTCTGGTTGTAGACGATTCAGCGTTTATGCGAAGGGTGATCACGGACATTCTGGGCCAGGACCCGGAATTAAAGGTCATCGGTGTTGCCCATAATGGTCAGGAGGCCGTAAAGCGGGTTGAGCAGCTCCGGCCGGATGTGGTGACCATGGATGTGGAGATGCCGGTTCTTGACGGCCTGGGCGCGGTGGAGCAGATCATGGCGAAGATGCCGACCCCGGTGGTCATGCTCAGCAACCTGACGACGGAAGGGGCGGTGACCACCATCCGGGCACTGGAGCTCGGCGCGGTGGATTTTGTCTGCAAGCCGTCCCCCCATGATAGTCTGGAGAGCGTCAGGAAAGAATTAATCGCCAAGATCAAGATTGCCAGCCAGGTAAATGTGGCGTTCAGCAATCGGGCGCGGAGCAAAGGGGCTGAGCCCGGTGGATTTGGCGCCGATGCCGGGGTGTCAAAAAGCCCGGCAAAGGGCGGGAGCGGAGAACAAGCCGCGCCGCCCGCCACGACGATTATTGAGGCGCCGGGTCCTGGCTCCTATCGCGGGGCTCCGCCCGCCGATGCGCCTTCCGCAGCGGGAGACCGGATTACCACAGCCGGGAGCGGGGTGGCCGCTACCGGGGGCAGAATAACCGGGCAACAGGTGGTGGCCATCGGTACATCCACCGGAGGACCCCGGGCATTGCACGAAGTAGTAAGCCGGTTGCCAGCCGATCTACCGGCTGGCGTGCTTATTGTTCAACACATGCCGTCCGGTTTTACGCATTCGCTGGCGGAACGGCTAAACGGGATCAGCGCCCTGGAGGTTCGCGAGGCGGCGTCAGGGGATCGCATCAAGCCGGGGAAGGTGTTTTTGGCGCCGGGCGATTTTCATATGGTGGTCAACGGGCGCGGCGAAATTGTCCTCAACCAGGATCCGCCCGTAGCTTCTCTTCGGCCGTCGGTCGATGTCATGTTCAAATCGGTGGCGGAGGTATACGGCGCCGGTGTATTGGCGGTGGTTCTTACCGGGATGGGCAGCGACGGTGCGCAGGGAGTGGCGGCTATCAAGGCTGCGGGCGGCCGGGTGATTGCGGAGCACCAGTCGACCTGCGTCGTTTACGGGATGCCGCGGGCGGTGGTGGACGGGGGATACGCCGACGCGGTTGTACCGTTGCTTAGGGTTGCAGAGGCTATCACCAGGATGTTAAGAGATCGCGATCACGAAAATGGGAGGGAGAAAGTTGAAGCGCTTTAAAAAAGTGTTGGTCTTTGGGCTGGTGCTGGGGATACTCCTGGGGACAGCCGGCGAGGCCGTTTTGGCGCGAAGTCCGGTCTTTTTCAACCGCAACGAGGAGTATAGCCTCGACGTCTCCGGCAGCCTGAGCAAGATGCAGATCTACGGTCTGGGTTTGAAGTACCAGTATAAGCCACACACATACCTGACTTTTAATCAAGATTTTCGTGAGAATGGCGACTCCTGGACAGGCCTCGGGCTGCAAAACAGGTTTCAGCAGGATTTTTACGGGTGGGATTTTTACGCGGGGGCGGGTCTGACTTACATAAAATCCAACGGGAATTTCAACCCTTATCTTCTTAGCGGTGTGGGATTCTTTGTCTTCTTTCTCGAGTACGAATTGGTGTTGGGCAAGACCCAGCCTGACATTTTCAGGTATGGGTTACGGCTCAATTTTTGAGCCTGACCTGCGCCAAGGATCGTAGGGAATCGCTGAGGCCGCCCGATGCGGCCTTGTTTACTTCGACGGTGAGCAGGATCTGCTGTCCGTAGTCGGCGGTGATGACCGTGGCTCCATATTGGTTCAGTTGGTAGAGTACCCGATCGAGGTTGGGGTAGTCGCATTCTATTGATATTTTTGAGGTGGGGGCCTTGGCAACGATTCCGGCGGTATCGATCACCTTTCCGGCCACGGCCCCGTATGCTTCGATCAGGCCCCGTACTCCAAGCTTTTTTCCACCGAAATAGCGAGTGACCACCACACACAGGTTGGTGGCCTCCCGCGACAAGATAGCTCCGAGGATGGGCTTGCCTGCCGTGCCGCTCGGTTCCCCGTGGTCATTGAAATAGGTTATCTCCCGGGAACCTGTTCCGATCCGGTAGGCGTAGCAGTTATGGGTGGCTTGTTTATGTTCTTCGCGGATGGCGGCGATAAAGGCTTTGGCTTCTTCTTCGGAGTTTACTTCCCGGGCATGGGCGATGAAGACCGACCGCTCGATCTTCAGTTCATAGCTGGCTTCCGCCCTGATGGTTTTGTAAGTGTCGTCTTGGGCCATATTATGATCCTCCACAACAAAACTTTCGATGTCGAGAGTTGTGTTTCCTTCAGGGCCGGGGGAGCAACCGCCGGGGATTGGCTGTAAAGGGACAATAGAGGATAAATGAGAATACGCAAGGACAGGCTAAAATTTGGCGCGGCAGAGCGCTTTGGGGGGGCAAACATCATGAGCAGTCCTAAAGATGGTAAGGCATTGCACAACGAGTACGATGTGATCATCATCGGCGGAGGCCCGGCGGGGATCTTTTCGGCCCTGGAACTCGCCGGGAAAGAGCGGTTGAAGGTCATAATTCTCGAAAAGGGGAAGGATATTGCCAAGCGCGACTGCCCTTCCAAAACCGTCAACACCAGTTGCATCTTGTGTAAGCCCTGTTCGGTGGTCTCCGGATGGGGAGGAGCCGGAGCATTCAGCGACGGCAAATTAACTCTTTCCGCGGACGTGGGTGGGCATTTGACGGACTACATCAGCAGGGAAGAACTGGAACGCCTGATTACCTATGTGGATGATATCTACCTGCATTACGGCGCTCCCCGGGAGATCCACGGGACTGATGAGGAGAAGATCAGGGAGATCGAACGCCGGGCCACCCTGGCCGAGTTGTATCTGGTAAAGAGCCGGATACGCCATCTGGGGACGGGACGATCGCAGCAAGTCCTGGAGCGCATGTACAACGATCTGAAAGATCGGGTGGAGATCCGAACCGGGGTGTCGGCGGAGCGAATCGTGGTGAAGGACGGTGAGGTGGCCGGGGTGGAAACCTCCCGGGGCGAGGAGATCCGCGGCCGTTACGTGGTGGTGGCTCCAGGAAGGGAGGGGGCGGAATGGCTGCGCAGCCAGGCGGAACAGTTGCAGCTTTCCCTGGCGAACAACCCGGTGGATATCGGAGTCCGGGTGGAGCTGCCGGCCGTGGTGATGCAGCATCTTACCGATGTGATCTATGAGGCCAAATTGATCTTTCATTCGCGCACCTTTGACGACCGGGTGCGGACTTTCTGCATGTGCCCCAACGGGGAGGTCGTGACCGAGAATAACGACGGGCTGGTTACGGTGAACGGGCACAGCCACGCGGAGACCAAAACCGAAAACACCAACTTTGCGTTGCTGGTAAGCAAGACCTTTACGAAGCCCTTCAAGGATCCGATTGCGTATGGCAGGTATGTCGCCGGGCTGGCCAATCTGTTGGGCGGAGGCGTACTGGTGCAGCGGCTGGGAGATCTCACCTCCGGGCGCCGTTCCACGGTTGAAGGAATGAAGAAGGGGTTGGTGCGACCGACTTTGCAGGAGGCCACTCCGGGCGATCTGAGCCTGGTCTTCCCCTACCGGCACCTGGTCGGACTTTTGGAGATGCTCCAGGCGTTGGACACGATCGCGCCGGGCGTCTATTCCCGGTATACGCTTCTGTATGGGGTGGAGGTCAAATTTTATTCGTCCAGGCTGGAACTTAACAATACTCTGGAAACCAGAATAAGAAATCTTTTTGCCACCGGGGATGGGGCGGGTGTCACGCGTGGATTGGTGCAGGCTTCTGCTTCGGGGGTTTTAGTGGCTCGAGAGATCCTCAGGCGCGAAGGGCTTTGGCCCGGGGGCAACCCGAAAAGATTGGTTTAGCGCTGAATTTGCATGGGAGGAGAACTTCTCTTTGACGAGGGCTGTGTTGCAGCGCGGCAAGGAACGCCGCCTCAAAGACGGGCATCCCTGGGTTTACGCAGGGGAGATTGAAAGAGTGGAAGGGGAGTTTAATCCCGGCGATGTGGTGGATGTGGCCAATTCGGCGGGGTTCTTCCTGGGTCGCGGCTACATAAACCCTTCCTCGCAGATCAGGATCCGGATTCTGACGTGGGAAGACGAGGCAATCGACGCCGGTTTCTTTTACCGGCGGATAGAGCGGGCGCTCGACTTCCGGCGGCGGGTGATGCCCGAGGCGACCTCCTTCAGGGTGGTTTTTGGAGAAGGAGATTTTTTGCCGGCTTTGATCGTTGATAAATATGAGGACCATGTGGTGTTGCAGACCCTGGCGCTGGGGATGGATCAGCGAAAGGATTGGATTATATCGGCCATCGAGGAGTTGCTGCACCCAAAGGTGATCTACGCGCGTAATGACGTACCGGTCCGGGCGCTGGAGGGTCTGCCGGTGGAGAAGCAGGCGCTTCGGGGGATGCCGCCCGGGGAGTTTCTCATCCGGGAGAACGGCCTGATCTTCCACGTGGATGTCGTGGAAGGGCAGAAAACCGGGTATTTCCTGGATCAGAAGGAGAACCGCCGGGCGATAGCACCGTTTGTAGATGGGGCGCGGGTATTGGACGCTTTTTGCAATACCGGGACCTTCAGCATTCATGCGGCGTATTATGGGGCGCGAGAGGTGACCGGCCTAGATATCTCCGAGCCAGCCATCCGCACCGCCTGGCGCAACGCGGCGGAAAACGGCCTGGGCGGGAAGTGCCGGTTTGAGGTCGGAAACGCCTTTGATCTGTTGCGAAAATACTCGGAGGAGAAGGTGACCTTCGATACCGTGATCCTGGATCCGCCCGCTTTTGCCAAAAACCGGCAGGCCCTGGCGGGCGCCGTCCGGGGGTACAAGGAGATCAACCTCCGGGCCATGAAGCTTCTACCTCCGGGAGGATTCTTGATCACCTGCTCCTGTTCGCACCATATGACGGAGGATCTGTTCGTGGAGACGGTGCTGGACGCCGCCCGGGACGCCGGAAGGCAACTGAGGCGGGTGGAGCTAAGGACCCAGGCGGCGGATCACCCTATCCTCCTGGGGGTCAAGGAGACCTATTATTTGAAGTGCCTCATTCTCCAGGTTTTTTGATCGAGCGGCTATTTGGCCGGCGAGGAACCTGAGAGCACGGGAAGGATTTTTGGGGACTCAAGGAGGGAATGCAATGGATGGCGGAACCAGCGGGTCTTCAAGGCCCAAGATCGGGCTGGCCCTCAGTGGCGGTGGGATGCGCGGGGTAGCGCATATCGGGGTGTTGCATGTCCTGGAAAAATACAACCTGATTCCGGATCTTCTGGCGGGCACCAGTGTGGGGAGCATTGTGGCCGTTCTCTACGGGGTGGGGATGCGGGCCGCCGGGATCGAACAGTTCGCCAGGCGGTTGGCGCAAGTGGACTTCCTGGACTGGGATTCCGCGCCCCAGTTGATGTCGGCTTTGGGCAAGGTCGTGACGGAACTTGCCTGGGGAAAGAAAGGGCCGTTTAACTCAGCGGCGGCCGGGGTGATCAAGGGGGACAGGTTGGAACAACTCTTCCAGCGCCGTCTGGCCGGGGAGAGCTTTGATACCTGCCGCATCCCCACGGCGGTGGTGGCCACAGATATCAACAACGGTCAACGGGTGGTCTTTACCAGCCGGGAGATGCGCCAAAAACTCTGTGACGAGCCGGAGATGGCCGGAGATGATGTTTTGAGCGATATTGGGCTCGCAGACGCAATCCGAGCAAGCATCTCCATTCCCGGCGCCTTCCATCCCAAAAAGATCGCTGGGCGCATGATGGTGGATGGCGGTCTGACTTCTTTTATACCCGTGGACCTGCTTTTCCACATGGGAGCGGATCTGGTGGTGGCGGTAGATCTGGGATATGCTGGTGAAAGACGGGAAGAGATCGACAATGTTTTGGAGATAGTGGTCCAGTCCATGGATATCATGGGCCGAGGCAAGGTGGACCTTTATTTTGAACTTCTGAAATACGCAAAACCCAAACCGGTAATCCGGGTCAAACCCCGAATCTACGATGTTGGCTACTTTGACGTAAGTTCTCTGGATGAGAATATTAATAGGGGCGCAGAGGCCATGGAAAATTGCATCCCGGAGGTGCGCCGGGCCATGGAACAACGCCGTCCGGCTTGACAAAAAAAGAAGAGGTGCCTGTAGAGGCCCTCTTAAGAAAGGAGAATGAATGAAAAGAAGTAGGTTTTATAGTTATCCGCATGCTGGTGAGATCAGGGAAAGGAGGGGGTCTGATCTCGGCACGCGGGATAACCCGGATCTTGTTACAGAATTGTGTTTCGACATTCTTCGACAAAATCCTCCTTTTTTCTAGGCCGAAAATAAAAAATTTCTAGCCGGGCGCCAGTTCCAAATTATCCCCGAAAAGAGCCGGAAGGTTATAATATGCGGCGTAGTGGAGAAAATGAAGGTACTGCTGTGCACAGGCGCGGGAATTCTGCCGGAGATGGTTAATAATGGAGCTTAGTAGTATTGGGAGATCGTGCTATAATAAGGTCAAAAGGTCAAGAAAGGTCAAACCCGTGCTTGAAAAGGGGGGACGGGTGTATGGAAAGCCTGTCGGATCACATCGAGCAACACCTGCGAAACCTTCTGGAACAGGCAAAGCATGGCATCCTGGAGATTCAGCGGCGTGAGCTTGCTGATCATTTTGACTGCGCTCCATCGCAGATAAATTATGTATTGGAGACCAGGTTTACGACCCAGCGGGGGTACATTGTGGAAACTCGCCGAGGCGGTGGAGGTTATATCCGGATTATGCAATTGACCTGGCAGCCCGCTGAAGAATTGGCCGAGATTATCCAGCAGGAGATCGGCGAAAGTTTGGGCCAGC
>JBLNCV010000286.1:0-3834 GCA_050260975.1 Syntrophothermus sp. | reverse complement strand
TGGGCCGGAAAACCTTGCGAAAGATGATCCGGAAGGGTTTGCTGAATGAAGCACCGGTATACTCCATGACAGGTTCCAGGGTCACGCCGCAGTTCCAGGTTTCACCCACCCGCCGTCTGGCTCGGCCGCCGGCAAGCCACGCCAAGAGAAAGGGCAGAGGCGCCAGCCCCACTAGAAGCAGCGCGATGATAAACGGCGAGAAGCTTGCAAATCCGAAATCCAGCGGCGCCAGAGTCAGCCATCCCCACGAAGAAGCCCGCTCCGCCAACGTCCTGCCGGTTAAGACCACCACCGCCGGATCCAAAAGCCGGATGGCCAAAGCCGGAAATACGCCCAGAAGAAGCGCCGCCAGGGCCAGAAGCCACATGCCAAGACGCATGGACATCGCCGCCTCTCTTGCCTGAAGTACACGTGGGCTCCTGGGCTGCGCCAAAAATGTGATGCCAAAGGCTTTCACAAAGCCCGCCGCCGCTAGAGCACCGGTCAAGGCCAGCGCCGCCCCTCCAACAGGCGCCAGAATCCGCACCAACCCCGCGGGGGTGTGGAAGCCCAGCTGGAGCAAGGACTGGAAGGTCAGCCACTCGCTGATCAGGCCGTTAAGAGGCGGCAAGGCGGAGATGGCCACGGCCCCTACCAGAAAGAAGAACCCGGTCCAGGGCATCTTTTTGAGCAATCCCCCGAGCTTTTCCATATCCTTGGTGTGGGTGGCCTGGAGCACCGCGCCCGAGCTCAAAAAGAGCAGGCTCTTGAAGATTCCGTGATTCAAAAGGTGATAAAGCGCCGCCACCGTTCCCAGGGCCGCCAGTTCCGGCCGCCCGAAAGAGATCGAGGCTACCGCCACCCCCAGGCCGAGAAAGATGATCCCCACATTCTCCACGCTGCTGAAGGCTAAAAGCTGCTTCAGGTTGTTTTGCATGAGCGCATAAAGGATCCCCAAAAGGGCGGAAGTTGCACCGATCAAAAGGATCAGCAGCCCCCACCACAAAGGGCCGGTTCCCAGAATATCCAGCAATAGCCGCATCAGGGCATAAACGGCGGTCTTGATCATCACGCCGGACATCAGCGCCGACACATGGCTGGGCGCCGCGGGGTGCGCCAGGGGAAGCCAGATATGCAAGGGCACAATCCCAGCCTTGGTGCCGAAACCGATCAGGGCGAAGATAAAGGCCAGATCCCGCATGAGAGCCGGAATGCGATTCGCGGCTTTTGCAAAGTCAACAAAGTTGAAGGAGCCGGTATACCTGAAGAAGATCAGAAAGGCAAGTAAGATGAAGGCGGTCCCCACATGTGTCATCACGATATAAACAAACCCGGCTCGCCGCACATTGGGGTTCTGGTGGTCGAAGACCACCAAAAGGTAAGAGACCAGGGTCATGAGTTCCCAGAGCATCAAAAAAAGGAGCGCGTTCCCGGCGGTCACCACCAGCGTCATGGAAAGTAGGAAAAGGTTGTACATCGCCCCCAGAAAGCCCAGGTTCTTCTTTCCGTAGTATTCCCGGGTGTAACCCAGCGCGTAGATCGAAGCAGCAAGGGCCACCAGCGAGATCACCAGGATAAAAACCACTGCTAACCCGTCTACCACTATCTCTAGTCTCGTCAAAGGAATCAAAGCCGGTAACACAAGTTTGAAAGGCCGGGCATTGCTGAAAAGAAATTGCAAGGAGCCCGCCGTGCCGGCCAGCGCCCCCGCAGCCGCGGAAAGATGCGCCGCCGCATTGCTTGCCGCCGGGCGCCTTGAAAAAGCGGCACTCAAAAATATTCCAGCAATGTAAGATCCTGCCGACGAAAATAACAAAAAGATCCCCACGCTCAATTCTCCAACGCCTCCAGCATCCAAGTCTCCGCCAGTGCTACAAACCCGGCATGGGCGACCGCAAATCTTGGCTTATGGGTAAACATTTTACAACTGCTATATCGGAATTGCAACCTGGAAATTAAGGAAGAAAGCGGAAGAAAGGCCGTGATCACCGGTGAAGAAAAAAGAAGCCGGCTTTGAGGCACCGACTCCGAGTTTGCGGTCATTAGGCGGTGATACGTCTTTTATAATTTTATATCTGTCGCGCCTGGGAGGCCGGCCGCGCCACATCCCCTTTTCTGGTCAGGGAGATGAACACGAAAGCCACCGCCAGAGACAGCGCCGATGCCACAAAGAGCTTGTCATACCCGAACCGATCCATAAAATACCCGAAAGTGGGCGGAGCCAGCACCGCCGCCAACGACGAGGAAAAGTAATAGAGCCCGGTATAAGCGCCGATCTTGGCCTTGCTTGCCAGCTCAACCACCATCGGGTAGGAATTGATGTTGATCAAGGCCCAGAATAAGCCACCGATCAGAAACAACCCGCTGATTGACGCGGCCCTGGTTACCGTGGAAAGGATGGCCAGCACCAGGGTCAGGCCCGCCACACCTATCTGGATGGTTCTTTTCCGGCCGATGGCCGTCCCGATAAACCCGCTGGGGATCGCAAAGATCAGGAAGCTGATGGAGAAAAATCCAAGCAGAAAGGAACCCCGGCTCTCCTCAATGCCCAGGCCGAACTTTGCGTAGGTGGTGAAGAGGGCCTCCGCCCCGCTCCAACCGATAAACCAGAAGAGAATCGCGCCCAGAATAAAAAGGCCGCTCTTGTCCCGGCTATTTATCAACTCCCTAAGGGCTCTCCACAGCCCCACTCGTTCCTCCTTCTCGCCAACCTCCGGTTCCTTGATCACCCGGTATAAGAGGATCAGGACCAGCACCATCAAGATGGAAACCAGGGCGAACGGGTAGAGGTGGTTCATTCGGTACAGCCGTGACCCGAAAAAAAAAGCGATTAACGCCCCCAGGCCGCCCATGAAGTTGATAATCCCATTCGCTTTACTCCTGAGAGGAGATGGTGTGAGATCGGGCATCAGAGCCACCGTCGGCCCCCGGAAGATGCTCATGGAGAGATCCACCAGGACGATGGAAGTAATGAGAGTCACCAGAGTGGTCGAAACCGGCAGAAGAAGAAAGAAGAGCGCCGCAGGCGGCACGCCGGACATCAAGAACGGGAGGCGCCTTCCAAAACGGCTGCGCGTCCGGTCGCTCCACGCGGAAAAGTAAGGCTGAAAAGTCAACCCGGCGATGTTGTCAAAGGTCATCACCAGACCCACCATCGCTGTACTGGAGATGAATCCCTTCAGGAAGATCGGAACATATGAATTAAAGATGGACCAGGCCATGGAGATGATAAAGAACCCGAACCCCAGGAGGAAGATCTTCTGGTAATCCAGGCGCAATCCTGGTTGCATGCCGTCGTTACTCATCGGTATATTTCACCCCCAAAGTTGCTTCGACAAGAAACGCATCCACCTATTTTATTCGTTTAAATTCGTTCAAGAATTTTCATCAGCCGGTCCGGATAATTGGTGATAATGCCGTCCACCCCGGCGTCAATGCAAAGTTGCATGTAACGGGGATCGTCCACCGTAAAGGGGTTTAGCATCATCCCGTGGCGCTTCGCCCCTTCCACGATCTCCGGCTGGATGTTGTAAAAGAGGGGGTGGAGCGCCTCCGCTTTCACGCGCCTGGCGTATTCCCAGGGCTCAAATAGGCCGTCCATGTACAGAATCCCGGTCTTCATCTCCGGCGCAAGCTCCTTGACCTTATATAAACTATAGTGGTTAAAAGAAGAGATCAATACCTGCCCGGTAAGCCGGTACTTCCGCACCATCTCGATGAATCGTTCCTCAATCTCCGGGTAGATTACGATCCCGGTCTTGAGTTCGGCATTGATCAACAGGTTGGGCTTGCCCGCCAGCAAATCAAACAGTTCTTCCAGGGTGGGTATAGTCTGGCCGGCAAACTCCGGCCCAA
>JBLNCV010000285.1:0-10671 GCA_050260975.1 Syntrophothermus sp. | reverse complement strand
GCATCAACCGCGGGAAATTCCTCCAAAACCGCCTCATACATCTCCAACGCCGATTCGACCTTCCGGACCCTGGCGCCCTGCGGCGGCGCCAATTCGCTCGGCCCGGAGATCAGCACCACCTGCGCCCCCCTGGCCAGTGCCGCTTCGGCTATGGCATATCCCATCTTGCCGGTGGAGGCATTGGTGATGAATCTAAAAGGATCGAGCCTCTCCCTGGTAGCGCCCGCGGTAACCAGGATCGTCTTTCCCGCGAAATCCTGCCGGCGGGCAAGCAACGCCTCGCCTGCCGCCAGGATGGCCTCCGTGGAAGCCAATCGGCCTTTGCCCTCCTCGCCCTCGGCCAACCAGCCGCTCTCCGGCTCCACCACCGAAAACCCTGCCTCTTTAAGCCGGCGCAGGTTATCCTGAAAGATCGGGTTCTCATACATCCGGGTATTCATGGCCGGCGCCAGCAATAAAGGAGCCCGGGTGGCCAGCACCGTGGTCGTGAGCATATCGTCGGCGATTCCACAGGCTAGTTTTCCGATGATATTGGCGGTCGCCGGGACAATCATGAAAACCTGCGCGGCTTTGGCCAAAGCGATATGCTGGACATGCCACCTGGCTGGCTCCGCAAACATGTCCACCACCACCGGATTGCGGGAAAGCTCTCTAAGAGTGGCGACCCCGATAAAATTCGTGGCAGCGGCGGTCATGATCACGTGCACTTCTGCGCCAAACTTTGTCAACCGGCTTACCAGCTCACAGGCCTTGTAAGCCGCGATCCCCCCGGTAACGCCCACCACCACTGTCTTCCCGCCCCAGATTGATGTGGCGTCCCCTCTTGCCCCCATTTGAATCACGCCCTCCGGCACTATTTTATCCCGGCATTGGGCCGGCCGAATTTCACCTTATCGGCGGCAATCTCTTCCAGGGCTATGGTCACCGGCTTGTCGCTTCGGGAATCGACCTTCTTTTCCCCGCCTTCCATAAGTCGCCTTGCCCGCTTGGCAGCAACCACCACCAACGAATATTTGCTGTCTACCTTGCTCAAAAGCGAATCCAGCGAAGGTTGCATCATCCAAAAGCTGCTCTCGCCGGGTTTGGTTTGCTCCTTTGATTGATCCACTTTCTCATCTACCCTTGTTATCAGTTTTTATCAAAAAACCCCGCCAAAAAACCGGTAATATCGGTGCGCACCACTTTGCAACGTTCCGCCAGGACGATTGCTTCCAACTCCCTAACTGCCCGCTGCAAGTCATCGTTGAGGATCACATACTGGTAGTCGGCCACATGGTTAATCTCTTCCCGGGCAGTGGTCAACCGTCGTACAATCGCCTCTTCCGGATCCTTGCCCCTACCGCGGATCCTCTCCTCCAGAGCGTGCCAGGAAGGCGGCATCAAAAAAACAAAGACTCCTTCCGGCATCTTTTGCCGCAACTGGGCCGCGCCCTGGGTGTCGATGTCCAGGATTACATCAATGCCATTGGCAATGGAATCCTCCACATAGGAACGCGGGGTACCATAGTAGTGGCCGCAGAAATTGGCCCACTCCAATAACTCCCCCGCATCAGCCATGGCCAGAAACTTTTTCTCTTCGTAAAAAAAGTAGTCCACTCCATCCTTTTCTCCCTTCCGGGGCGGACGGGTAGTGGCGGAGATCGAATAACGTATCCCCGCCATTCTGGCCAGAAGTAAATTCAGCAAAGTATTCTTACCGACCCCCGAAGGGCCGGAAAGGACAACGAGCAATCCGCGCCTGAACAACTTTTTCTCCCCTTCCGGCGGTGCACCGCTCCCTCCCATCCGTGAGCTCCGCGGCGCTCGACATCCGTGCCAAATGCAAGGCTACTCAGGCGTCTCGTCACCCGCATCCTTGGACAACAGCCGGTGTGCAACGGTTTCAGGCTGTACAGCGGATAAGATTACATGATCGCTGTCGGCGATGATCACCGCTCTGGTCCGGCGCCCATAAGTGGCATCAATTAACATGCCGCGATCCCGCGCCTCCTGGATGATTCGCTTGATAGGAGCCGATTCGGGGCTAACAATGGCCACGATCCTGTTTGCTGCCACGATATTGCCGAAACCGATGTTGATTAATCTGATCTCCATCCTGATTCCTCCCTACCCGCCTAGCCCAGTTTGGCCAGCAGAGCTCCCCGCTGCCTATTGCCCAGACCCTGTACCCGGCGGCTCTGATCTATCCCAATCTCTTGCATGATCTTTCGCGTGGTGGCCTTCCCAATCCTGGGCAAGGATTCAAGCAGATAAACCACTCGCATTCTTGCAATTGCTTCATCGTCCAGGCTGTTGAGGATCTGGATCAGGCTGAGCGTCCCATCCTTGAGCCCACGCCTGATCTGGGCGCGCTTGCTTCGCATCTCCCGAGCCTTCCGTAGCGCCTTGCGCTTCTCATCCGGTGTCAACTTTGGCAATGCCAAGCGCTTCACCTGGCCATCCATCCTCCCTTGTCCCCCGGGAAATCCGGGAGATTACTCTATATTTTGCATCTGCTCGCGGATCTTCTCCAGTTCGCTTTTGACCTCCACCACAAGCCTGGCGGTCTCCGCGTCATTTGCCTTGGAACCGATGGTATTGGCCTCCCGGTTCATCTCCTGCAAGAGAAAGTCCAACTTTCTCCCAACCACCGCTTCATCGCGCAAAACATCCCGCATTTGTTGAAAGTGGCTCTTCAACCGGACCACTTCTTCCGTGGTGTTGCTCCGGTCGGCAAAGAGCGCCACCTCCATTTCCAGACGGCCTTCATCCACGGTAATCTCCCCTGCGAGAAGCTCGGCAATCCTGTCGCGGAGACGGCGCCGGTAATCGTTAAGGATCTCTGGCGCCCTGGCTTCAATTCGTTCTATAAAATGTTCAATTCTTCCTATCCTATGTATAATGTCCTCCACAAGTTTACCGCCTTCCGCCTCGCGCATGGCGATCACTTCACCCAGAGCCTTGTCCAACGCCTGGGCAAGCAAAGACCATACCGCTTCCAGATCGACCTCCTCCTCTTGCAGGGTGAGAAGGTCGGGAAGGGCAAGCAGGTGCTCGAGGCGTGGGGGATCGTCCAATCCAAGATGCGCTTGTAGTTGCAGCAGCGCCTGCCGGTAAGCGGTAACAAGTGGCAAATTTACCTTTACAGTTCTCCCTTTTTCGCCGTATTCCTCCCAGGTGACAAAAATCTCTACCCGCCCGCGGGAGAGCCGTTCGGAGATCTGTTGGCGCAGCCGGTCTTCCAGAGGCGCCAGGGACTTGGGAAGTTTGACGAAAATATCCATGTACCGGTGATTGATGCTCTTAATCTCCACGACGAACCGTTTGGAGCTATCGGACACCTCGCCGCGCCCATAGCCGGTCATACTTCTGATCACGTTACAACCCCTTTTACGGCATGCTGCGCTTTTTCACGAAAATCGGTTACTATATTCCACCTTGATCTCCAAATTCCTCCTGCTATCGTCGTACTATCTCTTATACCCGCAGAAGCGCCAGCCGTTCGAGCACCCGGCGCCGGAAATAGACCGCCAGATCTGTGAGCACGGTGCTGCCCGCGGCGAAAAAGACGACCAATGACCATTCCCCGCTGCCCAGAGCCACCGTCTTAAAGGCTGGCTGCAATTGCGGCAGGTAGATCACCAGAAGTTGCATGAAAAACGAGATCGCCACCGCCAGAAGCAAAAACGGGTTGGATGCCAGGTCGATCTGCCAGAGCGACAACCGTTCCGAACGGCACCGGAAAACAAAGATCAGTTGAGCGGTGACCAGGGTGGTGAAGGCCACCGTCCGGGCAATCTCCAGGCTCCTGCCGGAACCGAGGACCAGCACAAAGACCGCTACCGTCCCCAGGCTGATGAATACCCCCTGGATCAGGATCTTGGCGAGCAAATGATCGGCAAAAACCCCCTCTGATGGGCGACGGGGCGGCCTCCTCATCACCCCCGGATCGATGGGATCCACCCCCAGGGCGATGGCCGGGAGCCCGTCGGTCACCAGGTTCATCCAGAGAATCTGAATGGCCACCAGAGGCAGGGGGAGGCCAAGCAGGGTGGTACCCAGCATCACCAGGATCTCCCCCACATTGCAGGCCAAAAGGTAACGGATGAACTTGCGGATGTTGTCGTAGATCCCGCGTCCCTGCTCGATGGCGGCCACAATGGTGGCGTAGTTGTCATCGGCCAAAACCACCGCCGAAGCTTCCCGCGTGACATCCGTGCCTTTCTGCCCCATGGCGACGCCCACGTCCGCCTCCTTGACCGCCGGCGCGTCATTCACGCCGTCGCCGGTCATGGCCACGATCTCGCCTTGCGCTTTCAAGGCCTTGACAATCCGGATCTTATGCTCCGGCGAAACCCTGGCAAAGACTGAAGCCGTTTCCAGCATCTTGCCCAGTTTACGATCTTCCATCCGGTCCAGCTCGACACCACTGATTACCTGCGAGGAATCCCGGGCCAGCCCGAGCTGGCGGGCCACGGCCAGCGCCGTTTTGGCGTGGTCGCCGGTGACCATGATCGTCCGTATGCCGGCTCGCTGTGCGGTGCGTATGGCCTCCGCCACCTCCGGACGAGGCGGATCCATCATCCCCACCAGGCCAGCAAAAACCAGATCCCTTTCAACTTCTTTCGAGTCTTCCGGGAGAGAAGTGTTCGCCGGCCAGATCCGGTAAGCCACCGCCAGCACCCGCAGGGCCTCGCCCGCCAGGTGATCGGCCACGGAAACAATCTCGCGGGTTTCCCAGTCGCCCAACACCGATGGCGACGCGTCACTTTCCGCCCTCCACCGGCACTTCGGCAAGATAACATCCGCGGCCCCCTTTACAAATGCGAACCGGTTCCCGTGCGCGTCCCGGTGTATGGTGGTCATCATCTTCCTCTCCGAGTCAAAAGGGATCTCCCCAATCAACCGGTATATCTTGAGCAGCGCCTCTCTTTGCAAGCCGGCTTTTCCCGCCAGAGTTAACAATGCCCCTTCTGTGGGATCGCCATCCACCTGCCAGAAAGCTTTTTGGCGCTCCTTCCCCGTCCTGCGGGCCTTCTTAGGCAACTGCGAAGCGTCAACGTAGGATAGCCTGGCGTTGTTGCAAAGAGCACCGATCTCCAGAACTCTGGTCAATACTGGATCTTCCCGCGGTTGGATCGTTTTGCCCACTTGTCCAGCCTGTTCCACCTGGTCAGCATGGCCCGCCTGGGCCGTCCGCCCCCCCTGGCCCGCCGGCCGGAACTCGCCTTCCGGCCCATAACCGCTGCCGGTGACGAGATAAAGTTGCTTGCCCGCATAGACTTTGGTGACGGTCATCTCGTTTTGCGTGAGGGTCCCGGTCTTGTCGGAACAGATCACTGTAGTGCACCCGAGAGTCTCCACCGCCGGCAGCTTGCGAATAATGGCGTTGCGACGGATCATTCTCTGCACGCCCAGAGCCAGGGCAATGGTCACCACCGCCGGCAGCCCCTCGGGAATCGCGGCCACCGCCAGGCTCACCCCGGTAAGAAACATGGTTTCAAAGGACTGGCCATGGATCATCCCGGCCACAAACACCGCCCCGCAAGTAAGTCCCGCGATGGCCACCAGCCATTTGCCGAGCTGAGCCAGCCTTTTTTGCAGGTGCGTCGGTTCATCGGCCACGTTTTGCATGAGATCGGCGATCTTCCCCATCTGGGTCTGAGCGCCGGTGGCCACCACGATCCCCTTGCCGTGCCCTCTGGTAACAATGGTGCCCATGAAGGCCATGTTCTTCTGATCGCCAAGGGCCACCACTCCGGCCAACGGCTGGGTATGCTTGGCAACCGGGTGGGCCTCGCCGGTCAGAGCCGCCTCCTCCACCTCCATGGCGAAAACTTCCACCAGCCGCAAGTCCGCCGGGACCCGGTCGCCGGCTTCCAGTACCACCAGATCGCCGGTCACCAACTCCTCGGCGGGAATCTCCGCCTGGCGCCCGTCCCGGATGACCCGGGCCTGCGGGGCGGAGAGGCGCTTGAGAGCTTCAAGCGCTCTCTCCGCCTTATACTCCTGGACAAACCCCAGGACGGCATTGAGGACCACAATAACCATGATCGTGACGGCGTCTTCTATCTCCCCCAGGAAGAGGGAAACCAGGGTGGCCGCCAGGAGGACGCCCACCATCAAATCCTGAAATTGCGCAAAGAACATTCCCAACGGTGAGGTCTTCTTTCCCTCCGGCAGGCGGTTGGGCCCGTACTTTTTCTGCCTGGTCGCTGCTTTTGAACAGGATAAGCCATTCTCAGGATCCGATTGCCAGGCCTGAACCACCTCCGCCATGGTCATCTGGTACCATGTCTCTCGCACCTGTGCCATCGGCGCATTCACCACTTTCCGGTTATTGAGGTCAACCTGACTAACCTTATTCCAGAGGGCAAAAAAAAATGCGCGGGCCCGCGCGCGTTGGAGAAGGGAAACCAAGTACTTGCGTGACTTACGGGCTATAAGCCTTACGCCAGATCAGGGCATAGCGCTCGATTTCATCTTTCCAACGCTGGTCGTCCCAGCCAAGTTCCGGCGCCACCAGAGCCTTGATCTGTTCCATGTGCCGCTGGCCTCCTTCAGGAAGCAGCAAGCCGAGGCGTACCCGCCGCAGCAACAGATCATCGAGGTGTACCATGTATTCATGCCGCGCGGCATGCCGTAACTCCGCCCATAGAAATGGGGTGCCGGGAACCTTTTGGAGCTCTTCCCCGGAGGACTTCCCGGCTACTCCCCCGGCCTCCTCCGCCTCCCCGATCAGAACAGGAGCAAGGTTCCCGTAACGGCCGGCAAGCCGTCTGGCCAATGCCCGATCCTCAATTCCCGGCAAAAAGGCGCCGCCTTGATCAAAGGTCCGTCTTCTCTTAAATCCTTGCGTATCCAGGGAAAGCCTGGTTGAGATTGTTTTCAGCGCTTCCAACGCCAAAATCCTGAACGTGGTGAGTTTGCCGCCGGTGATGGTCACCAGGCCGGATTCGTCCAACACCAGCATGTCCCGTGACTCCTTGGAAGGGTCTTTCTTCCCCGTCCCGACCACCGGCCTCACGCCGGCGAAAGTGGATGTCACATCTGATTCCCGGAGGTCGAAGGCCGGAAATTGCGCCCTTACTCCGTCCAAAAGGTATTCTTTTTCCGCGGGCGCGATGGACGGTTCTTCGTCGAGAGCCGCCCGATGGTCCAGATCCGTGGTCCCGACCAGGGTGACCCCTTCCCAGGGAACCACATAAATTGGCCGGGAGTCCCTCGGATGGATAAAATTTATCGCCTGGGCTACCGGAAAGCGCCCGTGGGGAAAGATGAGGTGGCTTCCCCGCAGCGGCCTGATCACCGGTTTGCCGCCGACCTGCCCTCTCAGCTCGTCCACCCAGGCGCCCGTGGCGTTGATCACCGCTCTGGCCTGTACCTCGGCAGTTGCGCCCGTCTCCTGATCCTTGACCGCCGCACCGCCCACCCGATCGTTTTTATAGGTGAGGAGTTCCTCCACCTTCGCATAGTTCAGGGCGGTTCCTCCCTTGGCCGAACCTTCCAGAACCAATCTCAAAACCAGCCGCGCATCATCGGTCTGGGCATCTTCGTAGCGGTAGCCCCCCTTGAGACCGTCAGGGACGATGTGCGGCGCCAGCATCAAAAAGTAGTCCTTCCGGTAGTAACGATGTGTCTTCCGCCCGGCCAAAAGGTCATAAAAGATCAACCCTGCGCCGTACAACACCTTGTCCGAGGGTTTCTTCCGGCGAACCGGCAGCAAAAAGCCAAGCGGCTCCACCAGGCCGGGAGCCTCCCGCAAGAGGCGCTCGCGCTCCCTGATGGAATGCCGGGTGATATTTACCTGGCCTTCTTTCAAGTAGCGCAGCCCCCCATGTACGAGCTTGCCAGACCGGCTGGAGGTTCCCCAGGCAAAGTCCTTCTGCTCCAGCAGTAAAACCTTAAGCCCAAGGCCGGCCGCCTCTCTGAAGATTCCCGCTCCGGTTATCCCGCCGCCGATGATCACCAGATCCCATGGCCCGCGGATGCGGCTGAACACTTCCCCGCGCCAGTGATCCCCAAGCATTCCACCCGCCTCCCCTCAGCCTTCCGCCCGTCTCCCGGTTCTTCAGAAAAGTTTTCCGGGGTTCATGAGGTTATCGGGATCGAGAATTCGTCCCACTCCTTTAAGCAAGGACACGCCCATCTCGCCTTTCTCCGCCTGGAGATAGGGCAGGTGATCCCTGCCCACCCCGTGCTGATGGCTGATGGTTCCGCCCCAGTCAACAATGATCTTGCTGGCCAGTCCCTTCAAAACCTGCCAGCGGCGCAGCGTCTCCTCCGGGTTGCCGGCGAGCCGGTAGAGATAAGTGGTGTAAATGCTGCAACCGTCGATATAAACGTGGGAAAGGTGGGTAAAGACGTGAACTTTTTCATTGAGAGGGGAAAGGCCGGTGGAGAGCTTCTCCTGGATCTCTTTCACCAGCCCGCTAACCCGGGACCAGGGAACCGCCGTCTCCAGGGTGTCCACCGCGTACCCCTCATCCCACAGCGTATTCCGCAAGTAAGGCGTCTTGAAGCGGGATTTGTGCCATTCCTTCCCGAAGATCCGGCCTGCGTACACCCCGCTGGACCTTCCCGCGATCTCCCGCACCCTCTTGGCCGCAAACGCCACCTCTGCCCAGCTCCCGGCCATGCCGTAGATGAGCAGGCACTTCTCCCCACCGGCGCCTCTCACCCGGAGATAGCGATCCAGCAGGGTCAACAGTTTTTCGTGGCCGGCCAGGGCCAGCGTCGTCCCGGTCTCTTCGGCGGTGCTGAGCCGGAGCATGGTCAGCGACAGGCGCCGGCGCGCCAGCTGCTTGAGAGCGTTAATCCCGCTTTCGAAATCGGGGAAGAAGATTGCCCGGAAATCTTCGACCTCCGGTACGACCCGTACCCTGATCGTGGCTTCCGTCAGGATTCCGAATCGCCCCTCGGATCCTAGCACGAACTCCTTCAAATCAGGCCCGGCCGCGCTGGCCGGAAAAGGAGGTAAAGCGAGGGTTCCCCGCTGGGTCCCGGTTCCCCCGTAAGTCTGTAGCCTCCCCCCGGCAAAGAGACGCTCGATCCTACCGTAACCCAGGGACTGCTGCCCGCTGGAGCGGGTACAGATCCACCCTCCCAGGGTGGAATATTCAAAGGACTGGGGATAGTGGCCCAGTGTATAACCCCTGGCTCGCAACGCTGCCTCCAGATCCGGACCCCGCACGCCGGCCTCAAAGGTTGCCAGTTGGCTCTCTTCGTCCAGGTGGAGGAGCCTGTTCATCCTGCCGAGATCCACGGTCAAGACGGGAATTTCTCCGTCGTAGACGTTGACATGACCGGCCACGCTGGTGCCCCCGCCGTAGGGGATGAGCCTGATCCCGTTCTTTGCCGCGAATTCGAGGAGCGCTCCAACCTCCTGGCTGTTTTCGGGATAAGCCACGCCGTCAGGAAAGTATTCGATCCTCCCGCTTCGCACCGCGATCCAGTCGGGCAGGCTCTGCCCCCGGGCGTGCCGCACGCGCTCCCCGGGATCGGTGTCCACCAGGGGATGGGCAGGGAGCCGCGAACGCGGAACCCTGGCGGCGACCTCATCAAGTGTGGCATCTTTCGGCGGTTTGCCAGGCCCGACCTTTTCGTGCAAAAACCTCCTGGCGCTCTCGCCGAGCGGATAAAGATAAGTTTCATCCCCCCACCCGTTCCAACGCCGCATCAACTCCACTCCCCACAAAAGGTTTTGAGGTCATAGAACATCTTAGCCCCTTTCTATTAAGTGATTCCCTGTCGCCGCCACAATGCCAAGCTCTCCTCCATGGCCGACCGGGTAATCTCTTCAGCCTTTCGAGGATCTTCGCCCGCCGAGGCTCTCAAGAGTTCCCGGTAAAAGCGCCTGGAGGCCTCACGTGCCTCCTCGAAGGCAAAATAGCCGGCCGCCATCCTGAAGTACATCTCTGAAAAACTGTTGAGAATCAGAGGATAGATCCGGTTTTCGGAAAGGATGGCCATGGTCCGGTGAAGTTCCCAGTCGAAGGCCACAAATCCCTGGGGATCATCGCCGAGTTTGTTGGTTGTGGCAAGACAGGCTACAAGCTGGAGAGAATGGTGCTGCACGGCCTTTAGTGCGTAATCCGGGGCGATCACCAGGCGAAATTCCAGAAGCTGGATTACAAAGTCCGCCGACAGGTTGGCAACACTATCGGCAATGGCGGAGAGGACATTCAGATTGCCTTCCGTCCAGAAGTCCTTGACAATGGTGGCCCGCCTTTGCTGCACGGCTATCCAGCCGTCGCGCTCCAACCTTTGCAGCGCCTCCCTTACCGTCGGCCGGGTAACGGTAAATTTCGCGGCAAGTTCCCGTTCGCTGGGAAGGGGGCTTCCGGAAGGAAGCGCACCAGCTAAAACGGCTTCGATGAGCGCCTTTTCCACCTTTTCTGAAGATTTTTCCGCCAAAGAGATCACCTGGCCTTACCACATTATAATCTGGTCTTACCAATTTGATGCTAATTCATTTGGCTTATTTTGTCAAGTTTGGTTCTTATCCTGTTGAGATGTGATGAAACATTATAGCTGGCGTTGTACAGTTACAAGGCACATTTGAGGTAACGCCCTCCCGTAAAATGCGGGTTTCAGGTCCCTAGGCGTAGGAAAAACGAGAAAATCTGTAGGCACAATAAATGATATATTTGTTCTTGCATATTCGGCATGTTTATGGTATAATGTGGTTAC
>JBLNCV010000284.1:0-10663 GCA_050260975.1 Syntrophothermus sp. | reverse complement strand
GGTTGACAAATCCTCCTGACAGATAAAAAAAATTCAATCCAGAATAGATAAGAAATAGGAAAAATGGCAGTAAAAAGCAAAGGTAGCTGGAAGCCAGCTACCATTCATTTCAACCAACTTTGTCTTCCTCCCGGACGTCTTCCGTGATGTAACCCCGTTTCTTTGCTTCTTTGTACATGTTACAGTTCAAACAATCCCGATCACAGTTGAGGCATCCTTCTTTGACGTACCAACACGGCTTGCGGACTTTGAAGGGTTCACATTGATAATAGATGCTTGCTGTACAACCCCTGATCTTCCAACAGTCCAACGCAATATACTCCGCCACGTTTTCGCCTCCCTCCCAGGGGGTTACCCCTCCCCTTTCGCCCGTTCCTGTACCTCTTTTTGCCGGGCGAAGATAAATTTGGCCAGAACATCCTGCTCCACTTCGCTTAAATCCAAAAACTCCACGCCATAACCAAACCGGCTTTCTTTCTCGCCGACCGGCTCCCGGTGCACCACTCTGCCAAAAGGATTAATCACCGCTCCCGCAAGCTCCAGGCGAATCTTCAGCCGGGTCCCAACCGGAAATTGATCCGCGTGGATCAGCCGCAAACCACCCCCGCTGATATTGGTGACAAGTCCCATATGTTCATCTGGTTCGTCATCCTGTTTGAACCGGGCAACCAAAATTGTTGGCACCCGAAACATCTTTCGCCTCTGTTGCTTAAAAATGGTAATAGGTCTGCGCAAAATAAATACCGGGCCAGGCTGGGTTTTAAAACCGGTGACCTTGGTCTCAAAGACATAGAAAAAATCATTCCACCCCAACTGCACATCCACCGGCGCCCCAGGGGCAACAGCCACCTTTTCGGAAGGCTTGGCCACCATGAAAGCCTGGTCGGTTACTTCTTCAATCCTGGAACGATACCAGACCGGATCCCCCATCCTGAACCGCAGCTCAAGAGAAAGGCCGACCTGAAGTGGGTCGTCTTGTGCCATTGCTTCCTCCTTATGTCTTTCTATAAATAATTCGCCGTCAAATGGAAAATTCCTTCTAAAATTTCGCTGCCTTCGCCTGAAGAATCAACCAATGCCTGACCTGTTCCCTCCCTTCCCCCGTCCGCGCCGAAAAAAGAACCGGGGCTGCGCCAAATTCGACGCTGATTTCGCGGTCTGCCCTGATCTTTTGCCCTTTGGACAGTTTGTCAGCTTTGGTGGCCACCAGAAGGATTGGCACCTCCCTGAGAGCAAGCCAATCCCTCAGTTGCAGATCATCTCCCTGGACCGGCCGGCGCAGGTCCACCAGATGAATGACACCCACCAGGTTGGGACGCCTTAAAAGATATTCTTCCACCATCTGTCCCCACCTGGCTTTCTCCTCCTTGGAAACCTTTGCAAAACCATACCCCGGTAAATCCACCAGATAAAAATCACCAGCCACCCGGTAGAAATTCAACCTGCGGGTACGTCCGGGTTCCGTACTGGTTTTGGCCAGTTTCATGCCGGTTACTGCGTTGATCAACGACGATTTTCCCACGTTGGACCTGCCGGCCAGGGCGATCTCCGGAAGCCCATCCCGGGGATATTGATCCGGTGCGCTGGCGCTGGTGACAAATTCCGCCTCGAGGTGGGCTGTCATTGGGGTTTTTCCGCTCCGGGTTGCCCGGCTGGCTTGTCTAGATCGACATAGGGCAGATGAGGCAAGCCCGTTAACTCTGAATGTTCCGTTTTATCCTTATCCGCCTGGTTTTCAGAGGGAGTCTCAGCAATCGGTAATTTGCCGGCCAAGGCCTCCCTCAACACCTGATCCATATGGTCCACCAGCACAAACTCCAGCTTGCGCTTGATGTTGGCTGGCACCTCCTCCAGATCTTTTTCGTTCTCCCGGGGAATGATCACCTTTCTGATCCCGGCTCGATGAGCCGCGAGCGATTTCTCCTTGAGCCCGCCGATAGGCAACACCCGCCCGCGCAAGGTTATCTCGCCGGTCATCGCCACGTCCCTGTGCACCGGGATATTGGTCAGCGCCGAAGCCAACGCGGTGGCCATGGTAATCCCCGCCGAAGGGCCGTCCTTGGGAATGGCTCCTTCGGGAATATGGATGTGGAGGTCGTATTTTTCGTAGAAGTCTTCCTCGATCCCCATGGCAGAAGCACGAGACCTTATATAGCTGAACCCGGCCTGGGCGGACTCCCGCATCACCTCGCCAAGTTTGCCGGTGAGAATAAGCTTCCCCTTACCCTTAACAATGGTCACTTCGATAGCCAGGATGTCGCCCCCGGTCTCGGTCCAGGCCAGCCCGGTAGCCACCCCGATCTTGTCCTCCGTCTCCACGACCCCGTAGTGGAACCGCGGAATTCCCAAGTACTTGTGCAGGCTTTGCGCCGTAACCCGCACCGGCGGTTCGGCCCCCGTAACGATCTCCTTGGCCACTTTCCGGCAAATCGAGGCCAGTTCCCGTTCCAGATTGCGCACGCCCGATTCCCGGGTATACTCCCGGATAATCCCACGGATGGTATTATCAGATACGTGGATCTGATCGGAACGCAACCCGTGTTGTTCAATCTGCTTGGGAAGTAGATGCCTCTTGACGATCTCCAGCTTCTCCTCCTCGGTATAGCCGGGGATGAAGATCACCTCCATCCGGTCCAGCAGGGGCCGGGGAATGGCGTGCAGGTTGTTGGCCGTGGTAATAAACATTACGTTTGAGAGATCATAGGTGACTTCCAGATAATGATCACCAAAATTGGCGTTCTGCTCGGGATCAAGAACTTCCAGAAGCGCGGCCGAAGGGTCGCCTCGGAAATCCATGCTCATCTTATCCACTTCGTCAAGAAGAACCACCGGGTTGACAACTCCGGCCTGGCGCATCACCTGAATGATCTTGCCCGGCATGGCGCCCACATAGGTACGCCGGTGCCCGCGGATCTCCGCCTCGTCTCGGACCCCACCCAGGGAAAAACGCACAAATTTTCGTTCCAGAGCCCGAGCTATGGACTTGGCCAGCGAGGTCTTCCCCACCCCCGGCGGGCCTACCAGGCACAGGATAGGGCCTTTCATCTTATTGGCCAGTTTGCGTACCGCCAGATATTCCAAGATCCGTTCCTTAACCTTTTCAAGGCCATAGTGATCCTCGTCGAGAATCTTTTTAGCCGCCTCGATATCGAGGCGGTCTTTGGTCTGTTTGCGCCAGGGCAAGGTCAAAAGCCAGTCCAGATAATTTCTGACCACCACTGCCTCGGCAGCCATGGGCGGCATCTTTTCGAGCCTTTCCACCTCTTTTAGTGCTTTTTCGTTAACCTCCTTGGGAAACTTGGCCTCTCTGATCTTTTCCCGCAGTTCTTCCGCCTCGGCGACCCGCTCATCCTTTTCGCCGAGTTCTTTTTGAATGGCCTTCATCTGCTCGCGGAGATAGTATTCCTTTTGAGTCTTCTCCATCTGTTTCCGAACCCGGATGTGAATCTTTCTCTCGATTTCCAGGATCTCCATCTCTCTGCCCAGAATGATGCAAAGCTTTTCCAAACGTTCTTTGGCGGAGATAGACTCCAAAATCTCTTGTTTATCCTCGATCCGTAAAACTAATTGAGCCGCAATGCTATCCGCCAGGCGGCCCGGATCATCTATATTAGCCACTGAAACCAGGATCTCGGGTGGAACCTTCTTGCTCAGCTTGATGTATTGTTCAAACTGATCCAGAGTGGTACGCATCAGGGCCTCGATCTCGGTGGTCTTTTCCCCGAGCTCCTCAACCTTTGCAACTTTTACCTTGTAATAAGGTTCAGTCTGGAGAAACTGGACGATCCTGACCCTCTGCAAGCCCTCCACAAGAATCCTGATGGTGCCGTCCGGCAACTTGAGAAGCTGCTTGATCTCGGCGACCGTGCCGATTTTATAAATTTCATCTGGAACAGGCTCCTGCGTCTTGGCCTGGCGTTGCGCGGCAAGGAGAATCAACCGTTCCTCAAGCATCGCCTCCTCCAGTGCATGCACCGACCTTTCCCGGCCTACATCGAGGGGCGTCACCATAAAAGGAAATACCAGCATCCCGCGTAGAGGCAAAAGGGGTAGAACCTCTTTAAACTCCACGGTGCGTTCTTCCATCTCAACCGCATCGTCCTGGTTTGAATTTTGGGTCATCAGGTGTTCCCTCCTTTTTGCCTTTATAGTATTCTCGGTGCGGGAACTAATTCCTCTTAATGGGATTATCGGGCACTAAAAGCGGTGTTTGGCGAAAGGCCAAACACCGCTCCTATCCTGCAAGCTAAAAGATTCATAGCGAGTGGGTGGGATGGGCCGCCGAAAGAATCTTCACATCCGGTATCCGCACATCCAGCCCTCCGACGGAACCGGGCAAGGCCATGGCGTGTTCAATTACCTGCTCAATACGTTCCACGGGAATTACTTCTATTCCTTCAAGCTTTTCAAAAAGGTCCTGCCAGTTTTCACGGGGTATAATCACTTTCTTGGCGCCGGCCAGCCGTGCTGCCTCAATTTTGGCCACAATACCGCCGATAGGCTTCACAAATCCCCGTATGGACACCTCGCCGGTCATGGCCACCAGATTATCCACCGGTACGTTGACAATAGCGGAATAGATGGCGGTGGCGATGGTGACCCCTGCGGAAGGGCCGTCCACGGGAATCCCGCCGGGGAAATTGAGGTGAATATCGTAATCCTGCGGGGAGATCCCCAGGTTCTTGCGAAGTACGGTAAGAACATTCTCAACGGATCCCTTGGCCATGCTCTTCCGGCGTACAGTCCGGCCGAATCCTCCACCCACCTCTTCCTCTTCCACCACCCCTGTCACGGTAAGTTTACCGTGACCTTTACGGGTGGGAATGGCCGAAGCTTCGATCTCCAGAATGGTGCCCATATTGGGGCCATAGACCGCCAGGCCGTTTACATAGCCAACCTGGGGTTCCGAAGGAACCTTCTTTTCAGGCCGAGGGGCATACTGGCCGCTGTTTACCACCCATTCCACATCCGCTTTGCGGATTTCGCGCCGCCCCTCGGTCTGAACGATCCCGGCGGCAATCTGGACAATGTTCACCGCTTCGCGCCCGTTTGTGGCATATTTGGAAATAACCTCGACCGCTTCCTCTTCAATCGGAAACTCGATCTTCCTGGCGGCGTTCCTGGCTATGATTTCGATCTCTTTTGGTGTCAACGCCCGGAAGAAGACCTCCAGGCAACGTGAACGGATCGCGGGAGGAATCTCCTCCGGCTGCCTGGTGGTGGCTCCCACCAGGCGAAAATCCGCTGGCAACCCTTTTTGGAAGATCTCGTGAATATGCTGCGGGATGTTCGTGTCTTCCGCACTATAGTAGGCGCTCTCCAAAAAGACCTTCCGGTCTTCAAGCACCTTTAGCAGCTTATTCATCTGAATGGGATGCAACTCACCGATCTCATCGATAAACAGGACCCCGCCATGCGCTTTTGTCACCGCGCCAGGCTTGGGCTGAGGGATACCCGCAATACCCAGCGGGCCCGCGCCCTGATAGATTGGGTCATGCACCGACCCCATCAAGGGGTCGGCAATCCCGCGGTCGTCAAAACGCGCCGTGGTCGCATCGATCTCCACAAACTTGGCCGAGGCCTGAAAAGGAGAAAGGGGGTTCTTTTTGGCCTCTTCCAGAATGACCCTGGCCGCCGCGGTCTTTCCCGTTCCCGGAGGCCCATAGACCAGCACATGTTGCGGGTTCGGCCCGCATAGCGCCGCCCGAAGGGCTTTTAGGCCGTCAGCCTGGCCGATAATCTCTTCAAAGCTTGTAGGGCGGGTCTTTTCCGCCAACGGCTCGGTGAGCGATATGGATTTTAGCCGCTGCAGCCGCTCCATCTCCTTGCGTGACTCTTTTTCTACGGCCGAACGATTGGTCTGCTGCGCCCGCAGCAGGTTCCAAAAGTACAGGCCGATGATTACCGTAAAAAAGAGGCTAATCACCCCAAAAAAATTGGCTGCCACCTGGTCGTCTCCTCCTTTACGCGATTCTGACGGTCTTTATTATCTCCGGGCGGCAGGTTTTTATCCTTGGCATCTCCGTATTTTCTGGCATGTTATGCCAGTTCAGTCAACGTGTAACATAAAGAGAGAACCCGGCCGGGTTCTCTCGTTTAAGCGGTAACCTCTTTTTTCTTGCGCCGTTCCGAACGAATCAGAATCGGCGGGCACTTTTTTTCCACTACCTCTTCGTTGATGATGCACTTTTTCACATCGTCCAGCGAGGGGGTTTCGTACATCACATCAAGCATGAAATCTTCAATAATGGAGCGTAACCCGCGCGCCCCGGTCTTACGCAACATGGCCTTTTTGGCGATAGCCTTAAGCGCTTCGGGAGTAAACTCCAATTCCACCCCGTCAATCTCAAGGAGCTTCTGAAATTGACGAGCCAGCGCATTTTTGGGCTCAGTCAGGATCCTAATCAAGGCTGCCTCATCCAGGGCATCCAGGGTGACCACGATGGGCAGGCGGCCCACAAATTCCGGAATCAACCCGAACTTGAGCAGGTCTTCCGGCATAATCAGGCGGAGGATCTCCCCGATCTGCTTCTCCTGCCGGGTCTTGACCTCGGCGCCAAAACCGATGGTCTTCTTTCCGGTCCGGTTTTCGATGATCTTTTCCAGGCCGTCAAAAGCCCCGCCACAAATAAACAGGATATTGGTGGTGTCAATCTGGATGAACTCCTGGTGGGGGTGTTTGCGCCCGCCCTGTGGAGGCACACTGGCGACCGTCCCTTCCAGGATCTTTAACAGCGCCTGTTGTACCCCTTCACCGGAGACATCACGGGTAATCGACGGATTCTCTGATTTGCGGGCAATCTTGTCAACTTCGTCGATGTAGACGATGCCCTTTTCCGCCTTCTCCACATCGTAGTCGGCGGCTTGAATCAATTTCAACAAGATGTTTTCGACGTCTTCGCCAACATAACCGGCTTCAGTCAGGGAAGTAGCATCGGCGATCGCGAAGGGCACATTGAGTATTTTGGCCAGTGTCTGAGCCAGCAAGGTCTTGCCGCATCCGGTTGGGCCCAAAAGCAAGATATTGCTCTTTTGGAGTTCTACTTCATCGATCTTGGCCCCGGAGTTAATCCTCTTGTAATGGTTGTACACCGCCACCGAGAGAGCCTTTTTAGCGTCCTCCTGGCCAATTACATACTGATCAAGGATCTCCTTGATCTCCTTGGGCTTGGGAACGTTCCCCAGCTCCACCTCGACATCATCGTTAAATTCTTCTTCAATGATCTCATTGCACAATTCGATGCATTCGTCACAAATATAGACCCCGGGACCGGCAATCAGTTTTTTAACTTGTTCCTGCGTTTTACCGCAAAAGGAACATTTTAGCTGGCCTTTTTCATCGCCGAACTTGAACATTCAATCACCTCATTAAAGCTCGCTTCCCTCGATCATCATGCGCATACCGGCCAGGGCGCACTTTATTCTTCGGCGGTTTCCTGCTCGTAGTTAACCTCTTGTTGAAGAGGCCTACTTTTTATGGTCTTTCTTCTCCGTGAAAAAGATGCCGTCGATCAACCCATAACTCTTCGCTTCCTCGGCGGAGAAGAAATGGTCGCGATCCACATCCTCTTCGATACGTTCAATGGGTTGGCCGGTATGTTTTGCCAGAATTTCATTAATTTGCTTCTTCAGGGTCAAAATTTCCTTGGCATGGATCTCGATCTCTTTGGCCTGCCCTCTGGCGCCGCCCGAAGGCTGGTGGATCATGACCCGCGAATACGGTAATGCGTAGCGCTTTCCGGGAGTTCCCGCCGCCAGCAAGATCGCCGCCATGCTCGCCGCCATCCCCACGCAGATGGTCGACACCGCCGGCCGGATGTATTGCATGGTATCGTAGATAGCCAGGCCCGAATAGATTTCTCCGCCGGGGCTGTTAATATACAGGTAGATGTCCTTTTCCGGATCTTCGCTCGCCAGGAAGAGCATCTGGGCAACCACCAGATTGGCGACATGATCGTTAATCTCACCGCCGAGAAAGATGATCCGGTCCTTCAAGAGCCGCGAATAAATATCGTAGGCCCGCTCCCCCCGATTGGTCTGTTCCACAACCATTGGCACCAAAGTGCTCATTACGTGTCCTCCTCCTTGATTTGGGCGCTGTTTAGACATTCTCTACGGTAATCGTCGCGTTTTGAACTAGAAAGTCGATTGTTTTCTGGATCCGGATCCGGTCGGCCACCGACTCGCGGCCCTCCGGGCCCAGCCGTTCTTTAAGCTGTGCAACATCCTCGCGTTGATCCGCGGCCATCTCCTCAATCCGCCGGTCAATCTCTTGATCAGAAGGCGTTATCGCTTCAGCCCTGGCAATAGCCTCAAGTACCAGGCTGGCTTTGACCTCCTGTTCAGCCTTGGGCTTGAACTCCTCCCGCAGCTTTTCTTCATCCATTTTGCCCGCGGCAAAAAGGTCCTCCAATTTAAGCCCATTATACAGGAGCCGTTGGGCAAATTCCTCCATCTGGCGCTCCACGCGACGATCCCTTAGCACCTCGGGGACATCCACCTGGGCATTAGCGGTAACCGTCTCGACCAGTTTCTCTTCCACGGCCGCGTTGGCTGCGCGCTCGACATCCTCCTGCAACCGCTTCCGGATGTTATCCTTTAACTCCGCCAGGGTTGAAAAATCGCTGACATCCTTCGCAAATTCGTCATCAAGCTCGGAGAGCACCTTCTTTTTGATCTCCCTGATGGTAACCTTGAAGGTTGCCTCCCGTCCGGCAAGTTGTTTGGCGTTGTAATCGGCGGGGAAGGTTACCACAATCTCCTTTTCCACACCGGGCTTAGCTCCCACCAGTTGATCTTCAAATCCCGGGATAAACTGGCCCCCGCCAATCTCGAGAAGATAATCCTTTGCCGAACCGCCCCCAAACGGCTTGCCGTCAAGAAAACCCTCGAAATCAAGAACCACGAAATCGCCTTTTTCGACTTCCGGTTTATCGATGGCAACCAGTTCGGAATGATGCTCGCGAAGATCGTTCAAAACCGCGTCCACATCTTCGTCTTTAATGGTCTTGATCTGTTTGGTAACCGGGAGGTTTTTGTACTGGCCTAAAGTTACCTCCGGCTTCACTTCCACGGTGGCCTTAAAAATGAACGGCTTTCCCTCTTCGAGTTGGACGAGATCCAACTCCGGTTGGGTAATAGGCTCAATGGCCGTCTCGGCAACCGCCGCGGGGTAAGCCTCTTGCACCAGTATCTCGGCTGCCTCCTCAAAAATGGGCCCTTTGCCAATATGCCGTTCCAGTATGGAGCGTGGCGCTTTTCCTTTCCGAAAGCCGGGGATGTTCACCCGCCGGACCACCCGTCGATAGGCCTGGTCCAATGCCTTGCTGACCTGCTCCGTTGCCACCTCAACTTCCAATTGGACGCGATTCTTCTGTAGTCTAGCCAAGCCAGCCCGCATTTATTCCGACTCCTCCTGCTTAACATTTAATTTATGCGTCAATGGGAACCTTTGTGTACCGCGCGCTGCCCATGCGGGGCCACTCGCCGCTTCCGCCTGCAACTTCGCATTCTAAGCCCTGTGAGCCTTGATAGTATAATCCGATCGCTGTTTTGCAAGCCGGCGGCTGTGAAGGCTATAAGATTTATTCTACGTGACCCTATTTTCTCCTCCGTTAGGTTGCATTCTACGTAAAATAATGTCCTAAATTCGACATGGATTTCGGCGCCTGATGTAAAAGAGCCCTCGGCAACCGAAGGCTCTGCTATGACCTATGGAGCGGAAGACGGGATTTGAACCCGCGACCCTCGCCTTGGCAAGGCGATGCTCTACCGCTGAGCCACTTCCGCACGTGTTACTGGTGCGAAGGGGGGGATTTGAACCCCCACGGTTGCCCGCTAGATCCTAAGTCTAGTGCGTCTGCCAGTTCCGCCACCCTCGCAGCCTACCTGCCTCATAAGCCGACCTTTAATCGCCACAGGTATAGGCCGGGCTGCAAACCAGTTAGCATAGGATAGTATAACATAAACCCGGCCGGAAGGCAACTATTTTTTCGGGCTGTGTCGAAGGCTAGAGAATCAGCATTCGAATGCCGGACCACAAGAAATATACCGCCAGACCAATCAAAAATACACCGCAAGCGGAAACAAGACCCCGGTACACCTGATTGCTGAAGAATCTCCGGCCGGCGGCTATTCCAAACCCCACCAGCAGATACCAGGCAAAATCCGAAAGAATATGGCCGATATAAAAAGCCAGAACACCGGCCGGCCCATGTGTCACCGCGGCCACCACATAACCGGCGCCGGCGGTCGCCCACCAGAGCACCCAGTAAGGATTTGCCAGGCTGGTTATAAGCCCCAACAATACCGGCCACCGGCGGAATCCGTCGCGCGCCCCGCCACCGGTCTGGCTTGATACACCCATTTCATTGCTTGTCACATTCGTTCCCACGCCGGATTTCTCTGCAATCTCCAAAGCAATCGCGCCACGGATGGCGCCCTGGACCATCCCGTAACCCATCCAGAGCAACATCAACCCGCCGATCAGGCCGATGGCGCCGGTTACAGCGTGGTTGCTCAGAAACTTTTCAAGGCCAAAGACCAGCGCGAGGACCATCAGGCCCTCCAAGATTGCATGCCCCAGTACCAGAAGCGGGGCCATGCGGAATCCGCGCCTGGTCACCCCGTCGATGGTCACCGTCAGAAACGGTCCGGGCACAAT
>JBLNCV010000283.1:0-6856 GCA_050260975.1 Syntrophothermus sp. | reverse complement strand
CCTTCCGGAAGGTTCAGGCTGCGCTGGAAGCCAGGGGGATCCAGATTCCGCTGGCCCATGTGGCCAACAGCGCGGCAATCCTTGATTTGCCGGAGACGTACGCCGGCGCGGTTCGCCCGGGGATCATGACCTATGGGCTCTACCCGTCCCGCGAGGTCTCCCGCTCGGTGGCGCTCAAACCCGCCATGCAGTTGAAGGCCCGTGTAGTGCTGGTCAAGCATCTGCCGGCGGGCGCCGGCATCAGTTACGGCCGCACCTATATAACCAAAAGGCACACCACGGCAGCTCTTCTACCGTTGGGTTACGCCGACGGGTTCTCTCGCCTTCTCTCCAACAAGGCGGAGGTGCTGATCCGGGGGCGACGCATGCCTGTCGCCGGGCGAATTTGCATGGATCAGTGCGTGGTCGCCGCGCCGAACGGCGCGGAGGTGGCGGAGGGGGACGAGGCGGTGATCTTCGGCGTCCAGGGGCCGGAGACGATTCCGGTGGAAGAGGTCGCGGACCGGCTGGGGACCATAAACTATGAAGTGGTATGCATGGTGGGCGCCCGTGTACCCCGGGTGTACATTCAGGACGGGCGGGTCATCGAGATTGTAGATGCAAACCGTGAATGAAAAGGTGAATGCGATGCGAAACGCTCGATTGGAAATTATTAAAGAGAAGCTGGCCGCCGGGGATTACCGGCTTACCCCCCAGCGGGAATTGATCCTGGAGATCCTGGCCGAAAACAGCGACCGCCACCTGAGCGCTGAAGAGATCTACGACCTGATCAGGCGGAAAAACCCCGATGTCGGGCTGGCCACCGTCTACCGGACCCTGGAGCTTTTGGCGGACCTGAAGGTCATCCAGGGCATCAACTTTGGCGACGGGTGCGCACGTTACGAGTTCACCGGGGATAAGCATCACCATCACCACCTGATCTGCCTGGAATGCGGAGAGGTGGAAGAGGTGGACGACGACCTCCTGGAGAAATTGGAACAGTCCATCGAAGATAAGCACCATTTCAAGATCATCGATCATCAGGTGAAATTTTATGGGGTCTGCCAGCGGTGTCAGGAAAAGTTCGGCACTACTTGACAGGAGCGACCTGGCATAGTACAATTGGGTAAAGTTTTTATCCGCGAGTGCGCATTTATCTGTAGCCAGTAGTGTTCTGAAAGTTGAAGCGACTTTCGGAAGAGTAGGTTCGTAGGGTGGAGCATAAGGATATCCAGAGCAAAAGCGGCCGGCCCGGGAGGGTGGCTTTGCCGTCTTTGGGCTGCAATGATCTGGTATGTCGTAAGCTCCGAACTACGTGTTCTGGGCTTTTTCATTTGATCCAAGGGGTTTACAGCAAAAGAGGGGTTTACGATGAGTATCGCCAGTCTATTGCCGCCGGAATTCATTGTCAGGGTTGACCGGGAAAGGTGCATCCGCTGCAAACGGTGCGTAACCAACTGCGGCTTTGGCGCCCTGGACTTTAAAAACGGTGTGGTCTCCGACGATACCAAATGTGTCGCCTGCCAGCGTTGCACGGCTGTGTGCCCGGAGCGGGCCATCACCGTTGAGGAGAACCACCTGGCGTATAAAGCAAACGCATACTGGACGCCGGCGGTCCGCAAGAACATTCTCAAGCAGGCGGAGACCGGCGGGATGCTCCTTACCGGGATGGGGAACGACAACCCCTACCCCAGTTACTGGGATCACCTGCTCATCGATGCCTGCCAGGTGACCAACCCGTCCATCGACCCTTTGCGGGAGCCGATGGAACTCCGCACCTACCTGGGACGTAAGCCCGATACCCTTTCTTTTGCCGGGTGGGAGGCTCTTGACCGTGGAGATGCCGGCCGGGGAGGCGTCCGGGCGAAAGCCGTGGTTGACCTGGCGACCGTGATTGGGCCGCAAATCAGGCTGGAGACGCCCATTGTCTTTGCGCCGATGTCTTTCGGATCGATCAGCCTCAACGCCCACCTGGCTTTGGCCAGAGCCGCGCAGGCCGCCGGCACGGTGATGAACACCGGCGAAGGTGGTTTGCACAGGGATCTCTATCCATATGGGGACCACATCATCGTTCAGGTGGCCTCGGGCCGTTTTGGGGTGCACAGCGCCTACTTAAACCAGGGGGTGGCGGTGGAGATCAAGATCGGCCAGGGGGCAAAGCCCGGGATTGGCGGCCACCTGCCTGGCGAAAAGGTGCCGGTGGAGATCTCCGAGACCCGGATGGTGCCGCTGGGGACCGACTGCCTCTCTCCGGCGCCTCACCACGATATTTATTCGATTGAAGACCTTTCCCAGCTGATCTATGCCATTAAGGAAGCTACCGGCTATGCCAAGCCGGTTTCGGTGAAGATTGCGGCGGTGCATAATGTGGCGGCTATCGCCAGCGGCATTGTGCGCGCGGGGGCGGATATTCTGTATATTGACGGCTTCCGGGGAGGAACGGGGGCGGCTCCCACCATCATCAGGGATCATGTGGGGATCCCCATCGAGCTGGCCCTGGCGGCGGTGGACGACCGGTTGCGCCAGGAAGGGATCCGCAACCAGGCTTCCATCATCGTTTCGGGCGGGATCAGGCATGCCGGGGATGTGGCCAAGGCAATCGCCTTGGGCGCCGACGCGGTCGCGATTGGAACGGCGGCTCTGGTGGCCATGGGTTGCCGGATCTGTCAGAAGTGCTATACCAACAACTGTTCCTGGGGTATTGCCACCCAGCGCCCGGAACTGGTGAAACGCCTGGATCCGGACGAGGCCACGGAGCGCCTGGTAAACCTGCTCCGGGCCTGGTCGCTGGAGCTCAAGGAGATCCTCGGCTCACTGGGGGTAAATGCCATCGAGAGCCTGCGGGGAAGCCGGGAACGGTTGCGGGGCGTGGGCCTGGACGCCCAGGCTCTGGAGATCCTCGGGGTCAAACCCGCCGGCAGGTAATATGTTGGGACGTAGGGTGGAGGAGTATTATGCGGATCGACGCCAGAGGCATGCATTACCGAAGGCTCAATGCTATTTTGAAGGAGGCCGTGGCCTCCGGGGTGACCCAATTTGAGCTGGAAAACGTCAACGGCCAGCGCTACCTGGGAACGGGTCTGGATCGCCCCGTCGAGATTGTGGTGCGCGGGGTGCCGGGCAACGACCTGGGGGCGTTCATGGACGGCCCGACGGTGATTGTCAGGGGCAATGCTCAGGATGCCATAGCCAACACCATGAATGCGGGGAAGATCGTGGTGCATGGCCATGCCGGCGATGTTCTGGCGTTTGGAATGCGGGGCGGGAAGCTTTATATCAAAGGCGATGTGGGGTACCGGGTGGGTATCCATATGAAGGCGTTCAAGGAGCAAGTTCCGGTGGTGATTATCGGTGGCAGCGCCGGGGCCTTTTTCGGTGAATACATGGCCGGGGGGATTCTGGTGCTGCTGGGCCTGGGGTGCGCCCCCGGGCAATCGCTGATCGGGGATTATACCGGCACCGGGATGCACGGCGGTGTGATCTACGTACGGGGAAAGGTGGATCCGGATCTGCTTGGGAAAGAGGTGGCGGTCTTTGAGGCGGATGCCCAGGACCAGGCGTCATTGGAGCCGCATCTTTTGGAATACTGCCGGGAATTTGGATTGGATCCGACAGAGATCTCCCGGGAACCCTTTCAGAAACTTTTGCCGGTGAGTCACCGCCCCTATGGAAATCTGTATGCATATTGATTCGGGGCAAAAGGAGCGAAATGACGTGGCGGACAACCAAGATGTAACGGCCAAATCGGCCAGTGAATGGGATATAGTGATCATCGGCGGCGGGCCGGGCGGCTATGTGGCGGCGATACGCGCCGCTCAGATGGGCGCCAGGGTCTGTGTGGTGGAAAAAGATGAACTTGGCGGGACCTGCCTCAACCGGGGTTGTATTCCCACCAAGGCTCTGGTGGCCAGTGTCTCGGCGCTGGACCAGATCCGCCAGGCTGCCGCTTTCGGCGTTGAGGCCGGGGAAGTCCGGCCGAGCTTTGCAAAGATGATGGTTCACAAGCAGGAGACCGTGGATCGCCTGGTCAAGGGAGTCCATTATCTGTTTAAAAAGAACAAGGTAACCTTGATCAAGGGAACAGCTCGCCTGGCGGCTCCCGGACGGGTGGAGGTGGAACCGGTGGCGGGGGCAGCGGAGGCGCAAGGGATGGCTGTGGCAGGGGGCGCGACAACCGTCCTCGAAACGAAAAACGTAATCATTGCTTCCGGCGCGGAGCCAGCGGTTTTTCCGGCCTTTGGCTACGATGGGCAACAGGTGATTACCAGCAATGAAGCGCTGGCGCTGACCGAGGTTCCGGAGCGGCTGCTGATCATCGGCGGCGGCGTGATCGGGTGCGAATTCGCCTGCATCTTTGCAGAACTTGGCGCGAAGGTTACGATTGTGGAGGCGATGCCCTCCATCCTGCCAATGCTGGATAAAGAGGTCTCCCGGCAGTTGCAGAGTTACCTGAAACGCCGTGGGATCACCATCAAAACCAAGATCAAGACCGAGGCGATCCGAAAGGCGCCGGGCGAAGTGACAGCCGTGCTGGAAGGCGGCGAAGAGATCGTTGTGGATAAGGTACTGGTGTCGGTGGGGCGTGTGGTGAACACCGCCGGACTGGGCTTTGCCGAAGCGGGTGTGGCCACGACGGCCCGCGGCGAGGTGGTGGTCGACGACCGGATGCGGACCAACGTTGCCGGTGTGTATGCCATTGGCGACGTGACCGATTCCAAGTACAAACTGGCGCATGTCGCCTCCCGCCAGGGGATCGTGGCGGTGGAGAACATAATGGGGAAGGACTCCCGCATGGACTACCAGGCGGTGCCCAACGCGATCTTCACCTTGCCGGAAGCAGCCTCGGTTGGCCTGACCGAGGATGAGGCCAAGGAACGTGGCCTGAATGTCCAGAGCGGCAAGTTCGCTTTTATAGCCAATGGAAAGGCACTTTCCATGGGGGAAACCGAAGGTTTTGTGAAGATGATCTCCGATGCCGCGACAGATCGGGTGCTGGGCGTCCACATCGTGGGGCCCCACGCTTCGGACCTGATTGCGGAAGCCACGCTGGCGGTCAGGCTCGGGGCGACTTCGGCACAGGTGGCTGAAACGATTCACGCCCACCCGACACTGGCCGAAGTGACCATGGAGGCCGCCGAAGCGGTGCATGGGCTGGCGATCCACGCGTAGATCTTCGCATAATGATTCGCCGGATATGGGTTCGACTGCGGTATAAGGGGTTTGCAGGGGGATGATCTTAATGGATCGGGTATTTCCAAGAATTCCATCGGGGTGCGCCATCAGCGGGATGATCGACCGGAGCGGCAGGCGGATGAGCGGTGAAGCGATCATCGCCTCCATTGCCTTGATGCACGAACGCTCCAACGGGCTGGGTGGGGGATTTGCAGGTTACGGCATCTACCCGGACTTTCCCGAGCACTATGCCTTTCATCTAATCTACGACTCCGAGTCAGCCAGGGCGAATACCGAGGCTTTCCTGGCCTCTCGGTTCGCGGTGGACGCCAGCGAGCCCATCCCAACCCGGCCGGTGGCGGGAATAATCGATCCCCCCATCCTGTGGCGGTACTTCCTCTTACCCAAAGAGGAACTGGTGCATGGGAAGGATCACCCCGCGAACGCCGACGATTTCACTCTCAGGGCGGTAATGCACATCAATCACTCCATTCCCGGGGCTTATGTGGCTTCCAGCGGCAAGAACATGGGGGCCTTCAAGGGCGTGGGCTATCCGGAGGATATCGGCCGTTTCTACCGGCTGGAGACCTACTCCGGTTACAGTTGGACGGCGCACGGGCGGTTCCCCACCAATACTCCCGGTTGGTGGGGCGGGGCGCATCCTTTCACGATTCTGGACTGGTCGGTGGTCCATAACGGGGAGATCTCCTCTTACGGCATCAACCGCCGGTACCTGGAGATGTTCGGTTACAGTTGCGATCTGCAGACCGACACGGAAGTGGTGGCCTACCTCTTTGACCTGCTTGGCCGCCGGCACGGCCTGACTTTCCAGGAGACCTGCCTGGCGCTGGCGGCGCCGTTCTGGAAGGACATCGACCGGATGCCCGATCCCCAGCGCCAGAAGCTCACCGCCATCAGGATGGTCTACGGCAGCGCGCTTTTAAACGGGCCTTTCAGCATCATTGTCGGCAACCGCCGGGGCATCACCGGCTTTAACGACCGAATCAAGCTGCGGCCCATGGTAGCGGCCACCAAGGGCGACATGCTCTATATGGCCAGCGAAGAGAGCGCCATCATCGAAGTGTGCAGCTCGCCGGAAAGGGTGTGGGCGGCCAGAGGCGGCGAGCCGATTGTCGCCGAACTGTACGATCATGTCGCGCAAAAGATAGCCAGGGCCAGTTAATCGTCTATAACGCCAGGAAACTGGGCGCCTCACAAAGCTCAGGCGAGCCGGGAAGATAACCTCTTTTTGAAGGAATGACCATAGATGGGGATGTCTAAGGGAACGATAGGGATTACGTTCTTTGCGCTGTTTATCACTGGGATTTCAGGTTTGACGATGGCCAGTAATACCGGTGAGGAGCCATTTTTACCTCTTAATGCCTGTGACGCAGACGCCCCAAAGGTGGTTGCCCCGACGGCGCCGGGCGCCAGCGTGAAACCGGGGATTGAAGTCTTGCTGGAGAAGCATCGTGAACTTTTGGCCGGGAAGCGGATTGGTCTGGTTACCAATCAGACAGGGGTTAACAGCCAGTTGGTCCATGACGCTGATCTTCTCCGGCAGGTGGAGAATACAAAATTAGCGGCGCTTTTCGCGCCGGAGCACGGCCTGCGCGGGGACCGGCCGGCGGGGGAGTACGTCCCATCCTATATCGATTCCGAGACAAATCTGCCGGTCTACAGCCTTTACGGCAAGACCAGGAAA
>JBLNCV010000282.1:0-19272 GCA_050260975.1 Syntrophothermus sp. | reverse complement strand
CGTAACCTCGAGGCTCGCAAGGAGGAGGTCATCCGCCTCATAGACGAGCAGGGGAAGCTCACCCCGGAGCTTCAGGAGGCAATTGAGGCGTCGACCAAGCTCCAGGAGGTCGAGGACCTCTACCGCCCGTACAAGCAAAAACGGCGCACCCGAGCGACCATTGCCAGGGAGAAAGGGCTCGAACCCCTGGCGCAGTTGGTCATGGCGCAGGAACTGGAGTCCGGATTAGTGGAAGAACAGGCGGCGGCCTACATCAATCCAGAACTCGGAGTGGAATCGGCCCAGCAAGCGCTGGCAGGCGCCCAGGATATCATCGCCGAGATGCTCTCCGACGATGCCAAGATCCGGCAGGCGGTGCGTGACTTCACCTTTAAGGAAGGGATCATGACCTCCAGGACCGAGGACCCGGAGAAGGTCAGCGAGTACCAGATGTATTACGATTTCTCGGAACCGGTGTCGAAGATCCCGCCGCACCGGGTACTCGCTCTGAACCGTGGCGAGTCCGACGAGGTTTTGAAAGTGAACATCGAGGTGCCAATGGATGCCGTGTTGTCGCTGGTTCGCAACATGGTGATCACCAACCCGCGATCCATCTTTAAAGCTGTTTTAGAGGAAACCTGCGAGGATGCTTACCGGCGGCTGGTTGCCCCTTCCATCGAGCGCGAGGTGCGGGCCGGCCTGACCGAGACCGCCGAGAAGCACGCCATCGGGATCTTTTCCGTCAACCTGCGGAATCTGCTTTTACAGGCGCCGGTGCGGGGAAAGGTGGTTTTGGGTATCGATCCCGGCTTCCGTACCGGGTGCAAGGTGGCGGTGGTAAACAGGCTGGGAGATCTTCTCGCCACGGCCACTATTTACCCGAATCCACCCCAGAAGGAGTACGATCAGGCCAAAGCCATAATATTGGATCTGATCAAAAAGCACGAAGTGGATATCATTACGATCGGCAACGGCACCGCTTCCCGGGAGACGGAACTTCTGGTGGCCGAACTGATCCGCGAGGCGCCAAGGGAAGTGGCTTACATCATTGTGAGTGAGGCGGGAGCTTCGGTCTATTCCGCATCGAAGCTGGCCAAGGAGGAGTTTCCCGATCTGGACGTCTCCATGCGTGGAGCGGTTTCCATCGCCAGACGGCTTCAGGACCCCATGGCTGAACTGGTCAAGATCGAGCCGAAGTCCATCGGAGTAGGCCTTTATCAGCATGATGTCAACCAGAGCCTGCTTGGCGACACGCTGGGCGATGTGGTGGAATCCTGTGTTAACTATGTGGGGGTGGAGCTAAACAGCGCATCCCCGGCTCTTTTGCAGTATGTGTCGGGTATATCGTCAGCCGTGGCGAAAAACATTATCAAATACCGCCAGGAGAACGGCGCGTTCCGCTCCCGCCGCCAACTGATCAAGGTTTCACGCCTGGGGGAGCAGACCTTTACCCAGTGCGCGGGTTTTCTGCGGATTGCGGAAGGGGATAACCCTCTGGACAATACGCCGGTCCACCCGGAGTCCTACGAGGTGGCGGAAAAGATCCTGGCATTGATCGGTTACGATCTGGAGAGTTTGCGCGACCGCGATCCCGAACAAGCCGCCAGACGGCGCAAGGCGCTCCAGGAACTCAATGTGGAAGAGACCGCCGCCAAAGTGGGCGCCGGGGTGCCCACCGTAAGGGACATTATCGAGGCTTTGCAAAAACCGGGGCGCGACCCGCGGGATCAGCTTAACAAACCGCTCTTGCGGACCGATGTTTTGACCATGGAGGACCTCAAGGTTGGCATGGAACTGGACGGGACCGTTCGGAACGTGGTGGACTTCGGGGTCTTTGTGGACATCGGTGTAAAGGAGGATGGCCTGGTACATGTCTCCGAACTGAGCAACAGGTTTGTGAAGGACCCCACCGAGGTTGTGGCGGTGGGGGATATCGTGAAGGTCAGGGTGAAAAGCATTGATCTTGAACGGGGACGGATCGGCTTGACCATGCGCCTGGAAAAACCGGAAGGGCCGAAGGGGGCCGTCCCAAAGCCCGCCGCTGCTGCACAAAAGGCAACCGGTGCGCCCCCAAAGCCTGCAAAAGCACGTGACATGAGCTGGGAAGAGAGATTGGTAAAACTTAGAGAGCACTTTAACCCGGCGAGCAGTGCAGGAAGTGTCAGATCTACGTCGAAGCCTATCAAAAAGTGAAATATTTTCCAGAGTCTGCTTGCAAAGAAGAGAAGTTACGAAGCAAGGATAAAGTATCAGGGGTGTACATATCTAGATGCAATTTGGACGGTACCAGTGCCGTTGGAGGCAGGGGCCCAACCAGTGGGCGATGGTGGTAATGATCGCCGCCGGGGTTCTCTTCGGTGGCGTTTTTGCAAACAATGGAGAAGCCCTGGCGCAACCGCCGGTTCTTAATGTAGTCTATCCTCCGGCGGACAGAAAAGTGGTGGATGCGCAAACCTTCTATGTCTTTGGTTCCACAGATCCGGAGGCAACTCTGAGGATCAACGGCGCGCCTGTAGATCTGGAGCCAAACGGGGCCTTTTTGACCATGGTCACCGTACCTTTCGGCAGCAGCACGGTGACGGTGGAAGCCGCCAAAGGCGGCGAGACTGCCAGGGTAACCCGGACGGTGACCTTTCCCGCCCCGTGGACTACCTCTCCCGTATCGCCGGTCACCATCGAAAACGGGCGGAGCCGTCCCGCCAAAAACCAGGTGCTCCAACCTGGGGATGTCCTCAAGGTATTTATGAAGGGAAGCCCCGGCGGCAAAGCCACCTTCAGCATCGGCAATTTCAAGGTCAACCTTCCCATGGTGGAGTCGACCGAATATGTGGAAAGAGACTCAGGAGAGGCCCTCTTTGGCGACGGGACCAGGACCACGCTGATCCGGGACGTAAAAGGTTTGTACAGCGGCACCTACGTGGTACAGCCGGGTGATGTAGTAAATTCGGCGATCATTGGCTTCAAGCTCGTCATGCCCAATGGCGAAACAGCTACCGCCGTGGCGCCGGGCCGGGTGACCTTTGAATCCGGGGCAATTCCCCAGATTGCCGAGATCGTGGAGGAGCCGGGAATTGTACGAACGGGGCCCAGCATGGCGCGTACGATGCACCTGCCCAAAGGCATACGGTTGTGGGTGGCCGGCCAGGATGGGGACTTCTTAAAGGTCCGGCTGGCGCTGGGAGTCGCCGGCTGGGTTGCCGCAAAACAGTTGAAGATGTTGCCGCCCGGCACCCCGGTTCCTTATAGTTCCATCTCCTCTTTCCGGACCATCGCCATGGCGGATCGGACGCAGATCCGCCTGTACCTGTCCGAACGGCTGCCTTTCCGTGTCGAACAGTCCACAGATCCCAACCGGCTGATCCTGACGGTCTACGGCGCTGCGGCGGCTACCGAGTCGATCCTCTATGATCCCGCGGATAAATTGATCCGGGAGATCAAGTGGTCCCAGCCGGCCACCGATATCTACCAGTTGCAAATTGATTTAAACGTCAAGCAGCAGTGGGGCTTTGACTGCTATTACGACAAGACGGAACTGGTTCTGGAAGTCAAGAAACCGCCGGCTCAGCGCAGCCTGGGCGGGCCGTTGGCCGGGAAGACCATTGTGGTGGATGCCGGCCACGGTGGCACGGAAAACGGCGCCATCGGGCCGACTCTTCTGATGGAAAAGGAGGTCAATCTGGGGATCGCACTTGAACTTCGAGGGCTTTTGGAGAAGGCGGGCGCCAGGGTGGTGATGACCCGGGTTAACGATACGACCATGGAACTGCCCGACCGGGTCAAAATTGTGACCGAAAACCGGGGGGATCTCCTGGTCAGCATCCACAACAACGCCCTTTCGGATGGGTTCAACCCCTGGGAGGTACACGGCACCAGCACGTACTATTATTACCCCCAGAGCCTTCCTCTGGCCCGCGCGATCCAGCGGTCTTTGGTGGAGGCTCTTAAATTGCCGGATTATGCGGTCTTCTACCGCAATCTGGCGGTGGCCCGGGTCACCCAGATGCCGGCGGTTCTTATTGAGGTAGCTTTCATGATCAATCCCCGGGAAGAGGCCCTTCTGGCGAAACCTGAGTTCCGGCAGAAGGCGGCCGTGGCGATCCTGAAAGGAATTGAGGACTTTTTCGACTTGGCTGCCGGGTCCGGCGTAAATGACGCGAATGGCCGGAACCGGTGACCGTGAGCGGTTTCAACCTGTGCCCGGCTTATCTTGCCGGTACCTTTGCCAGCGCCAGAGGGCGCTGGCTTTTTTGCCTCACGGAGACGCAAAATAACCTGGTAATGGATAAGTGCAGGAGTAAATACAGTAGAGCAGAAGGAAGGGAGTCGCAGGTGGCAAAAAAGGGTGGCGGAAGTTCCGGAGATCGTCAAAGGCATCTTGAAGAAGAAACAGCGCGTTTGCGTCATGAATTGGTGGATGAGTTGATCAGGAGGGGCTTTATAGACGACAAGCCGGTTGAAAAAGCTTTCCGAAAAGTACCCCGGCATGTGTTCGTGGCGGGAATCATCGACCCGCGGGATGCCTACCTGGATGAGGTTATACCGCTCAAGCTCGGCATGAGCACCGTTTCGCAGCCGTCGGTGGTGGCGATTTTGTTGAAGGAATTGAAGCTTTCGCCGCGACTAAAGGTTCTGGAGATCGGTACGGCTTCCGGATACTCGGCGGCGCTTCTGGCGGAACTGGTGGGGCCGGAGGGGAAAGTTTACACGATCGAGATCGACCCTCAACTCGCCCGTCAGGCCCGGAAAGCGCTGGATCTGGCCGGATACAGTGCGGTGGAGGTGATCGCCGGCGATGGAAGTCTCGGTCTCCCGGCTCGGGCTCCCTTTGACCGGATCGTGATCACCGCCGCCGCCTCCCGGATCTCTCCGCAACTGATCGAGCAGTTGACGGTGGGCGGGCTTCTGCTGACGCCGTTTAACTTGCCAGGGTTGCCTTCGTTGCTGCTGTGCCTGCGGAAAGAGGCAAGCCGGGGCCAGGAGGGCGCCCATTTAACCGGAGAATTTGTCGGTGTTCCGGTCTGCTTTGTGCCGTTGCGCGGGGCCTACGAGGGAGAAACTTACGAGGAAGGGAATTTCGGTGGCGTGAAAACCGACGGTGGTGCATCGCTGGCCCGCGCTCTGGCCGGCCTTTTGCGGCGGAGGCCGTGGTTGCCGCTGGATGAGCAGATGGGGCTGGGACTCATGGGGGTTTTGAAATACCGCGAAACTGCCGAAAGGATAGATGGGGAAACGATTCTCACCGCCTGGGAGGCGGAAGGTTGCCCCGGCCTGGGTGGATTTGAGGTGGAAGTGGCTCCGGAGGTTCTGCGCCGGAAACAGGCGGTGGATCTCGGTAAGCTCAGGATTTGGGCGCGAAGGGAGGGGGATCCTCCCGGATTGGCGAATTGAACAGCATAAACTGGAGGGAAACTTATGAGCAGAAGGTTATACCGGTCGAAGACCGATCGTATCATCGGGGGAGTGGCCGGAGGACTGGCGGACTACTTTGAGATCGATGTGACTCTTGTCAGGCTGTTGTGGGTGATCGCCGTCTTTTTGGGTGGGACCGGGGTCCTGGCCTACCTGGCGGCCTGGTTGATCATTCCCCCGGCTCCGGAATCCCCCTCCGAAAGGCAAGATTCGGAGGCCTCCCCGATTGAAGCGGGGCAAAGCTACGCGGGAGACCAGGATCACACGGAAGTTCACGGTTATAACAGGTACAGCTCCGAATACCGGCGGCGAACCTTTGGCTGGATCCTGGTGATCCTCGGGATCCTGTTTCTGGTTCGAAATTACTGGCCCTGGGTGGATCTTGATCTGTTCTGGCCGGTAATCCTGGTGGTATTGGGTGTAGTGATGATTGCCGGAGGCTTTAAAGGGGGTAGGAAGGCGTGAACGTCAACTACGAGCGGTTTACGGGGGGACTGGTGCTGGTCTTTATCGGGGTAATCTTTTTATTTATCAACTACGGCTACCTGGACTGGACGGTCTGGCGGGTACTGGTGGATCTCTGGCCTGTTCTGTTGATTTTGTTCGGGATCAAGCTCTTGTTAGGGAAGAAGATCGGCTTCTTTGTAACGCTGGCGGTATTGGTGCTGGCCTTGGGGTTTGCGCTGTGGCAGGGCGCGGTTTTGCCGCATCAAAGCCGGTTTGGGGAGAGGATCGGCCCCCGGGATCTTGCGGAACGGACGGTTAAATTGGAGCAGCCACTGCCCAAGGGGGTTGCCGCGGCGAAGATCAAGGTGGAATTTGGCGCTGGGAGGCTGACCGTCGAAGATACCACCGATGCGTTGATTTCAGGCGCCTTTACCACTTCCGGGTGGCGGCAGCCGGAGATACGGTTACGCAACAGGCACGGGGAGACCGCGGAAGTCGAGGTCAGCGAGTCCGATGGGAGGTGGTGGCCCGGTTGGGGTACTCGCCAGGGAGTCACCTGGTTGCTCAAACTCAACAACACTATCCCCATCGACCTCCGCATGGAATTGGGCGCTGGCTCAAACTATCTGGATCTCTCCCCGTACCGGATCCGGGACCTTCACATGGAGGTGGGCGCCAGTTCATCCTACGTGAAGCTCGGCAGCCTGGAGAAACATGTCAAGGTCTCCATAGATGCCGGCGCCTCCAGCATGACACTGTCGGCGCCCAGAAATTCCGGGCTGCGGATCACCATGGACGGCGCCCTGGTTTCTTTGAAGGGCAACAACTTCAGCCAGGCGGGCCTGGTCCGGTCCGGCGATGTTTACACCTCGCCGAATTACAACAGCGCCAAAAACAAGATTGACATCGATATTTCCGCAGGAGCGGCAAGTTTTGAGTTAATGCTTTATTAAAATAAAATATGAGCGTGGAGAAGATTGAGCAGTTGGTTAGATGCGCGGTTCCCTGTGTGGAGCAGGGAGCCTCTTCTTTTTAACAGCGTCCGATAAAACACTCAGATAAGATGGCCTGCTAAAATGGCCTATTAAAATGGGTCTTGACACCCCAAAGAAAATGGCATAAACTGGTGTCGAAGATTGTACTAATATATTAGTACAATGTGCCGATATTGATGAACATAAAGGATCGTGCCGCACGAGATCGCTGGCTGATACCCCTTTGCAAGCCGGAGGAGGAGGATTATGAGTTCGCAGGTCAAAGTGGGGATCCCACAGGCCTTGTTCTTCTACACATATTATCCCGCCTGGCGCACGTTCTTTGAAGAGCTGGGGGTGAGCGTGGTCACCTCCGGGGCGACCACCAAGGGCACACTGGACGCCGGGGTCCAGGAGGCGGTGACCGACGCCTGCGCGCCCATCAAGCTCTACCACGGCCATGTGGCGGAGTTGCGCGGCAAGGTGGATTACCTCTTTGTTCCCCGGCTGGTTTCCACCAACGGGAAGTTGATCTATTGTCCGAAGTTTTTGGGCCTGCCGGATATGATCCGGCATTCCATGGCCGACCTGCCGAAGCTGATTGATGTGCGGATCGACACCCGCAAGGGCAAGCATGAGTGGTGGCGGGTCTACCGGGAGATTGGGCGGAATTTCACCCACAGTACCTGGAAGATCTACCGGGCCTACCGGAAGGCCATGGAAACAGACCGGCAATTTGACGGGATGCTCAAAGCGAAAACCACGGCGCCGGATGCCTTAAAGGCGCTATACGGCGAAGAATTGGCGGGAGGAAAGGTTCAGCCGCCGAAGTCCACGCTTGAAGTAGCCGCGGCGGCCGAGCCGGCATCTTCCGGGGCGCTTGCGACCAACACGGGGAGTGGAGCCGGCACCAGGCTCACTATTGGAATTTTGGGCTACCCATACGCGATCTATGACCCGTATTTGAGCGCCAACCTTCTAAACAAGCTGGAGGCGCTGGGAGTCACACCCGTGGCGCCGGATATGATTCCGGATGAGGTGCTGGAGAGACAGGCCGGCAAATTCCCCAAGGAACTCTTCTGGACTTACAGTGACCGCGCGGTGAAAGCCGCCTACCATTTCCTTGAAAACGGCCGGGGCCAGATCGATGGCCTCATCCATCTGACCGCCTTTGCCTGCGGGCCGGATTTCATCGTAAACAAGCTGGTGGAGCTGGAGTGCAAGAAGTTGAAGGTTCTCCCGTTCATGTCGCTGATGTACGACGAGCAAACCGGCGAAGCAGGGGTGTTGACGCGGCTGGAAGCCTTTGTGGACATGGTTCGCCGCCGGAAAGAGGCGGCGGAGAGAAAAAAGGTTAAAGAAGGGGCTAATACGTCTCCGGTAAACGCCGGGGCGATGCAAATCCAGGTGGCAAAATTGGCTGAACAGGCCGCAAAAATAGCTGAAGCCCCAAAAGCAAATACAAACGCCGTCTATGCCCAGGCCACCGGCGGGGCCGAACAAAAAGGGGTGAAATGATGCGCAAGGTGAGCTTTCCCTACATGGGTGCTTCTCATCTGGCCTTTAAGAGCCTGATGCGCGAGCTGGGCAACGAGCCCATCGTCCCGCCCAGGCCGAGCCTCAAGACGCTCAACTTTGGCACCCGGTTTTCGCCGGAATTTGCCTGCCTGCCTTACAAGATCCTTCTCGGCACCTATGTGGAGGTCTTGGAGATGGGTGCCGACACCATTGCCGCTTCCGGCGGGGTGGGCCCCTGCCGCGCCGGGCATTATGCCCAGTTGCACAACCAGATTCTTACCGATGCCGGGTACAACTTCGAAATGATTGTCTTCGAGCCGCCGCGAAAAAACTACCGGGATTTTGTGGAGAAGGTTCAGAAGCTGAACAGTGCCCGCCTGCCCCTCATGAAGTTGTTGGGGGCGATCAACCGGGGATGGGCGAAGATTAAGGCTTTCGACCGGCTGGAGGAACTTTCTCACCAGATCCGACCGCGGGAGACGGTTAAGGGCGAGACGAGCAAAGCTTACCGCCAGACCCTGGAGATCATCGATCGGGCCGAAAGCCTGGAAGAGATCAAACTGGCGGAGAAGGAGGCGACGGCTCTACTGAAGGCGGTACCGCAGGATTCCGGCTTCAAGCCTCTCAAGGTGGGAATTGTCGGGGAGATCTACGTCCTCCTGGAGCCTTCCGCCAACCTGGAGATCGAGGAGATCCTCGGCGAGATGGGGGTCGAGGTGCACCGTTCCATGTTCCTCAGCGGATGGACACGGGATAACACCATCTTCGACAGCCTCCGTTTCATGGCTATGGGCAATCCCCTCAAGAAAGCTGCGGAACCATATCTGGCGGAGATGATCGGCGGCCACGGCCAGGATTCGGTGGGGCATACGGTCCTCTATGCGAAGCAAGGCTTCGACGGGGTGATTCAACTGGCGCCCTTCACCTGCATTCCGGAGATTGTGGCCAAGAGCATCCTGCCTGCGGTGAGCCGGGACCTGGACATCCCGGTGTTGTCCCTGTCATTGGACGAGCAGACCGGCAAGGCCGGGGTGCGCACCAGGCTGGAGGCTTTTGTGGATCTTCTGGTCCGCCGCCGCGAACGGAAAGCTAATGTATTTCACGAGGAGGCAACAACCGTATGAACGGCTATCTGGGTGTTGATGTAGGCTCGGTAAGCACAAATATCGCGGTGGTGGATGACGAGAACAAGGTCATCGCCAGCCTGTATATCCGGACCAACGGCAGGCCGATTCAGGCGGTGCAGGAAGGAATGCGGACCATTGCCGGCGAACTTCCGCCCGGGATCACCATCCGTGGCGCCGGGACTACCGGAAGCGCGCGGCAACTCACCGGCGTCATCGTGGGCGCCGACGTGGTAAAGAATGAGATTACCGCCCATGCCGTGGCTGCTTTACATATCGTGCCCGACGTGCAGACGGTGCTGGAGATCGGTGGCCAGGACTCCAAGATCATCTGCCTGCGCGACGGGGTGGTGACCGATTTTGCGATGAATACCGTTTGTGCGGCAGGTACCGGCTCGTTTCTGGATCACCAGGCCTCCCGGTTGAATATTCCCATTGAACAGTTCGGCGAGCTGGCCCTGCAGTCCAAAACGCCGGTGCGTATCGCCGGGCGGTGCGGGGTCTTCGCTGAATCGGACATGATTCACAAGCAGCAGACCGGCCACAAGACGGAAGATATCATCGCCGGCCTCTGCGAGGCTCTGGTCCGCAACTATCTCAACAATGTGGCCAAGGGCAAAGAGATCGTGCCTCCTATCGTCTTTCAAGGCGGCGTGGCGGCCAACGTGGGGATCCGCGCGGCTTTTGAGCGGGCATTAAAACATCCGGTGACCGTGCCGCCTTATTACGGCGTGATGGGGGCCATTGGCGCCGCTTTGCTGGCCGAGGAGGAGGCGGCGCGCAGAAACGGCGTGACTAACTTCCGGGGCTTTGCAGTAAGCGACATTCAATATGAAGCATCGAGCTTTGAATGTAAAGGATGTCCCAACTGCTGTGAAGTGGTGGAGATCCGGATGGAGGGCGAGGTCATGGCCCGTTGGGGCGACCGCTGCGGCAAGTGGGCTAACTCCGTCCAGGCCTCGCGCGGGGGCCGGAAAGGCTCCACCGGCGCCGGGAGCGGCCCGGCGGTTGTGGTGCACGCCGGGCATTCCGAACAATCGGGGTGCGGTGGGGGTTGTGCCGGTCAGTGGGCCGATGCCAGCTGATATATCGCGGCCGGCGGCGGTTGGCGCAGCCGGGGTGAAAGCTATGGGGTGAGAGCTATGGGGTGAGAGGATGGAATGGCTCATTGACCAGCGCAACGGGATCCCCATTTATGTTCAACTTCGGGATTTGATCAAGCGGGCGATTGCCACCGGATGGCTGCAACCCGGGACACAACTGCCGACCGTAAGGCAGCTGGCGGTGGACCTCAAGATCAATCCCAATACGGTGGCGCGTGTCTATTCGGAACTGGAAAGGGAGGGGTACCTGCAAACCCGGCAGGGGAAGGGTACCTTTGTAGCGCAGGGAGGAAAGAAAGAGGCCGAAGACGAACGGGATTCCCGCCTCTCAAGGATTGTTGATGAAACCTTGATTGTCGCTACCGAGTTGGGTTATTCCCCCCGGGAAGTGATCGCGCGGATCCAGGAGAGGTTGGGGAAGGAGGCGGGGGAAGATGGCGATTAATCTCCAGGGGTTGGCTGAGCAGTTCAGAGAGAAGCGGAATGCCTTCGAACAACGGGTGAAACCCAACTTTAACCCATTGAATATCCTGATCTTCCTGATTTTTGTGCTTTCAGGGGTGGGTGTGGCGTATTTTCTCACGGGACCGGCCGTTATCCCGGCTTTTGCGGTGGTGGGCCTTTTCGTGGCCTCGTCCATCAAAGTTATTCCCCAGTGGCAAAAGGCGGTGGTGCTCCGCTTCGGGAAGCTGCGGCGGGTGGCCGGGCCGGGCATCTGCTGGATCTTTCCGTTTGTGGACACGGTGCCATACTGGGTGGATCAACGGGTGATCACCACTCCCTTTAATGCGGAACAGACCCTAACCAAGGACACGGTGCCGGTGGATGTGGATGCCGTGCTCTTCTGGATGGTCTGGGACGCGGAGAAGGCCACGTTGGAGGTGGCCGACTACGCGCAGGCGGTGGCCTGGGCCGCCCAGACCGCTTTACGCGATGTAATCGGCAAGACGCTGCTTTCGGAGATGCTGGTGGGACGGGACAGGCTTGATGAGGAATTGCGGCAGATCATCGACCAGCGTACCGAACCCTGGGGTGTGGCGGTGCAGTCGGTGGAGATCCGGGACGTGATTATCCCGGCGGCTCTGCAGGATGCCATGTCGCGGGAGGCTCAGGCGGAGAGGGAACGTCGGGCCAGAATTATCCTGGGTACGGCGGAGGCTGAAATTGCCGACAAGTTTGCCGAAGCCGCCGCCAAGTACCAGGGAAACGAGGTGGCGTTGCACCTGCGCGCCATGAACATCCTGTATGAAGGGATGAAAGAGAAGGGCGCGCTGGTGGTGGTGCCCAGCACGGCCGTGCAGACCATGGGCCTGGGCACCGTTGCCGGACTGTCGGCTCTCGCGGAGCAGCAGGGAGTATCACCGGGAAGCGCCAACCCCGGGGGCGGGATCTCCGAGGGTTCAACTCCGGGAAGCGTCCCACGAGACGGTGCTTCCAGTCCCTAGGCTTTTCCACCGCTGGTCTTCTTCCAGGCGAAATAGGAATAGACCACCGAAAAGAGGGAAGCTGCTCCTATCCCGAAACCCATTGCCCATATCGCCACTTCCCCTCCAAAAAACGCGCCAACCAGGCTGATAAGCCCGCCGATTACCCAGGCTCGACCGCCTACCCGGTGGGTCAGCCGCCATGCTTCTTCATTGGAGAGCGCCCAGGGAGTCCTGATCCCGAAAAACCAGTTATAGCGAAGGCGGCTCATCAGATTGCCGAGGACGACGAACAAGGCCGAGGTCATGACGGGTACGACCAGGCTCGTGTCAACCGGTAGGCCTTTGGCCGCCGCCAGCGAGATCCCCCACATGGCGGTCATGAAGACGACCAGGGACCACCGGAAGATGCGCAGAGTGGATTTGAACCTGGGATAATTCTCCCGCCGCGGATCGATAAGCGGCGTAACAAGGAATACCAAATAAAGCCCGACATTCATCACCGGAATAAGAAAGACGTTGGCTTTTGTGCCCCAACCGTCGATTTCGCCACGCAGATTCCAGTGGATGGGAATCCAGTCGGGCAGCGACGAATAAACGAGGAGCCCCACTATAAAACTGGCGGCAAGGATAAGCCAGAGCGGCCAGTCCTCCTGCACAATCCATCTGCCCAGGCGATAGGTTTCTTTCCTTTCATTCTCTGCCATTCTCTTTTCCTCCCGAATGGTTCTGGTCCCTCTCAGAATGGTCCTGGCCTTTTTCCATGAAATTCATCAGCCAGGCAAGCACGTCCTGAAAGACGGTGGTGTTCAGCGTGTAGACAATATTTTGCCCGCGCCGCTCATCCGTCACCAGCCCGGCCTGTTTCAGCACCCCCAGATGATGCGAGATGCTGGGCTTGGTTATGTTGAATCGTTCGGCGATCTCCCCGGCGGTAAGATCCCCCGCGGTCAGGAGCCGGAGGATCTCCCGGCGCGTCGGGTCGGAGAGCGCCTTGAAGGTCAGGTTGAGCGGTGACATCTGTTGCTACCTCCCGGCACCCTTTAGATATTTCGACAAATGCCTAAATACTTCTTGACTCCAATATATGCTTATAATGTCCTTTTGTCAAGGGGTTTAGAGTAGTTGTGCGGCGAGGATCCCATGCCATCGCCCTTTATCCATGTTGCGTGGATCCTTCATGACGATTTATGGGTGAGGCATAAGATTGTATATGTGAGTAACGGGTGAGCATTAAAAAGTGCGCGGGGGAAATGTTGCGATGGCCGAAGTGCGCCTGGCGGGAGTCTCCAAGGAATACGCCGGGACAAAAGCGGTCCAGGACCTGAACCTGGTCGTCCGGGACGGGCAATTCGTGTCGCTCCTGGGGCCTTCGGGATGTGGCAAGACCACCACCCTCCGGCTGATTGCCGGGTTCGAGCGTCCGAGCGGCGGCGAGATCCGGATCGGAGGCGAGATTGTCTCATCAGCGGCCAGCGGCCGGTTTGTACCCCCTGAACGACGGAATATCGGCATGGTGTTTCAATCTTACGCGCTTTGGCCCCACATGACCGTCTTTGAAAACGTTGCTTACCCCCTGCGGGTGCGCCGGGCCGGGGATGCCTTTCTTTCCGGAAAGATGATCCACAGAAGGGTTGGCGAGCTGCTGGAAATGGTGGATCTGGCCTCATTGGCCCGCCGCTACCCCGCAAAACTCTCCGGCGGCCAGCAGCAGCGGGTGGCGCTGGCCAGGGCTCTGGCCACCGGACCGGAGTTGCTGCTTTTGGATGAACCCTTCGGCAACCTGGACGCCAGGTTGCGGGAAACCATGCAGTTTGAACTCAAAGAACTCCAGACCAGGCTCGGCATAACCGTGATCTGCGTCACTCATGATCAGGGCGAGGCCATGGCCATGTCTGACCGTATTGCGGTCCTGCACCGGGGGGAGATCCAGCAGGTGGATACCCCGCGTAACCTGTATGAGCGGCCGGCGAATGAGTTTGTGGCGGGATTCATCGGCCAGATCAACCTGTTGCCGGCGGAAGTGCGAAGCCGCCGGGGCAACGGGGGAACCGCCCTTCTGGCCGACGGCAGCCGGCGGAACGTGGTGGATTTTTCTTATGCGCCGTCTTATGTCACAGGTTCTGACCTTTCCGGCCGGGCGGGGGGCGTGGTCTTGGCAATCCGGCCGGAACAGATCCGGATCAGGCAAGGCCCTGCCGAGATCCCTGGAGTAGTGAAAAAACGGGTCTTTTTGGGCGGGCGGGTTGAATACTTTGTTAAGGTGGGAACCTTGGAGGTCAGGACAGCCGGTGATTCCACCCTGCCGGAGTTTGCACCGGGCAGCAGGGTTGGGCTGGAGTTTCTGCGCGTCTTGGCCTTCCCGGCCGGGAAATAAGCCGGAAAGTGATTAGCACATACGGGAACGGTGGAGCAGGCATGGAAGTGGAACCGGCATGAACCGCAAAACCGGCAAGAAAAGTACAACGCGTAAGGACAATATTTTTTTTGTGGTACTGATGATCCTCCTCCTGTTCGGGTTGGCGGGTGCGGAAGAGCGCTTGATATCGGCCAGGAGAGAGGCGACCGGCCGGCTGATCGTCTATACTTCGCTGGATCCCGAGGTGATTGCTTCGGTAAAGCCGGTTCTGGCCAGGGAGTTCCCCGGGTTGCGGATCGGGTGGTATCAGGCCGGCAGCGAGCAGATTGTGGCCAGACTCTCCGCCGAGGTGCGCGCCGGGCGGATTATGGCGGATCTGCTCATGGTGAGCGAGCCCTCGTATTATGTTTATTTAAAACAAAAAAGCCTCCTTTTGCCTCACATTTCACCCCATGCCAGCCTGGTTTCGGCCCCCAGGGACCCCGACGGTTACTGGGCCAGTGTTCGGGTCTCCCACATGGTGATCGCCTACAACAAAAGAATTCTCAGGGAGAACGAAGTGCCCCGCCGGCTTTCGCAGTTGACCCGGCCAAGGTGGCGCCGTCAGGTGCTGATGCCCAACCCGTTGCTCTCTGGAACGGCCTTTAATTTTGTCGCCGTCGTCGCCGGCCGGTATGGCTGGAAGTTCTTTGAAGACTTACGGGCCAACGGGATCCAGGTGGAGGGGGGGAATTCCGCCATCACCCGCAAGCTTTTGAACGGTGAGTTTCGCCTGGGCATCCTCAACCAGGAGAGCGTTCTCAAGGCGCAAAGCCGGGGGGAGCCGCTGGGCCTGATCTACCCGGAGGATTTCGTCGTGATGATTCCCGGTCCGATGGCTATTTTGCGCACCAGCCGGAATCCCACGGCGGCAAGGGCGGTCTACGACTGGTGGCTTTCGGAGCGCGGGCAACAGGCAATTGTGGAGGGATGGATGCATTCGGTGCGGCTGGATCTGCCACCGCCGAGTGGCGCCAGGCCTTTACCGGAGCTCTTGCCCAGGGCGGTCCAGGCGGATTGGGAGGATGCCGCCGCCAAGATGAGCCGGATTAAAGACACCTTCAGCCGGATTGTCCTTGAATAGTAAATTATCCTCGCAAAGGGGGAAGTTTAGGTGCCGGGAGTTGCAAAATGGGCTGCACAAGCGCAAAGAGGCCTGCCTCGGGGCAAGCTCCTGCCCTTTGCCCTGGCGCTCTTTGGCACTTTTCCATTGGTAGTGGTAATCTGGGACAGTCTGCGGGTCGAAGGGGCGTTCTCCCTGCGGAATTATCTGGCGGTCTACCAGCGGCCGGCGAACCTGGCCGCCGTTGTCAATACCCTTGAGATGGCAGCCTTGAGTATGCTTCTTGCCACCACGCTGGCTTTTCTGTTGTCCTGGCTGCTTTACAGGTCGGACCTTCCCTGGCGGGGGTTTTTCCGGGCGCTGTTTCTGGTTCCTTACCTGGCGCCGCCATTTGTCGGGGCGATTGCCTGGACCCAGCTTCTCAATCCACGGGTGGGCTATCTGAACCGTTTTTTTATGCAGATCTTCGGGCTGGCGCAGGCGCCGTTGGACATCTACAGTCTTGGCGGGCTGGTCTGGGTGATGGGCGTTCAGGAGATGCCGCTGGCTTTTCTGGCGATCTCCACCGCCATGCAGCAGATCGATCCGTCCTGGGAAGAGGCGGCGCGCCTGGCGGGGGCGAGGCGCTGGCGAATGATCCGGCAGATCACGCTGCCGGTGGTGCTGCCCGGAGTGCTTACCGGGGCGATGCTGGTCTTTGTGGCCGCGGCGTCCGCCTTCGGCGTGCCCGCCATCATCGGGATGCCGGCCAGGATCTATGTGGTTACCACCCGAATCGTCTCCTATGTTTACATGGGCGCCGCCCAGGGAACGGGCGAGGCAACGGCGCTGGCGGTATTATTGATGGTTGCGGGCCTTTTGTTTCCGGCGCTCGTGAACCGCTGGACCGCGGGGAGAAAGTATCAGTTGGCCGCCGCGAAGACCGCGCGGCCCGGCCTGGTGGAACTAGGGCGCTGGCGGACGCCGCTTTTCCTTCTATGCCTGGCTCTTGGGCTGGTAATAGTGGCCATGCCGCTGGCCACCGTGGTAGTTACTTCCTTTTTAAAAGCGACGGGCCTTCCATTTACCGTGGAAAACCTGTCTCTCCGGCACTGGATCTACGTCTTCACCAGGTTTCCCTTTGGCCAGGAAAGCCTGAAGACGAGCTTTTTGGCTGGCGGGATTGCCGCGACGCTGGCCACGGCTGTTGGGCTGGCGACGGCTTATCGCCGGGTCAAAACCCGCTTGCCGGGCCGGCAGTTGGCTGATCTACTGGCTTTCATCCCGTATGCCACGCCCGGCGTGGTGCTGGCGCTTGCGCTGATCACCACCTGGTCCGGCCGGTTTGTCCTGAACCTCTACGGCACTTTTACGCTTCTGGTGCTGGCCTATGCCATAAAATACCTGGCGCACGCCGCCCGGATCATCGCGGTCTCGCTGGAACAGATCCACCCTTCCCTGGAAGAAGCAGGGCAGAGTGCCGGCGCCGACAAGATGCGGGTCTTCCGGGATATCACTCTGCCCCTGGCCAAACCCGGACTCATCGCTGCCTGGTTTGGCGTCTTCATCCTCTCTTTTTACGAGCTGACCATGTCCGTGCTCCTCAATGGGCCAAATACGCGTGCCATCGGAGTCACCATCTACGAGTTGCAGACCTACGACGACCCCCAATCCGCGTCTGTGCTTGCCAGCGTCGTGATCTTTCTGGTGCTGGCCGCCAACGCTCTGGTCAAGAGGGCCACCGGCGGGAGGATGGGAATCTGAACCACTCCAAACTATTCCAACCCCTCCAAGCTACTCCACTATCGACAGGTCGCCAGGCGGCAGGCCAAGGTCCCACGCCTTCAACACCCGGCGGATGATCTTCCCGCTCCGGGTCTTGGGCAGGCTGTCGCGAAATTCGATCTCCCTCGGGTAGGCGTGCGTGGCAAGACGTTCACGGACAAAATCGCGCATCTCTTCCTTGAGTTGCTCCGATGGATAAAACCCGTTTCTGAGGGCGACAAAGGCTTTAATGATCTGCCCTCGCTCGGGATCGGGCTTGCCGATCACCCCTGCCTCGGCGACCGCCGGGTGTTCCACCAGCACGCTCTCTACCTCGTAGGGGCCGACCCGGTGACCCGAGGTGTTGATCACATCGTCCGCCCGGCCCACGAACCAGAAGTAGCCGTCCGCATCCCTGTAGGCCGTATCGCCGGTAAGATACCAGCCACCAGCCCGGAAGTATTCACCATACCTGGCGGGGTTGCGCCAGATCTGGCGCAACATCGAGGGCCAGCCGGGCTTGAGGGCCAAAAATCCGGTCTGCTCTGGAGGCAGTTCATTTCCTTCGATATCGATAATGGCGGCCGTAATACCGGGTAACGGTTTGCCCATGGATCCCAACTTGATGGGCATGGATGGGTAGTTGGCGATCATCATGGAACCGGTCTCGGTCTGCCACCAGGTGTCGTGCACCGGCAGCCCGTAAAATTGCATGGCCCAGCGAATGACTTCCGGATGGAGCGGTTCGCCCACGCTCAGGATATGGCGCAGGCTTTTGAGGTTGTACCGCTTCGCGAGTTCATCGCCGGCCTTCATCAAGAGGCGCAGCGGGGTGGGGGCGGTGTACCAGACCGTGACCTTGTTCTTTTCGATCAACGCATACCACCTGTCGGGGTCAAACCTGCCCTCGTAGACCACCTGGGTGGCTCCGTTGAGCCAGGGGCCGAAGATGCCGTAAACCGTTCCCGTTACCCAGCCCGGGTCGGCGGTGCACCAGTAGACGTCCTCGTCGCGCAGGTCCAGTACGAATTTGCTGGTTATGTAGTAAGAGATCATGTCGTTGTGAACGTGGACAACGCCTTTGGGCCTGCCGGTGGTGCCGGAGGTGTGGAGGATGTAAAGCGGATCCTCGGGGTCCATGTGCTCGATCTGAAAGAGTTCCGGCGCCTTGTCAAACTCTTTCTCGAAGCTCACCTCGCCCGGCCCGAGCTGCTCCCGGCCTTCCGCCCGCTGGCCACCCACCAGAAGAATATGCTCCAGTGCCGGCAAATCCTTACGGATCCCTTCCAACCGTTTCTTTAACTCGGGCGTGGTGATCAAAATTTTAGCCTCGCCGTCTGACAGGCGGTCACGCACTCCTTCCGGGCCGAAGGCGGAAAAGAGAGGCCCCACAATTCCCCCCAACTTGGCCACGGCGATCACCGAAAAATAGAGTTCCGGAATCCGCGGCAAAAAGAGAAAAACCCGGTCGCCTTTTTGCACGCCACGTCCTTTCAAGAGGTTGGCGATCTTGTCGGTGGCCTGCTTGACATCTAAAAAAGTGAACTTCTTCTGGCGGCCGTCCTCGCCTTCCCAGATGAGCGCCACCTTGTCCTTGCGCCAGGTCTGGCAGTGCCGGTCGATGGCGTCGTAGGCGATATTAACCTTGCCATCGTCAAAGAAGGTCAGTTCTTTGCGTACCTCCTCCCAGTCGAAGCTGCGGCAAGTCTCCTCATAATCGGCGAGATTGGCCTCCGGGGCCTTCTTCCCGATGATCTCGCTGATTGGCACCTTGATCCAACTCCTTTCTCCCAGGGTTTTCCTAGTACCAAAAAGCTGAATTGGTATTAAAAGACCATATCCTTCCGAATTGACTAACATTATTATGCAATAATTATACAACACTTTGGCAATAAAGTAAACCATTTCCGTTAGGGTTCTGGTGGATCAACGTTACGCGGTTCCCTTGTCTTGAGGTTCTCGGAAGGGGCCAGGAGAAAACTATATCTGTAAAGCTTTGCCTCAGGGTCTTCTTGCTTTTGAAGTTCGCTGACAAAGGCTTTGATCTTTTGGCCGAGTTCGGCAATCTGTTTCTCGTTAAGACGGATGTG
>JBLNCV010000281.1:0-7824 GCA_050260975.1 Syntrophothermus sp. | reverse complement strand
TATGGCGGATATCGCCTGCAGCGCCGCCAGGCACGGTGAGAAGGTACGTATCCTCCGACTTGGTTCCGGTGATGCTGGGATTCCAGGCCACCGCCTGGGGGGCGTAAAGGACCTCCTTGCTAGTTGGATCCGCTTTGTATTCCCGGCCGCGGTACCCGATCGTCCCGCCCTGGTGGTGCTTCTCCTCCTCGCCGGGAAAGCCTTGTTCGGCATAGGCGCGCTTTAGCACGTCGAAGATCCCCGCCATCGACGCTCCTTCCTTCGAGGCGGCAAGGGCTTCAGCATCCACCTGCACCACCGCATCGTGCCTCCGTCGCAAATCCGGTGAAAGGGCGCCAAAATGGACAAGCCGCGTGGCCGCGGCAATCAGGCCGCCGCTTCTGGCGCAGGTGACCAGCATGCAGGAGCGCTCGATCGCCCTGGCGGTCGGCACCGGATGCCGGTAACGGGCGATTCGCTCGTCCGCCGCCACCAGCGTCACGGTTGGCTGCAGGCCCCGGGCCAGCAGCGCGCCGTCCAGCGCGGCCGCCACCTCAAACTCCGTCTGGCCCGGCCGAACCCCCCGGGCGCTCTCCTCGAGCGCTCGGGCCGTTTCGGCGCCCAGCCGGCGGTAACGCTCGACCTCCCGGGTCGTCAACCGGTAGCGCAGACGAACCAGGTCCTTGGCCATGTACTTGACGTTTCCACCAGGCGACCCGGTAACACCCGCCGGCATCCCGTTAACAACTGCGGGCATCCCGGCAAACGTCGCGTCGTCGGTCCCCAGAGCCTTTCCAGGCATCAGCCCGGCTACCTGTTCCCAGAGGCCCTTGTACCAGGGCCGGACCTCGATCCTGACCGGCACAGGCGCCGCCGCCAAATAGGCGGCAAAGGCCTCTTCCATCATCCGCGCGTTTTCTATGGCGCTGGTCAGGATTACCACGCGGTCGCGCTCCACCAGGAGCGCAGCCACTCCATTGGCTTCATCAATCGCCACGTGGACATCGGCGCCACCGGAATACCAGGCCACACCGGCCATGGTGGCCAGCACCGCGCCATCCAGACGATTGGCGCCAAGAAAAGATGTCACCCGTTGGTGTTTTTCCACTAACTCTTCGCGGGAAGGCGGAATCACCGCCGCTTCGCCGGAAAGCGCCATCTTAAATTACCCCTTTCCTATGAACCGCCAATCACGGGATTGCCGCCGTCAATCTTCCCTTCGTCGAAGCCCTTTGGATGGGATTTGTGCCAGCGCCAGGCGGTGGCCACGATTGTCTCCAGGTCCGCATACTCCGGCTTCCAGCCCAGTTCGCGCCGGATTCGGCCGGAGCCGGCCACCAAAACCGCCGGATCCCCCTCCCGGCGGCCCGCCTCTTCCACGGGAATGGAGTGGCCAACGACCTTTTCGGCGGTACGAATCACCTCCCGCACAGAGAATCCGTTGCCGTTGCCCAGGTTGTAGACCGCCGAGGGACGGCCATTTCCCAGCGCCTCCACCGCCAGGACATGCGCCGCCGCCAGATCCACCACATGAATGTAGTCCCGAATGCAGGTGCCATCCGGCGTCGGGTAGTCGGTCCCGAAGATGGAAACGTGCTTGCGCTGCCCCAAAGCTGCTTGTAGAACAATGGGAATCAGATGGCTCTCCGGGTTGTGGTCCTCGCCGTTTTCGCCGGACGGATCGGCCCCGGCCGCGTTGAAATAGCGCAGGGAGATGTGCCGGAAGTTGTAGGCCCGGTCGAAGCTCTCCAGCAGGTGCTCCACCGCCAGCTTGGTCATGCCGTAAGTATTGGTGGGCGCCTTTGGTTGCGCCTCATCGATGGGCACCCGTTCCGGCTCACCATAGACCGCCGCCGTGGAGGAGAAGACGATCTTACTCACTCCGGCCTCCCGCATCGCCTCCAGGAGGCGCAGGCCGTTGCCCAGGTTATTAGCCCAGTACTTTTCGGGTTTGACCATCGACTCGCCCACCAGGCTGTTGGCCGCAAAGTGCACCACCACTTCGATCCGGTGGCGGCCAAGGACCTCCTGGACCAGCGCTCCGTCGCCAACATTTCCCTGGACAAACACGCCGCCCACGGCGGCCGCCGCGGGCGCGTGCCCGGTCTGCAGGTTATCCAGGATCACCACCCGGTGACCAGCGCGCCGCAACGCCGCGGCCGTGTGGCTGCCGATGTAGCCCGCGCCGCCGGTAACAAGAATGTTCATGGTTCAAACCTCCGGTTAACTGCCTTGAATACCACTCTAAGAATAACTTCAATCATCGGCTACCCATCAAAAATCTCCCCCGCACCGTCCTCCGCGCGGCAGACGTAAACTTGCGGTTTCGCCGCCAGCCGGTCAGGATCGACGCGCCTGGCATACTCCGGCAGGATCTCCCGGATAAAATCGTCCACCAGCTCTTCCTGAACAAGGTTCACGGTGCAGCCGCCAAAGCCGGCCCCGGTCATCCGCGCGCCGGCCACCCCCGGAAGCCCCGACGCAATCTCCACCAGCGCGTCAAGCTCCGGGCAGCTCACCTCAAAAAGATCGCGAAGGCTGGCATGCGACTCGGCCATCAGACGGCCAAATTCGGCAAAACGCCCGCCACGGAGCGCCTCCACGCTCCTCAAAACCCGTTCGTTCTCCAGGACGATATGCGTTGCTCGCTTCCTGACCTCTACCGGTAGTTTCGTCCCCAGGAGGGCCAATTCCTCCGAAGAGACATAGCGTAGCGCCCTGATCCGAGGCAGGTCCCGCCGCAACAACCGCACCGCCTCCTCGCACTGCGCCCGCCGGAGGTTGTAATCCGAATCCCGCAACCCGCGCCGGACACCTGAATCGCAGATCACAATCCGGTAACCTGCAGGCACCGGCACTAGCTCATATTCATAGCTACGGCAGTCGATAAAAAGCGCGTTTCCAGCTCTTCCCAGCGCCGAGGCAAACTGGTCCATGAGCCCGCAGTTGACTCCGACAAAACCGTTCTCCGCCGCCTGGCAGGCCAGGGCCAGCTTCGGGCCTTGAAGTTCAAACCCGCCCACCGCCCGCGCCGCTACCGCCGTGGCCGTCTCCAGGGCGGCCGACGAACTGAGCCCCGCCCCCTGTGGCACCTCCCCCGTGACAACCAGATCCATGCCCGGTAACGGCAGCCCCTTTTCCCCCAGCACCCTGAGCGTTCCCCGGATATAATTACTCCAGGGATGGGTGGGATCATGTTCAACGCGATCAAGGTCAAATTCCACCCGTTCGCGATAGTCCAATGAGTAAACCCGCACCAGCCTGTCCGCCCGCCCCCGCACCGCTATAAGTACGTCACGGTCGATCGCCGCGGGGAGCACAAACCCGTCGTTGTAGTCGGTATGCTCACCAATCAGGTTCACCCGTCCGGGAGCGCGAACGACATGGATCTCGTGGCGCAAATCGCCACCGGCGCCGAAGACCTCGTCAAGGGCAGCACGGAGGCGAGCCGCCTTTCGCCCCGGGCCGGTTTTCTCCTCCAGCACACTCACCGTTCCTCAGGACCCCCTTGCGCCCCAGCCTGAGCTTTGGTTTCATGCTCATCAGCTGTTATTTCCGTCTCGTTACGGGGGCTGACGGCACGCAGTTCGGCGGCCTTCTCCTCCGGCAGAGTGTCATTGATAAACGTCCCCGCCCCCGATTCACACCCCGCCAGGTACTTGAGCTTCGTGGCGGTGCGGTTGGGCGGGTAAAATTCGATGTGAAAGTGGTAGTGGCTGTAATCCTTCCCATCCGTGGGCGCCTGGTGCATCACCATGATGTAAGGTAACGAGAAACCAAAAAGGTTATCGTACTTCTGCAAGACAATCTTTAGCAGTGCAGCCAGGCTCCACCGCTCCGAGTCGCTGAACTCCGGAAGGCTGGCGGTATGCCGACGCGGCAAGATATGGACCTCATATGGATAACGGGCATAGAAAGGCACCAGCGCCACGAAATCTTCATTCTCCGCCACCAGGCGCCGCCCGTCGGCCAGTTCTCTTTCAAGAAGATCGCAGAAGAGACAATGCCCCGTCTCGGCGTGATGCCGGGCCGCATTGGCCAGTTCCACCGCCGGTTTCGGAGGGATATAGGGAAAAGCGTAGATCTGCCCGTGCGGGTGCTCCAGCGTCACCCCCACCGCCTCGCCCTTGTTCTCAAAGATCAGGACGTAATCAATATAATCGAGCCCGCCCAGTTCCTCGTAGCGGTCCGTCCAAACGTCGATCAGCCGCGCGATATGGGAAACATCCGAGGTGGCCAGGCTCCCCTTGTGTTCCGGCGAGTACAAAACAACCTCGCAGACCCCGCGCGCCGGCCTGACCCGCAAGAGGTCGTCTCCCATCACCGCCGGCTCGGGGGGAGTGGGGCGAAAGGACGGGAATTTGTTTTCAAAGACCACGATCTCGTAATCCTCCGCCGGCACCTCGGTGGGAAATTCCCCCTTGCGCGTGGGGCAAAGCGGGCAAAAACCGGCGGGTGGATGATAGGTCCGGTCCTGGCGGTGGGTGGCCGTCACCACCCATTCGCCAAGTACCGGGTTCCAGCGCAGTTCAGACAAGTCAGGTTCTCCTTTCCTGCGCATGACCCACTTTGGCACCCTGTTTTCTGGCGCCACCGCTAGAATCCGTCGGCGGCATGAACCGATAGAAAATCAGGTAACGCCCATCGTCCTTTATCACGCGCTCCTTGACCATTTGTTCCTTTACACTGCGCGGCCTTTTCATTCCGCCCACCTCAGCCTTTCAGCGCGCCGGCCAGCATACCCCGGATGAAATAGCGGCCAAGGAAGATGTAAATCAAGACCGTCGGAAGCGCGGCAAGGATTGAACCGGCCATGGGAAGATTCCAGGAGACCGCCTCCCCGCCGGCCAGGTTGGCCAATCCGACCGTGATTGGCTGCGAGCCCGGCTGCGCCAGGGTCACCGCGAAGAGAAACTCGTTCCAGATCTGGGTGAACTGCCAGATGGCCACCACCACAAACGGCGGGCCGGAGAGCGGAAGGATCAGCCCGCGAAAGATTTTGAAAAACCCGGCCCCGTCAATCGCCGCTGCTTCGAGCAACTCGTCCGGGATAGCCACATAGAAATTGCGGAAGAGTAGCGTCGTAATGGGCAGGCCGTAGACGACGTGGACCAGGATGAGGCCGGGCAGGCCCCCATACAGGCCGATGCTTCGCAAGAACTGAAACAGCGGGATCAACACGCTCTGATAAGGGATAAACATCCCGAAGACCATGAGCGGCAGCACAAGTCGCGCGCCCGGAATCTCCCACTTTGACAGAACATACCCGTTCAACGCTCCCAGCATTGCCGACAGGAATGTGGCGGTGATGGCGAGAATCAAGCTGTTTTTCAGGGAGGGCGAAAACTGCCGCCACGCGGTCAGGTAGCTTTCCCAGTACGGGTGCGACGGGAGCTTCCAGGCGGTCAACAGGTTGATTTCATCCGGGGATTTCAGGCTGGTGACGACCGTCATATAGACCGGTATTAGATAAACAACGGCAAACAGGACAACCAGCGCCTGCACGGCTATCGTCGTCCAGTCCATCCGGCGCACCCGGCGGGATACATTTTTAGTGGCATGCCGCGCCACCTTGTCGGTCGAGATTTTTGCACGCATCTATTTCGCACTCCTCGGGCGCAAAGATGTGACCAGGTACGGTATAATCAGCGCCGAAACCATGATCAACAAAATCACCGCAATGGAAGCTCCTTCGGCGAACTGGTTACCGCGAAACGTGGTCAGATACATGGAAATAGCCGGCACGCTGGTCGGAGCGTTGTCCGGCCCGGCCATGGCGAACACCAGGTCGAAGATCTTGAGGGAGATATGGCCGAGGATGATGATGGCGCTCCAGGTAACAGGCATCAATAATGGCAGTTCTATGTGGCGATAGACCTGCAAGCGGCTGGCGCCGTCCACCCTGGCCGCCTCGCGCAATTCGTCGGGAATCGTGCGCAGCCCGGCCAGGTAGAGCGCCATGGTATAGCCCGACATCTGCCAGGTGGCGGCCAATACAATGCCGATAATAGCCACGTTCAAGCCGTGTTGTTCGGGGTAGGCCAGGATATTGTAGTTGGCCACGCCCCCGGATAACACCCATGCCAGCAACACCGCCGCTGGCATGGCCAAAAACCCGGCCGCCCGGTAACGGCGCCGGAGAAGGTAGAACACCGCCCCAGCCGCGAGAATCGCCAGAGCGCCCACGGCCAGGTAATAAGACAACTTCTGATAGTTGAAAGCCAGCGTTTGGGAACGATCACTCAACCAGAGAAAGCGGCCTGTCGGCAGGCCGAAGAGCGTGGGCAGCACGTTGACGCCGCCCGCCGGTTGGAGCAGCCAGCGCCAGATGGTGCCGGTTACGATGAACGACAGAGACATCGGAAAGAGAAAAATGGTCCTGAAAAGCGCCTCCCCCCTGATGCGCTGGTCAATAAGGGTGGCCAGGAGAAGCCCGAGCAACAACGAGGCGGCCACGAAAAGCAGCGTGAAAAAGAGCATGTTGACCATGTCCTGGCGAAAGCGGATGTCAAGAAACCCCGTAAACAGCTCCCGGTAATTCCCGAGGCCGACCGTGTGGATCTCGGGATTCAGGGCCAGAGCGGCATTGGCGCCACTGCCCCAGTCGGTGGTGGAAACATATAGAGTCTGCCCGATAAAACCATACACAAAGATAGCGAGCAGTATCAATGACGGGAAGATCATCAGAACAGCAATCATCCGGTCTCTCCGGGAGCGCATCTGGCTTCACCTCTACCCAGATGGCAACGGGCAGGGCGCCTTGACCTCCGTGCCAAACGCATCCAGCCTTGACGCCACACCCGTTGCCAGAAGTTAATCCAGGTTCTTTCTATGCTTTTTTCCTAGTTCTTAATGCGCAATGCCCGCCTGAATCGCGAGAGCCTGCGCCGCGTTAGCCGTCGCTTCCGCGTTGCGGCCGCTGAGGAAAATCTCCATGACAGTCGCGAAGTCGTTCATGAAACGTTCGTTGGCCACGACGCCGTGTGCCAGGCTGCCGACGATGGCATTGCCGCGCCAATCTTTCGCCGCGCTCTGCAGGTAGGCGTTATACTTGGAAAGATCGCTATCCACGCGAGCGCTGATCGAGCCCTTGAGCGGGTTGAAGATGTCCTGGGCCTCGCGGCTGCCAAGCATGCTCAGCCAGGCCAGCGTGGCCTCGCGATTCGGGGACTTCACCGGAAGCCCAAAGGAGTCGGAAAGCATCATGAATACTCCCTTGGTGCCCGGCGACGGCGCCCAACCGAAGTCCTTGCCTGGTTGCAGCTTGAGGGTGGTCGCCATATAACCCGCGGCCCAGTCGCCCATGATATTAAAGGCGGCCTGGCCTTTCACAACCATGTCCGTGGCCTGCTGCCAGGAGAGTGACGAGTGATCCTTGTTGGTGTATTCCAAAACCTTGCCGAACGTCTTCCAGGCGTCGACGACCTGCGGGCTCGTCCAGGCGAGTTTCCCCTCCCACAACTTCTGCCAGTTGTCAGGGCCCAGACGGGACAGCGCCACGCTCTCCCACAGATGGGTGACGGTCCAGTTTTCGCCGAGGGCCAACGGGACGATTCCTTTAGCCTGGAGCGACGGGGCGACGGCGAGAAATTCGTCCCAGGTGGCTGGAGCCTTGACTCCCCACTTTTGCAGGTTTTCGGGAACATACCACATGACGTTGGAACGGTGGATGTTCACCGGTACCGACCAGATCCCCTGCGGTGTGCTGAGCAGCTTCAGAAGGCCGGCCGGGAAAGCCTTCTTCCAGCCTTCCTGGTTGTAAAGGAAAGTTAGGTCTTCCATGCGCTTGGAAACAACCCAGGTACCGATCAATTCCTGCCCGGCATGGACCTGGAACGTGGAGGG
>JBLNCV010000280.1:0-6790 GCA_050260975.1 Syntrophothermus sp. | reverse complement strand
CATGCGCAAGCAGGAGGAAGCGGTGGACGACCGGGTGGTGGCGATGACCCAAAAGCCGCTCCTATACGCCGAGGCGCTGTTGAAGGTCTGGAAGGATGGCCGGGAGGGCGGGGGGCCGGTGCCTTCCGGCCCGGTACCACGGGAGTTTCTGGTCTTCCCGGGGTTTGCCAGCCACGTGGGGACCCTGGAGAGCCGGATCCGCAGGGTTTTGAACCCCGAGGCTTCCGGTGGGCGGTTCCTGGTCATGGGGCGGGCGCTCCTGGCATTAGTGTTGGGTCTGGTGTTGATCGGGATCCTGTTTGCGTGTTAGGGACCATTTCAGGGCTTTTGGCGTGCCCTGTGTATATGTCGTGAAGATGAACTGGGGGAGGAAAAATGCCGGAGAGTCAACTTTTAGCGACGGGTATCGTTACGTGGGATGATTTGAAACAGGCGCCGGGCTTTCCGGGGGAAAAACGCCTCAAAGAGGGGCCGGTGGCGGTTATCGAGTGCCTGCAACAGATTCCGTGCAATCCCTGCGAGGAGGCTTGCCCCTATGGGGCCATCAGCGTGGGGGAACCGATTACCAACCTTCCGCGCCTGGCGGCGGACAAGTGCCGGGGGTGCGGCCTGTGCATTCCCGCCTGCCCCGGGCAAGCGATCTTTGTGGTGGATAACACCCTCTCCGGCACGGAAGCCGCCGTCTCTTTTCCCTTTGAATTTCTTCCCGTGCCGAAACCCGGCCAGAGGGTGGCCGTGGTGAACCGGGCCGGTGAAGTGGTCGGGGAAGGCAACGTCACCAGAGTTCTCAACCCGCCCAAATACGATCGCACCATGGTGGTGACGGTGGCGGTGCCCAAAAGTTTGGCCGATGAGGTCCGGGGGATAGCATTACCTGCCAACACATCTTTATAAACATCTTTTTTCTGAATTTATTGCCGCGGGCGAGGCGGTCATCCTCTGAAACTGGTTAGTCCGAGCAGAATGAGCATGAGCCCTGTAAAGAGCGGGGCTTTTTCGCCAAGCCACCGGGCGCCGAAGTGGCGGCCCAGGTGTACGCCGAACCACAATAACAGGTAACTCAAGGCGCCTACCACTGACGCCGTGAAGAGCGACGGAAAACCCGCAAGCCCTGCTCCCAGGCCGCCGGCCAGGGCGTTGAGGGCCAGGGCGGCGCCAAGCAAAAACGCTTCCGAGAAACTGATGGTTCCAGACAGGTCCAGATCCGCTGTGGACGGTTCCCGCAGGATCTGGATAATAATTCCAAGGGGCTTTAAACGCAGATTGAGAATCAGATGGTTGTTGCTGGAAGGATCCGGGCTCTGGCCCGGTTGTATTCTGTTGTTTTGCAGCATTTCGTTTGATATTGCATTTTGGGCGGCTTCCCGGGGCCATTCAACGATCACCCAGAGGCCGATGCCGACCATAAGCAAGGCGCCGAGAAATCTGGCGAGCTTAAGAGGAATGATCGTGCCCAGGTAACCGCCAAGTGCTACGGTAAGCCAGGTAGCCAGGGCGGAAAGAAAGGCCATGAGAAGGTTGGAAGTGGCCGGCACCCGGATCCTCCGGCTGCCGTACGCGATACCGACGGCGCAGTTGTCCAGGCTGGCGGCGACGGCCAGCAAGATGATCGGTGTAAAGTAACCAAGCGGGTGCATAGACGACGCTCCTTTATACTCCTGGTATTTCTTGCATGGAACTGTTTTTTTGTAAAGACTGCTTTCCCATCTTACGTTTGTGAGAAAAATTTGGTACCTGGCGGGACAATCCTGAGGGCCGTTTGCAGGATGTTACAGGTTCCGGAAAAAAAACGGATCAAAGATTTAAAATTGCATATTGCATACACGGAAGGAGATCCATTTCTGGCGGAGAACTATTATTTAAACTTCAATTTTTTTGAGGGAGGAATGAGTGTGCGCAGGAATCTTTTGTTAGTCATGGCTCTCGTTGCGGTACTGGCCTTTGGCAGTGCGGGAATGGCCTTTGCCGCCGCGGCGAAACCGGCCAAGAATCAGACGCTGACCTTTAACGATGGTACTGAACCCGAGACCCTTGATCCGAACAAATCAACTGGTATCCCTGAAGCCATTATCGAGATCAACCTCTTTGATGGTCTCACCAGGCTGGATAAGACCGACCGGCCTGTTGCGGCCATCGCAAAGAGCTGGGAGATCTCCAAGGATGGCCTGGAATACACCTTCCACCTGCGGGATGCCAAGTGGAGCAACGGTGACCCGGTAACCGCTTACGATTTTGAGTATAGCTGGAAACGGGCCCTGGCGCCGGAGACCGCATCAGAGTATGCTTATCAGCTTTATTACATCAAAAACGGCGAGGAGTACAACACCGGAAAGATCAAGGACGCCAATGAAGTGGGCGTGAAGGCCGTTGACGCCAAGACCCTGAAGGTTACTCTCAGGGCGCCCACCGCTTACTTTTTGTCCCTGGTAGCCTTCCCAACCTATTTGCCTTTGAACAAGAAGGCCGTGGAGGCTGGCGGCGACACCTGGTACACCAAACCGGAGACTCTGGTGTCCAACGGACCCTTCAAGCTCGCCAAGTGGGCGCACCAGGACAGAATTGAATTGGTCAAGAACCCGACCTACTGGGACGCCAAGAACGTCAAACTCGATAAGCTGGTAATGTACATGGTAGAGGCCGAGAGTACGGAGTTGACCATGTTTGAGACCGGCCAATTGGATCTTGGCCATTATCCCCCCCGTCCGGAAATGCCGCGCCTGATAGCGGAGAAGAAGGTTAAATTTACTCCGTATCTGGGAACCTATTATTATTTCCTTAATGTCAACAAGCCGCCGTTTGACAATCCGAAGGTCCGCCGCGCCTTTGCTCTGGCCATTAACCGCAAACAAATCGTGGAGAAGGTCAGCAAGGCTGGCGAACTGCCGGCGATGGCCTGGGTGCCCTATGGTATCCCGGATGCCAAGCCCGGCACCGACTTCCGCAAGGTGGGCGGTGAATACTTTAAGGATAACGATGTAGAGACGGCGAGGAAGCTCCTGGCCGAAGCCGGTTATCCGGACGGCAAGGGCCTGCCGCCTATTGAGATCCTCTACAACACCAATGAGAACCACAAGGCTATCGCCGAGGCCATCCAGGAGATGTGGAAGAAGGCTCTGGGCGCCAACGTGACCATCACCAACCAGGAATGGAAGGTTTACCTGCAGAGCAGGGACGAAGGCAGGTATCAGGTAGCCCGTGCTGGCTGGATCGGTGACTACGTGGACCCGATGACTTTTATAGACATGATGATGACCGACAATGGTAACAACGATTCCTTCTGGGGTGACAAGAAGTACGACGAACTGGTCAAGGTGGCCCAGACTACTACCGATCCGAAAAAGCGGTACAAGGCCATGCATGATGCTGAAAAGATTCTTATGGATGCCATGCCGCTGATCCCGATCTACTTCTACACCAATCCGGTGCTGCAGAAGGATTACGTCAAGGACGTGATCATGTCCATGTTGGGATTCTATGACTTCAAGTATGCCTGGATCGCCCAGCACTAGAGCTGGAACTCTGTAAAGGCAAGGCAATCGCGGGGTATACGCATTCACGCGTATACCCCGTGTCCTGTCCGAATATCCTCCACCTGGCATCCTGGCCTCTGTCCGGTATCTGAAAGGTTAGGAGTGATCTTTTTGTTGCAATATTTTGCCAAAAGATTGGTTTCTATCGTCCTGGTTCTCTGGGTAGTCGCCTCGGTAACCTTTTTGTTGATGCACGCCATCCCGGGCGGCCCGTTTACCACGGAAAAAGCGTTGCCCGAAGCGATTTTAAAGAATATTGAAGCCCGCTATAAACTCAACGACCCACTCGGGAAGCAGTATCTGGATTACATGGGCCACCTCCTGCGCTGGGATCTGGGACCGTCCTTCAAATATGAGGGGGAGACCGTCAACGATATAATAAACCGTAGTTTTCCAGTCTCCGCCCAGTTAGGCCTTTACGCTATACTGTTCTCCCTTCTGGTAGGTATTCCCGCAGGGATTGTTTCGGCGCTTAAACAAAACAAGTGGCCGGATAGCCTGGCCATGTTTGGGGCGACCATTGGTTTTTCGGTACCCAGCTTTATCATGGCAAGCTTGCTTATGTTTGTTTTTGCCCTGAAGTTGCGGTGGTTTCCGGCGGCAATGTGGGGAACCCCACAACAGGCTGTTTTGCCGACACTGGCTCTAGCGGGGCTTCCAACGGCCTTCTTTGCCCGGCTGGTGCGCTCCAGCATGCTGGAGGTCATGGGACAGGATTACATCAGGACCGCCAAAGCCAAGGGCCTGTCAGGTAGTATAGTAATCTGGCGCCACGCGATAAAAAATGCGATTATGCCTGTGATCACCTACCTCGGCCCCCTGACCGCCAGTATTATGACCGGCAGCTTTGTGGTGGAGAGGATCTTTGCCATTCCGGGGTTGGGGCGACACTTTGTAACCAGCATCTATAACCGTGACTATACGGTAATCCTGGGGATCACGGTATTTTATAGCATATTGCTGGTCTTCTTCAACTTTATCGTGGATATCGCTTATGCATTCATCGATCCCCGGATCAAGTACGTGGAAGAGAAGGAGTGAGCTTTTTCGTGGAACTCTCATCAGGGCTTTTCCAGCCGGTGGCGCGACAAAGTTCGGAGGCTGAGGCGATTGCCCGTCCCAGTGTGACTTTCTGGCAAGACGCATGGCGTCGCCTCAAACAGAATTGGGCTGCAATGTTCGGGCTGGTGCTGATCATCATATTATTGCTGCTAGCGGTGGTCGGCCCTTATTTCACACCGTATTCCTACTCCGACCAGGACCTGGATCGAACCGGGGAGGGGCCGAGCTGGCAGCACTTGCTTGGGACCGACCTGCACGGGCGCGATCAGTTGGTCAGGATCCTCTATGGGGCCCGGATCTCCCTTACGGTGGGAATCTTTGCCAGCCTGATCAACCTGACCATCGGGGTGATCTATGGCGGGATCTCCGGCCTGGTCGGTGGCAAGGTGGATAACATCATGATGCGGATCGTGGATGTGCTGTACTCGATTCCGCTGTTGCTATATGTGATTTTGTTCATGGTGATCTTTGAACCCGGGCTGCAGAATGTGCTGTTGGCAATCGGCCTCGTCTATTGGACGGATATGGCTCGTATTGTACGTGGGCAGATCCTGAGTCTGAGGGAACAGGACTATGTCCTGGCCGCACGCACGCTGGGGGCCAAGCAATGGAGAATCCTGCTGCGGCACTTGGTGCCGAACGCGATGGGACCCATTATTGTTACGTTGACCCTTAAGATCCCGGAAGCCATCTTTACCGAGGCATGGCTGAGCTTTGTGGGGCTGGGGGTATCGGCGCCGATGGCCAGTTGGGGTTCTCTGGCCAGCGACGCGTTGCCTTCTCTTCAATCTTACCCGCACCTGTTGCTTTTCCCGGCTCTGGCCATCTCGATTACCATGCTGGCCTTCAACTTCCTGGGCGACGGCCTGCGTGACGCCTTAGACCCGCGGCAGCGGCGGTAAAGGAGGAAGGATTCTTGGAAACTTTATTGCAAGTGAAGAACCTGAAGACCTCTTTCTTTACCCACGTGGGAGAGGTCAAGGCGGTGGACGGGGTAAGTTTCGAGATAGGCGTGGGTGAGGCGGTGGCCATCGTCGGTGAATCCGGCTGCGGCAAGAGCGTCACCGCCATGTCGGTGATGGGCCTGATCTCGCCGCCCGGCAAGATTGTGGGGGGGTCGATCCTCTTTAATGGCCGGGAGCTGGTGGGATTGCCGGAGAAAGAGATGCAGAAGGTCCGGGGCAACGAGATCAGCATGATCTTCCAGGATCCCATGACCTCCTTGAACCCGGTGCTGCGGATCCGGCTGCAGATCGCTGAAACCTTGATGTTACACCAGGGCATGTCCAAAAAGGAAGCCGGCGAACGGGCATTGGAGCTTTTGAAGCTGGTGGGCATTCCCTCTCCGGAGCGCCGGATCAACCAGTACCCGCACCAGTTCAGCGGTGGGATGCGCCAGCGGGTGATGATCGCCATGGCCCTGGCGTGCAATCCAAAACTCTTGATCGCCGATGAGCCGACCACCGCGCTGGATGTGACCATCCAGGCCCAGATCCTGGAGTTGATGAAAGAGCTGAAGAGCAAGCTGCAGACCTCGATCATCCTCATCACCCACGATCTGGGAGTGGTGGCTGGCCTGGCCAGCCGGGTGATTGTCATGTACGCGGGGAAGATTGTGGAGTCCGGCTCTCTGAAGGATATCTATTATAATCCACAGCATCCGTACACCTGGGGCCTCTTGAAATCTGTGCCCCGCCTGCACGAGGAAGAAAAACGCAAACTGGTGCCTATTTACGGCCAGCCGCCGGATCTATTGCACCCGCCGGAGGGTTGCGCATTCGCGCCGCGCTGCGAACACGCCATGGGCATCTGTTTGAAAGAGAAGCCGGCGGTTACCGAGGCCGGTCCGGGCCACCAGGTGGCATGCTGGTTGCAACACCCGCAGGCGGCGCCGTTGCTTAGCAAGCTGCAGAAAGAGAGGGCGGTCTGATGAGTACCAGTGCACAGCCTTTGTTGGAGGTCCGCCACCTCAAGAAATACTTCTCGATGGGGCAAGGCATAAAGTTTCGGAAGAAGGGGACCCTGAAGGCGGTAGACGATATCAGTTTCAGCATCAATAAGGGGGAGACCCTGGGGTTGGTGGGGGAGAGCGGCTGCGGCAAGACTACCGCGGGCCGGACGATCGTCCGCCTCTACGAACCCACTTCGGGGGAGGCTGTCTTTGAGGGGAAGAATATTTACCAGCAGGACGACGCCGG
>JBLNCV010000279.1:0-6561 GCA_050260975.1 Syntrophothermus sp. | reverse complement strand
GCCTTTTTCGCGATGGGGATCGCCATCGCCTTGCAGTGCCGTAAACATAGCAGCCTGCGGCTGTCCAGAAGCCTTTGCTTCTTGTCGGTCTTCGGCATATTGCACGGCCTGAGCGAGTGGGGCTACATTTTTATCCCGGTACAGGCCGCCGTCTTCGACAAATGGGTGATAAACGCCCTGCAAACCATGCATATGGTGCTTCTGGCCGGCTCTTTTACCTTTCTGTTCTCTTTCGGGGTGCGGCTCTTTCTGGATACCGAAAAGCGGTTTTACTGGCTCAAGTGGGTACCCATCGGGCTTTTTGCCCTCTGGTTTTCAGGCTTCCTCCACTTTAGGCCTCATCTTCCAGATATTAATGAGGCCTGGCTGCATACCGGCGAGGCGGGGGCACGTTACTTGTTGGCTTTACCCGGCTCGATCCTTTCCAGCTATGCTATCCTCCGGCAGAAGGATGAATTCGAGGATTTTGGCATTAACTCCGCGATCCAGCATTTGCGGGGCGCATCGGCGATCTTTGCGGTCTATGGCGTAGCCGCCGGGGTTTTCGTTCCCGCGGCGTCGTTTCCACCGGCGTCGGTGCTGAACACCACCTTGTTTTTGCGGCTCATTGGTTTTCCGGTACAGGTCATCCGGGCCCTGGGAAGTGTGATGATCGCCTATTTTGTGGTGCGGATCCTCGAAGTTTTTGACATGGAGAGCGCCAGGAGGTTGGAGGAGTTGGAACGCCAGCGGGCGGTCTTGAGGGAAAGAGATCGGATCAGCCGGGATCTCCATGACGGGATCATCCAGGCGATCTACGCGGTGGGTTTAAATCTGGAAAACTCCTGTTACCTGATTGACGAAAACCCGGATTTGGCCAAAAAGCAGATTCGAAGCAACATGGAGCGCCTTAATGAAAGTATCCGGGATATCCGGCGTTATATCATGGACCTTCGGCCGCCCGAATCACGGAGCCTTCGACATAGCATCACCAGCCTGGCAGACGAATTTAAGAGCCGTACCGGCCTGGAGGTGGAGCTTGCCTTTAAAGGCATACCAGCGGAAGAGATGCCGCCGGAGGTTCGCAGCAATATCTATCATATCGTCAGGGAGGCCCTGGCCAATGTGACCAAACACGCCAGGGCCAGCAAGGTCGAGATAGGGATGGAGTTCAGGGAAGGCGAGGTTCGTTTCACAATCCGCGACAATGGGGCGGGCTTTAATTATGAACAGGTCAGGGCCATGCAGGAGGCTGCGACCGACAAGTTCGGCCTGAGGAACATGGCTGAGCGGGCGCGGCTTTTACGGGGAAAATTGACGATAAACAGCGTGCCGGGGCGGGGAACCGAGATTGCTTTGGAAGTTCCATATAAGGCGGTGACTGGAGAATATGCGCAAGATCATGCTGGTTGACGACCATGAGGTGGTTCGCGTTGGGTTGGCGGCGCTGTTGCGGAGGCGGGGCGATTTCGAGATTGTGGCGGAGGCATCGGCGGCCGACGAAGCGGTGGACAAGGCCCTGCAAGTCCAGCCGGATGTGGTGATCATGGATATCCGGATGCCGGGCGGGAGCGGGACGGAAGCTTGCCGGCGCATCCGGGAGGTCTCCCCGCAGACCAAGGTGATCATGCTTACCTCCTTTGCCGATGACAATGCAGTAATCGAGTCGATTATCGCCGGGGCCAGCGGCTATGTGCTAAAAGAGATCGGCAGCGACGCCATCATTGATGCAATCGAGCGGGTGAGCCGGGGCGAGTCGCTATTGGACCCGGCGGTTACGGAAAAGGTCTTTGCCCACATGCGCAACCAGGCGTCGGGCAAGGGAAATCCCCACGACGCGCTTACCGAACAGGAGAGGAAGATCCTGTCTTTGATCGGCCTTGGCAAGACGAACAAGGAGATCGCCGAAACGATCTTTTTGAGCGAGAAGACGGTGCGCAACTACGTGAGCAACATCTTTGCCAAGTTGAATTTGAGCAACCGGGCGGAGGCGGCTGCTTACGCCGTCAAAAAGGGTTTGGTCAAGGGATGATGCGCAGGACAAATGTCCCTCGCAAAACAGGGCAACCGACAGATTGCGATTGTGGCTATTATATGGCAAAATATAGTCAGGTGCCGCAGGTTGCTGGAGCAACCTGCCGAGCGCGGTCAGTTCGCTGTATGCATGAGCCTCTAAGGCCGACGTGGCGGACTGATCTATTTTTTGCTCTTTTTTAGCCCTTTCGAAAGAAATAACCGCTTTATGATCCCCTGGTGCAGGGGTATAATTTTATCAGACGGCAACAAGGGGGCATGATCATGGAGGCCAAGGTCAAATGGGAAGGCGGAATGCAATTTTTGGGGGAGACCCAGTCCGGACACCAGGTACGGATGGACGCCGCGGAGCAAGTGGGAGGAAAGAACCAGGCGCCCAGGCCGACCGAATTAGTGCTGGTGGGGTTGGGAGGATGCACCGGGATGGATGTGGTCTCCATTCTTGAAAAGATGCGCATTCCCTTTGATTCTTTTCAGGTGGACATTGAAGGTGACCGCGCCAAGGATCACCCCAAGGTTTTCACCGAGATCAGGATTGTCTACCGGATCTGGGGCAAGGAGATCCCTCGGGAGAAGTTTGAGCGCGCGGTCACCCTTTCGCAGGAGAGGTATTGCACGGTGTCCAACATGCTGAACAAAACCGCCAAGATCACCTACCAGCTGGAGATCAACGGCGAAAAGACCTGAGGCGAAAGGCCCGCCCGGCTGTCGGTCACATAAGAGCCGCCGCTCAGAATTTGAAGCGGGCCAGAATGTTCCTCAGTTCCTGGGCTTTTTCAACCAGCGATCCGGCGGCATTGGCGATCTCGGATACCGACGCGGCTTGTTCCTCGGAAGCCGCGGAGACTTCTTCGCTGCTGGCCGCCGCTTCGCTGGCGACACGCGCGATGGCTTGCATCTCCGAGACGATTCCTTTACTGTGTTCCACCATCTTGCCGGCCGCGGAAGAGATCTGTTCGATCCGGGCAAGCACCTCCTCCACAACTTGCTTGATCTCCCCGAAAGCTTTATTGGCTTCCCGCACCACGTCAATTCCCTTTGAAACTTCCTGGGTGCCCAGATTCATTGAATCGTTGGCCTTTTCGATCTGCCCCGACATCTCTTCGAGCAATTCGCGAATCTGGACAGCGGCCTGCTCCGACCCCACGGCCAGTTTTCGGACCTCGTCGGCCACCACCGCGAACCCTCTTCCCTGTTCACCGGCCCGGGCGGCCTCGATACTGGCGTTAAGGGCCAGGAGGTTGGTCTGGGAGGCGATGTTGCTGATTACTTCCACAATCTTGTTGATCTCCTGGGAATGACGTTCCAGTTCGGCCACGATACCCGCCGAGGTGTCCACGGTGGCACTTATTTGCTGAATCTGGGATACAACGCTTTGAAGGGCCTTTTCCCCTCCGGCCGCCACCTCCGAGGAATGCTTGGCGGACAGGTCGGCCGAGCTTGCGTGGGCGGCAACTTCTTCAACCAGGCTGGACAAGGATTCGATATTCTTGAACGCCGCGGTGGTATTGTCCGCCTGGGATGTCGCGCCCGCGGCCAGGGATTGGACGGTCTTGGTAACCTCCTGGCTTACGATACTGATTTCTTCAGCCGCCTTCGATATCCCCGCGCTGGAAGAAACCATCTGCTGCGAAACATTCCCTGCTTCGCTCGCCAGGAGCCGCAAGTTTTCCGTCATCTGGTTGAAAGCGCTGGCCAGTTCGCCGATTTCGTCATGTGTGGCAACCGGCACCTGAAGATTCAGATTACCCGCGGCGATAGTTCTGGTTCCTTCCAACAGCCGTTTTACCGGCTTGACAATCGTGTTCGCCAGGAAAAGACTCATGAAGATCCCAATAAGGATCGCGCCAAGGGCGGCAAAGAATCCCCGTTTCTGGGCTTCAACGACGCTATGGCGGGTTTGATCCAGGGAAAGGCCGACACGTACAAACCCGAACTTCTGGCCTTCGCTGATCAAGGGCGCCGCACTATCGATCAGCCCGCCTTCCAGGTACTGTGTCAACGGCTTATCCGTCCCCAAAACCTTCCTGGTTGCTTCATCTTCGAAAGTTTGCCCGTTTATCTTGGGATCGCTATGGGCCAATACCTTTCCCTGGGGATCGAGAAAAGTGATGTATACTACTCTGCCCTCTCCTTCTCTTACGGTTTCTTCAGCATACCGGGAGAGCGAGGCGAAATCGTAAGAGATCATGGGAGCAATCCCGGCCATGGCCAGCACTCCGGCCAGTTCGGCGCTTCTCTCTTCGGTGGCCCTGGTGATCTCGTTCTTCACCTGAGTAACCCATATGGCGACAATAGTTGCCACCAAGATTACGGTGAAGAGGTTGATCCACAGGATCAGCCTCCCGCGCAATCCGCCCGTTTTAAAGCTTCTACCGCGGTTGGAAGGGGTGTTGCTGCCAATAGTCTGATTTAAATGCGTATTCATTACGTCTCCCCTTGCTCATGCCTGCAATTTTTTGTTCCTCACAGAGATTATCTTACAGGCAAATTTAATTTTTTGGCAAAGGCCCGGAGAGGATCGTAATCGCTGTCTTTCGCCGGCACAAACCCATCAAAGTTTAAGTTCTTCAAGATGGTTGCACCAGGTTCGCCGCCGGGGTCCAGGGCGGTAAAGGCCGCGGCGATCTTTTGAACCAGTTGCGGATCAAGCTGTTTTTTTGCGGCGAAGGGCAGTTGCGGCATCCAATCGGTTTCCGCCAGGATGTTCAACTGGTTGAGATCGATCTTGTCTTTTAACAGTGCCAATGCCGGCTCACGCACGCCGGCTACCTCAACCGTGCGGTTGTAAACGGCCATGATGGCCGAGTCGTGCTTGCCGGCAAACTTGGCGGTGGTTTCTTTATCCGGATTGATCCCATTATCCTGCAAATAGACCTTCTGCAAGAGATATCCGGCCAGAGAGGTGTCGTCGGCGTAGATGATCGTCTTGCCCCGCAGGTCCTGGATGCTCTTGATCGGGCTGTCCTTTCTGGTGACGAAGATTCCCCGGAACTTTGTCAGACCGTCCTGCTTGACCATGGCAAAGGCTTCATAACCGGCAGCGTTATGGGCTATTACATAATGGTAGGGGTTTAGATAAATCAGGTCGAACTGGTTCTGCCTGACCCGATCCATAAAGGCATCGAAATTTGGCGAGGTAACTACTTCCATAGGGACGCCGACCTTGGCGGACAGGTAATCCGCCAGAGGCTGGAAGAGCTTCAAGGTTTTCACGGCGTCCTGTTGGGGCAAGATGCCGATCTTCAATTTCTCAGCAGCTTGGGTAGAGGCAGTGAGGGCCAACACCAGCATAAACAAAAAAAGAGTTTGCACAAATATTTTACGCATGATAGCCCACCTTTCCTTATCAAATTGTTGGAGGGTCGTGAAATTATTCACCCTTTAATGTTTCGGCAGGACGAGGGGATTCTAAAGCACAATTTGGCGGTAAAGGGCGTTTGAAATTTTTGGGTTGATGGAACATGGTTCCTGGACTTGCAAAAATACCCCGCCCTGCCACTAACCCCATATTGATAGCCATGACGAGGAATAGTAGAGTAAAGTTTGTGGACTTTAATCTAAAGTGGGCTTTAATCTAAAAGTGGAGGGGTCTTGTATGGGTTTCTTCAGAGATCGCAAGCTCAGTGTTTTATGGGCTGCAGTGCGTATTTGGCTGGGATGGCAGTGGCTGGAGGCCGGGTTGGAGAAGATCGGCTCCCCGGTTTGGACCGGAGACAAGGCTGGTGTTGCTGTCGGCGGTTTTCTGCAAGGCGCTCTGGCGAAGGCTACTGGTGAACATCCGCTCGTACAGAGTTGGTACGCCGATTTTATCAAGGCGGTTGCGTTGCCGCAGGCCAAACTTTTCAGCTACCTGGTGGCTTACGGTGAGGTGCTGGTAGGCATCGCGCTCATTCTGGGCACGTTTACCGTCTTTGCGGCGGTGATGGGAGCCTTGATGAACCTTAACTACATGCTGGCGGGAACCACCAGCACCAATCCGGTGATGTACACCCTGGCCATTCTGGTGATCATCGCCGGGGCCAACGCCGGGTTAATCGGTCTTGACTACTGGCTTAGACCATTTGTAACGAGCGTATTCAACGGCAACCGGAAGCGGGCTGGCAGAATGCCTCGCTCAAGGCTAGCGAACTAAGAACGGGACTCCTGGCCTGGATTTATAGTTGGGATTTTATAGCGGAATGGCTCCCTGGTGCTGCCGAAAAGCAGTGCATCAGGGAGCTCTATTTTGTTCCGGGTTACATCCAAATGTACCTGATTTGGTTACGCCTGGGCGTCGCCGCGCCAGGCGGCGAGGCGCCTCAGCGCTTTCAACTTCTCCGGCTGATCAAGTTTGGCGCGGCGCAAAGCGTCTTCGAGCGTCTCGATGGTCTGGTCATAGAGCGGGCGGTTGACCGGAAAGGGATGGCCGTCTTTTCCGCCGTGGGCGAAAGAGTAACGCACCGGATCCCGGAAGCTTGCTTTGGCTCCGTAGGTTACTTCCGCAACCAGCGCCAGCGCCCTGACGGTATTGGGGCCCACTCCCGGCGTGGCCAGCAACGTTTCAAA
>JBLNCV010000278.1:0-9056 GCA_050260975.1 Syntrophothermus sp. | reverse complement strand
GAGGCGATCAAACCTCCAGCTTTTCCAGCCTTTTCAGTTCGGAGACCAGCTCTTTAAACTTCTTTTCATCCCGGTCTTGCAAGGCCAGATCGATCAGACTGTAAACGTAAGCTGCTTGAGCCCGGTGTAAAAACTCCTCCACAAGCAATCTGTCCACCGCGTTCGTCGAACCCGGTTCTGGTTCGGCGGCAGGATCGCTCTCCACAACTTCGTAGAAACGCTGGCTATAATTGCGGTTTTCGAAGTACAGGGTGACATAGACATCCTCGTCAGGGTTTTCGATCAACCGGACCAGGGCTTCCGCCGGGCTGGTGGTGACTTTTTTCGCCTTTTTGAACAGAAAAGGCGGCATCATGGATCCCACGGCCGAAATCAGCATCGCCGGCTCCTGATCGCTGAAATTATCCATGATATGCAACCGCGCCAGTGTCTGATTGGTGGAAATGAGGTAAAGGAGAAGCTCTTCCGCGCCTTCCTTTTGAAGGGTGTGATTGTACAAAAACCAGAGGACAAAATCCCGTTTGGCTTCGTTGGAAACCTCGGCTGTCATACAAAACCCCCCTTTACGATCATATTACTCCTCCATCGCAAAAAACCTGCTAAGCTTGGACTGGAATCTTCTGGAAATACAATTATCTTCTGCTTTTTGCACCGGCCACAAGACCCGCGGCGCCGCTGTCCAGCGCCTTCTGCAATGCTTCTTTATAGAGCCACTCCACAGGCCGGAAATCGCTGAAGAGGGCTGATTCATAGGCGTCGGCCTTAACGGTGTGCTTCGCCAGCATGCGGTTCTCCGCCGGATCGATCACTGTGAAGTCGGCGCTAAGCGTAACATGATCGGTGGCCAGCCCGTGAAAGGGCCACAAAAGCAGCCAGTACCAGTGATAGGTCTTTTGATTTTGGCCGCTGACAGCCAGGTTGAGAATCAGCTCACCCCGCCCCCTCCCACTGGCCAGGCTAATCCCCTTCTGCTGCAAATAGCGGGCAGCAAGCAGCCTGACATCTACTTCATCAAAAGGCGGCATCACGCTAACCTGATCCAGGACGACCCCCCCATCCAGGGTGTAACCGCCGAAAACGGCTCCGGTTGCCTGCTCAACCCCTCCGACCAGTTGCAAAACCGTCAAAATCCCGGTTATGAGGAGCCCGAACGCTGCTTTGCCCAACCACCTCATGCTTCCACCTCTCTCGCCATAATCTATCGGCCGGGGAGGTTCCTGACATAAGAGCATGGAAAGCGGGAACATTGGACCCAATGCCCCAGACAGGCGAGGTTATGCTGGTTTTTCACGATTTTTAGCGTCACGGAGGCGTTCTTTGCTATCCAGCAAAAATTTCCGCAACCGGATGCTTTTTGGTGTCACCTCCAGCAATTCATCGTCGTTGATAAACTCCAGCGCCTCTTCCAGGCTGAACGATCTGGACGGAGTAAGCCGCAGCGCCTCTTCCGCGGTGCTGGAACGCATATTGGTAACATGCTTTTTTTTGCAAACATTGACCGGAATATCCTGCCCCCGGGGGTTTTCGCCCACAATCATTCCCGCATAGACCCGGACTCCCGGCCCGATAAAAAGGCTTCCCCGTTCCTGCGCGTTGTGCAAACCATAAGTAGTGGATTCACCCGCCTCGGACGCCACCAGCACACTGTTGACCCTCCCTTTAATCTCGCCCTTGTATGGGCCGTACCCGTCAAAGACGTGGTACATGGTGCCGTTTCCCTTGGTCTCCGTGAGAAATTCCGAGCGAAAGCCGATCAACCCGCGAGCCGGGATCCGAAACTTGAGCCGTACCTGTTCGCTGGTAATCCGGGTCATGTCCGAAAATTCCGCCTTGCGCGCTCCAAGTAGCTCCATTACCGCTCCCATGTACTCCTCGGGAACGGTAACCACCAACTGCTCATAGGGTTCGCTCTTGCGGCCGTTGATCATCTTGATGATCGGTTCGGGCTTGGAGACCTGAAATTCATACCCTTCGCGCCGCATGGTCTCGATCAAGATCGACAGATGCAGTTCGCCGCGGCCGCAGACCTTGAAAGTATCGGGACTGTCTGTCTCCTCCACCTGCAAGCTCACATTGGTTTCGGTTTCCTTAAAGAGCCGCTCCCTCAGGTGCCGCGATGTGACATACCTGCCCTCCTGCCCGGCGAAGGGGCTGTCGTTGACGCTGAAGGTCATGGTGAGGGTCGGCTCGTCGATAACCAGCATCGGGAGCGGCTGGGGGTCGTCGGGGGAAGTGACGGTCTCCCCGATATTAATCCCGCCAATCCCGGTCAGGGCTACTATATCCCCTACCACCGCCAGATCGGTCTCCACCCTTTTCAGCCCATGATATAGGTAGATTGCGCTGGCTTTCACGGTTTCCACGGAGCCGTCGCGCCGGCAAATCGCCACTGTCTCTCCGGCGCGCACTATTCCCTGGGTGATCCGGCCGATGGCGATCCGTCCCACATAATCGTCGTAATCCAGTGCGGCTACCTGGAGTTGCAGGGGCGCTTCGACCTCCCCGGCGGGCCGGGGGACCTTTGAGATAATCGTCTCAAAGAGCGGGCGCATGTCCCCGGGTTCTTCGGCCAGATCGCGAATCGCGTACCCTTCCCGGGCGGAAGTATAGATCACCGGAAAGTCCAGTTGATCTTCATCCGCTTCAAGTTCGATAAAAAGATCAAGAACCTCATCCACCACCGCCACACATCTGGCGTTGGGGCGATCGATCTTGTTTATGACCACAATCGGCGCCAGGCCGGCTTCCAGGGCCTTCTTCAAGACAAACCTGGTTTGGGGCATCGGCCCCTCGAAGGCATCCACCACCAAAAGAGCGCCGTCGGCCATCCTCAGCACGCGTTCCACCTCGCCGCCGAAGTCGGCATGGCCAGGCGTATCTATAATGTTGATTTTTACCCCCTGGTAAACCACGGCCGTATTTTTGGAAAGAATCGTGATTCCCCGCTCGCGTTCCAGTTCATTGGAATCCATGACCCGTTCCGCGACATGCTCGTTGGCGCGAAAGATCCCGCTTTGCCGGAGCAAGCAATCCACCAAAGTTGTCTTCCCATGGTCTACGTGGGCGATAATAGCTACATTGCGAATTTCTGGCTTCTTAACCATATCCATAAGAACTTCAGGGCCTCCTCCCAAACATAGTGTTTAGTATAACATTTGGGCAGGCAGAAATCAATCCGTCTGGATTCTACTCTTAAGGAAAGATCTGCCGTTGGCGATTTATAGAAAAAGAAACCGCATAGCAGCACTTTCCAGCAGTCGTAAAGATTTGGTGCGAAGAGATCGTTGCAGAGGGAGATGCAAATGGGCAAGACCGTGTTGATTGCAGATGATTCAATCTTTATGCGGTGGATCTTGCAGAAGACGTTGACCGATGCGGGATACCATGTGGTGGGTGAAGCGGAAAACGGGCAGATGGCTGTGGAACTCTACCAAAAACTACGACCGGACATTGTGACCATGGATATCACCATGTCGGTAATGGATGGGATTAAGGCCACGGAAGCCATAATCGGCCTTGACCCAGGAGCGCGGGTGGTAATGTGCAGCGCTATGGGTCAGAAGGCCCTGATCCGTGAAGCGCTGGAAGCCGGAGCCAAGGATTTTATCGTGAAACCCTTTAATCCCCAGCAGGTTATTGAAGTGTTGAACAAGGTCGGGCAAATTCCCGCGTAGAGGGCCGGTCTCGTGGCGGCTATTTCCCGGTCAGCGCTTCACGGGCAGTACCTGTATCTCCAGGCCGTCGAAGATCGCCCCGCCTTCCCCGATAGGATCCCCTTTGGCGTCGGCTATATAGGCAAGGCCTTTTTGAATGTCGTGAAAAGCCTGCTGGCTGTACCGGAGAACGGCATACTCCACGGGGTAGGACTCCTCGAGCAATATCGCGCGGCCGTTCACATAGACCTGAACCTTTTTGGTCATCTTTGCCGGCTCCTTTGCTGGCTGGTTCCCCCTTGAAAAATCTCTCCCTTGCTCCAGAAGCTCCTCGCCGGCGGATGAGACTTTTTCAAGGGGGAACAATCTGAAAAGGATCCGGAGAATCACTCCCCGGATCCAAAGTGCCGGAACCTACTTGCTTATGGGTATTGCCCGGCCATCGATCCTGGGAGCGATAGCCCGGCCGGCGGCGGTCTCCGCCTTGAGCCATTTGACCATGGCATCCCGGATCAGGATGTTGGTGTCGAAGACCTTCTTGCCGCCGGTGAAAGCCGTAAAGTTGTCGCCGCCCGAGGCCATAAAGTTATTGGTGGCCACGGTGTAGACCTGATTTGGGTCCAGCGGTTTGCCATCAAGGAGGGTTACCTCCAGAATCGCCCGGGTATCGCCTAAAGCAGCGGGATCATATTTGAACCTGAGGCCGGAAGATTGCACCATGCCCTTGGATTTATTCTTCAGAACCTCCAGCACCTGAGCGCCGGTGAGTTCCATGGTTACAATCGTGTTGTCAAAGGGCATGACCTCCCAGATCTTTCCAAGAGTCACGGGGCCCGCGGGCACATCCGCACGCAATCCGCCCGCGTTGGTGAAGGCCATCTGGGTTCCGGCCGCCTGACGCATGATGTCGGCCACCATGTTCCCCAGCGCGGACTCCTGATCGTAATTACGCAGGATCTCCGCCGGTGCGTTACCCAGCACCTCGGCCATCACCGGAGCCAGATCTTTGTTGTATCTGTCCACAACGGCGGCCGCCGCCGCATCAGGTTTGACCTGATCCGCAAAGGTGGTGACCACCTCCTGGTCGATCTTGACCACTTTGGCCGCGGCGGTGTCGTAGGTCAATTTGGTGACCCCGACGGCCCGCCCATTGTAATACGGGATGAGCACCGGAACCCCATTCACCGTCCCTGCAACCGTGGTATGGGCATGCCCGCCGAAGATGGCGTCCACGCCCTTGACCGCCCTGGCCAGATCCGCGATCTCGCCCGTCACGTTGCCGGATTTGTCCTGAGCCCCGCCCAGGTGGGCGATGACCACCACCAGTTCGGCTCCCTTGCCCTTAAGTTCGGGGATAAGGGCATTTACCACCGGCGACGGGTCGCGGAACTCCAGGTCCTTGACGTTATCCGGCAGGGTCACCACCGGCGTTTGCACCGTGCTGACCCCAATAATCCCCACTTTCAGGCCGTTGACGGTGACGATGGTGTATGGGCGCGCCCAGTCAGGTCTCTGCCCATCAGCTTTGTTAAAGATGTTGGCCGACAGAACCGGAAACTTCGCCTGAGCAATCCGCTGCTTCAAAGTTTCCAGGGACCAGTCGAACTCGTGGTTGCCGATGGCCATCGCCGCGTAGCCCAGGGTATTGTAGAGATCAATCGTGGATTGGCCCTTGAAAACCGTGGAGATCGCGGGCCCCTGCATGGCGTCGCCGTCGTCCAATAACAAGGTTCCGTTGGGGTTCTGGGCGCGGATCTCCGCGACGTACGCCGCCAGAATCGCCGCCCCGCCAATGTCGCGGCCGGTGGCCTTGTCCTTCTGGCCGGGCAACAGATTACCATGGAAGTCCGATGTACTAACGATGGTCAGAACCTTTTCGGCGGCGAGCACCGTCCAGGAACCGGCCATCCCCGCCACCAGAATCAATACCAGGGCTACAAAGAGAATTCGTACCCCATACCTGCCTGTTCTTCTGTTCATTGTGGTTTAGCCTCCCTCAGTTTAGAAAGATTCCCATGTTCTTGCTGATTAACTTATTCCCGGCGTACTGTCGCATCTTATTTTCGACGTGAGAGGAAGAAAACCTTTCAGACAGTCTGCTCCCTCAAGTACTCGAGAACCAGGGCGCCCATCTCATTGATGAGTTCCGTCAAAGAGTGCTTCTGCGAGCGGATGCACTCGTAAGCCGGCCGGTCGCAGAGCAGGCACCGCCGGGGGGAAACGCCGAAGGAGGCGCGCTCCAGATGGGTCCCATCCACATCGAGCACGTCAATATCGAAGAGTCGGCCCAACGGATGGCCGTTTTCAATATCGATCATTAAGCGCTTCAAAGGTTTGGCGCCAATTTCATTGAGAATCCAGAAAGATTCCGGCCCGGACGCCGTATTTCGGGTCTCCATGTATCGGACCGTGATGCGGGCCGTGTCCAGGGCGGACCTGATGGCCCGGGTCGCCTCCTGGCTTATCAGCCACGCCATCGGCACGTCCTTGTCGGGACCCGGGACGTTGGTGGTCAGGGAGAGCAATGGTTGTTTGAATTCCAGGAGCAACTCCTGCTGCCGCTTTGCCCTGGCCTCCCTGGCCAGAACGATTCGCTGGCGCAGCACCCTGATACGGGCCATGCGTTCCCGGTCATATTCGTAGCTTTTCCCTATGACCCACGCTTCGTTGAATAATTGCTCAAAGTCATCCATCGTTTCTTCTGAGGCTTTCCAGAACCGGTACGGCATCCCCCGAGAGCAAAAAACCGTAGGTGGTGGCCGGTACCAGCTTCCGGACCTCCTCCCATCGATCCTCCTTCAGGAACTGTCTCACCGTTGAGGCGCTCACCGGCTGGCCGTCCACTTCCAGCCGGGGTATCAACTTCGCTTCCGCTCCTGCTCTGGGCAGCCGCTCGCTTAGTATCTCATTATAAGTTCTGGTCACGGGGGAAAATGGTTCCTCCCCGATATACCGGCGGGTAATCCCAAGAGCGGGCATAAAATGCCTGGCGAATACCGCCGTATCCAACATCGCGTGGGTGCGGATCCGGCGATCCTCTTCCCTGGTAAAATAGCCAGGAAAGGTGGCCAGAGAGATCAGGTAATCCCCTCCCGTATGCACCACCACGTTTTCCAGATCGCGGGTCTCCTGCCTGACCAACTCCAGCCGCACCGCCGCCGGGAAGACTGAACGGCCTTCGCTGGCCACAAATACATGGACCCGGTTGCACTCCTGCGCCGCCTTTTCAATGAGGTACCGGTGCCCAATAGTAAAAGGATCACCGTTGACCACCACCGCTCCCACCCGGGCGCCCGGCTCGTTGAGGCGAAATCCGGCGAGTCCCGCCATGGCCTCCTTGACACCGGGCGACCCCTTTTCCAAAAGGGTCACAATTCCTTCCACCCGGGCCACTTCCCGGTAGCCGAAAGAGAGGAAGACCGGCGCCGTTTGAGGCCTGGTGAAGACAAAGGTATGGTTGATCCCTCTGTCGGACTCTTTCCGAAGCAGCCTTGTCAAGATAATGGCCGCGATTCCCTCCTCCTGGTAGTTCGGGTCGATCCCCACGCACTTGATTACCTTTCCGCTGAATGAACCGGTCCCGATCATCCTGGGGCCGCGCCAGACCGCCAACGTATACTCCACATCCGGCTCAAAGTCCAGACGCAGGCGCGCCAAAAAACGTTCCACCTTTTGCCGCGCTCTTTCATCCTTTAAGTCGATCACACTCACCGACATGCCCCAATTACTCACCCGATCGCCCCCCGCAATGACTCCCCGGCATGATGATGGACAATGCCTCGGTCATGGCCTTCAGCACCGTCAGGTTATTTTTCTCCGTAATCTCCGCCCGCCTTGGAATCGCCGGGGACTCGGCGGGACTGTCAAAAAAGCGCCTGGGCAAAGTTACCGGGCTCACCTTCTGCCACCTGGCCAGCCAGCTGCCGGGAAGCTCCTCCGGCAACTCCACATCCAGCATCTGCGCCCATAAGAACGCCCACGCCCGGGGCACCACCCGCCAGATATCATATCCTCCCCCGCCAACCGCAATCCAATGCCCTCCCGCCACGTCGTGCGCCAGTTTGTGGACGATCCGCGGGATCTCCGCGTAAGAACGCATGGTCAATGACAGATGGGTCAGCGGATCCAGAAAGTGGCCGTCACAGCCGTTTTGCGAGACAATCACATCCGGCGCAAAAGCTTCCACCAGGGGAACCACTGCTTCGAAAGCAGAGATAAAAGAGTCATCCTCCGTGAAGGCTTCCAGCGGGACATTCACCGAAAAACCGTAACCGTCGTTCCTGCCCCGTTCGGTGACTTCCCCGGTCCCGGGAAACAGGTACCGGCCCGTCTCGTGAAAAGAGATGGTCAGCACGCTCGGATCATCGTAAAAAGCCCATTGCACGCCGTCACCGTGGTGCGCATCGGTGTCGATATAAGCTACTTTTGCCCCGTACCGGCGCTGCAAGTAGGCGATAGCCACCGCCACATCGTTATAAATGCAAAATCCCGACGCCCGGGATCGTTGGGCATGGTGCAATCCCCCGGCGATATTCAAGGCGTGGTCGGCCTGTCCTTCCATCACCAGATCCGCCGCGACAAGGGTGGCGCCGGCGACCAAACTCGCAGCCTCGTGCATCCCTACAAAGATTGGATTATCGTCGGTTCCCAGATCAAAGTTTCTGGCGTCCGGTGAAGTTCCGCCCCGCGCGCTCACGGCCTTTACCGTCTTGAGGTACGCCTGATCGTGCACAAGTAACAGTTCAGCGTCGGTGGCCATCCGGGAGGTTGCCACATCCCCGGCGGCCGCCTGGGCGGCTTCCCCCTGGGCGCCTGTACCCGGCGCCAACAACCCGGTCTCCTGTAAAAGTTCCAGAGTGAGTTCAAGCCGAAGCGGGTTAAAAGGGTGATCCTCCGAGAATTTGTACTTTTGGAAATCCGGGCTGTAGACGAAAATTGCATTCCTGTTCATTCGAGTTCCACCGGCCACAACACCCTGTAGCCCAACGCTTTGATGCCTTTGATGATCGGTCGGAGGTCCATGGCTTGCAAGCGTAGAGCCAATACCAGGCACCTCTCGCAGGATCCCGGCATGGTAAGAATGCTGCTGATGTTTACATCATGTTCTTTGATGATCTCCGCGATGGCCGCCAACATTCCCGGCTGATCCGGGACTTCCACCTCCAGGTGCGATCCAGGCGTGGTGGCGCCGGTCAACTCCACCAGGCGGCGTAAAACGTCGGTCTCGGTAACGATACCCACCAGTTGCTGGGATTGAATCACCGGCAAACACCCGATCCGGTGCTCGTACAAAAGGCGCGCGGCCTCATCAATGGGATCAAGGGGGTGCACGGTGATTACCCGGGTGTGCATGATCTTGCTCACGGGAATCTGCTCCAAAAGCGCCGTATCGGCCGGAAACAG
>JBLNCV010000277.1:0-5932 GCA_050260975.1 Syntrophothermus sp. | reverse complement strand
CCCGGTAGTCCCCCACTGTGCGGAACCCGCACCTCTCGTAGAGCCGGACGGCCGCGGTATTTTGCGGAAAGGTGGTAAGGGCCAGCTTGTGGTACGACAACGCTCGGGCCCGCTCGATAAGGCCGGCCATCAGGGCGAACCCTATGCCGGTGCCCCGCTGTTCCCGCTCCACGTAAACGAGATCCAGGAGCATGACAGTGGCTGAGGCCGGGCAGGCCTCCCGAAACTCGGCGGAGGCCTGGACCGCTGCAGGCGCTTCAGCCCGGCTGATCGCGTCAAAAGCGAGCAAATTGCTCTTTTGCCTGGACCAGCCAGTTGAACCGATCGGTCAAGATCGGACTTCTTCCTTTTCGTTCATGAGGTCGGTCTTACACGCCTTCAGCCCCCGGTGTCCCAGGTAGCTCAGAATTACTCTCAGGCAATGAGCCTTCTTCAGGGGGAATTCCTGGGCGAACTCTTTTATTCCGGCGTAGAACGGTTCAGCTTCCGGATGTTTGGCCAAAAAAGCATAGAGCCAGTAGGCTATCTTCTCCTGCCGATCGCAGAGACTGTCAAAGTCCAGATCGTGAAAATGAAACGCCACGGCTTCCGGGTTGTACCGCATCCTCACTCCCAGGCGCTGCAGCCTGTAACCAAGGTCGATATCCTCGAAGGCCGCCTCGGAGAAGTATTCGTCGAATCCGCCCGCTTCCCGCACCTTCTGCAACGGCACGGAGAGGTTGCCGGTGATAAAGAAGGCGAAGCTGACGTTCTCATGATCCTGGATCTGGTAATAAGGAAAGTAGAACTCCTTGACCAGATCCCTGACCTCCGGGGCTAGGAAGATCTCCGGCGACCAGTGGATATGTCCCAGTACGGCGCATTCCCCAAATTCCCGCCTGTACTTTCTGTGTTGGGCAAGGAGGTCCGGCGCCGCCAGGCAATCGTCGTTCAAGAATAAAACGGTCCCGCCTGCCGCCGTCCCCAGGCCTAGATTGCGCGCCGCGGCAGGCCCCTTGTGCTCCTGTCGGATGTGTCGCAAGGGGTAGGAAAACGCGACTGCCCGGGCGGCTCCCTGGAGGTAAGTCGCTGTTCCGTCGGTCGAACCGTCGTCAATGACGATCGCCTCAAACGGCCCGCCCTCCTCCGTCTGGTTGTCCAGGGCGTGAAGCGCGCGCCGAAGAGCGTTGACACGATTGTAAGTTGGAATTATAACGCTGATCAAGGACTCTTGAACTGTCATTGCCTCCACCTTTCCCTGTGCCATGCAATTGTCCTTTTCAGTCCGTCTTCCAAGGAGACCGCCGGGTGATAGTCAAGTATCCGCTCGGCTGCCGCCAGGTCGGGCGCCCTCCTTCGAACATCTTCGTAATGTGGCCCGTAATACTCGGCGTACGGTTGAAATACTATCTCCGACTTGCTCTCCGAAAGCGCAACGATCAACTGTGCAAGTTCCAGAATGGAGGTCTCCCGCCGGCCGCCCAGATTGAAGATCTTCCCCTCGGCTTCCGGACGGCTCCCGGCCTCGAGGGTTCCTTTGACTATGTCATCAACGTAAGTAAAGCACCGGGCCTGGCTCCCATCGCCATGTACCGTCAACGGCTCATTGGCCAGGGCCTGCCTGATGAAACGGGGGACCACGCCTCCGTAATCGGAACTATCGGCACAGGGGCCGTACACGTTAAAGTAGCGCAGAATCACCACGGGGAGCCCCCGCCTGATGTATCCAAAGCAAAGGTGTTCCGCGGCGCTTTTGGATACTGCATAACACCAGCGATCCGTTGTTGATGGCCCATAGAGCCGGTCGGAATCTTCTCGGAAAGGCAGGTCCTTGCTCTTTCCGTAAACTTCCGAGGTAGATGTAAAGATCACCTTCTTGCCAAGCTGCCAGGCCATTTCCAGGAGGCGGGCGGTCTGGCACACATTCACTTCCACCACATTCACCGGGTCCTCCACATATAGCTTCACCCCCACCACAGCGGCCAGGTGGTAGATGACGTCTATATTTTCCATTATACGGCGCAGGATTTGCTCCTGGGAGAGGGACCCCACTGTCAACCGAAAACGGGGGTTGCCTTCCAGTTGCTTCAGCCATTCCTTTTTCCCCTTGCTGAGGTCGTCAAGTCCCCATACTTCATCTCCCCGCGCCAGGAGGGCGGCGCAAAGGTTAGAGCCGACGAACCCGGCCGCCCCCGTCACCAGGTACTTCATATTCCCACCCCCTGATAATCAATTCCCAGCGCCTGCATCTCCTGTGGGTCAAAAAGATTCCTTCCGTCAACAACCACGGGTTTTGACATGCGGGCTTTCATCTTCTGGAGAGCGATCTCCCGGTATTCGGGCCAGGCGGTCAAGATCAGGACGGCGTCCTTGCCGTCGGCCGCCTCGTAGGGGGAGGAGGCCCAGATAACTCCCGAAAGTTCGGTCTCGGAAAGGCCGGCTTGCTCCGGCCCATTTATCCATGGATCATGGACGGTTATCCTCGCTCCCATGGAGAGGAGGCAGTTTACGATGGGCAGGCTGTGCGAGTCCCGCACATCATCCGTTTCGGGTTTGAATGCCATGCCAAGAACTCCGATCTGTTTGCCGTAAAGCAGGCCCAGACGGTCTTCCAATTTTTGAATGAGGTTTTTGCGTTGTCGCAGGTTGACAAGCAGAGTAGATCGCAATAACAAAGGCTCGAGTTCAGCTTCATTGAACTGGTGTATCAAGGATTTCAAGTCTTTCTCCAGGCAGGGGCCGCTGAACCCGGCCCCGGCCTCAAGAAAACCGGGGCCGATCCGTGGATCCAGCCCGACTCCCTTGCTGACGACGCGGATATCGCCGCCGGCCTTCTCGCTCAAGTGGGCGATCTCGTTGATGAAGGAGATCTTCGTAGCTAAAAAGGCATTGCTGGCGTATTTGATAAGCTCGGCGTTCTCCCAACTGGTGATGATCACCGGCACTCCGGGCGGGGAATATATTCCGGCCACTTTCGCGGCTGCTTCGCCGGCTGTTGCCGTGGGCCGTGAACCAAACACCCGCGTTCCTGCTGGCTGCGGGTCGGCTGGCTCCGAGCCAACCACGATACGGGCAGGTTTCCAGAAGTCATCCACCCCGGCGCCCTCACGGAGAAACTCCGGATTGGAGACGATGGTGACCTTGTCTGACAGGTTCCGCTCCCTGAGGCGGAGAGTTAACCTTCGGGCCGTTCCGACGGGGACGGTGCTCTTAATGGCCACTATCGCGTGCGTGCTCCGGTTGCGGGCGATCTCTTCCACCGCGAATTGCACTTGCGAGCAGTCGGCTGCGCCGGTGGGCAAGGTGGGAGTGCCCACACAGATATAGACTATGTCTGCCTCCTGTAAATGGCCCATCTGGTTGGTGAAACGGAGCCGACCGCCATGCATTGCTTTGGTGACAAGATCTTCAAGGCCGGGTTCCACAAAGGGCATCTTGCCTTCCGCGATCTTTTTGATCTTGGCTTCATCTTTGTCGTGGGCGATGGTGTCGTACCCAAGGGCAGCCAGACAAGCCGCCTGGATCAGCCCAATATGCCCGAGCCCTCCCACCACGCCTATCTTGATCCTTTCCATGTCTTCTACCACCCTCAATAATGCTGCCTTCTCAGAGGCTTGTATTGCATGATATTCGTACAGGGGCAAATTCGCCACGGTAAAAAGTTCAAGATTTTGCCTCCATTGTTGTGGGGGCGCGCACCAGTGGCAGGTTGGTTTCATAGAATTATTAACAATGGAAAAGCAGGGTGGGTTGTCTCATGATTATCGGGAAGTGGGAGCGAGAAAGGAGGATCTTCGGTGTACAAAGACCAGTGCTTCTTGCAGTTTGACGAGTATTTTCGATTCCGGGCGGTGGCCGAACTCATCGATGCCATCGGGAGAAAAGGATTGACTGTTCTTGACGTGGGCGGCGGGGCCGGCCGTTTTTTAAACTTCTTGCCGGAACACAAGGCGATCAGCGTGGATAAACGGCAGGGGGTGGACGGTTCCAGTTTGCCGTACGGGGACCGGTCTTTTGATGTGGTGACAAGTATCGACGTGCTTGAGCACCTACCGAAAGCAGATAGGCCCGGGTTTATCAAGGAATTGGTCAGGGTTGGCCGCTTGAAGGTTTTTCTGGCCTTTCCCCATGCTGGCGCGACCGGGGTGACCCGTATCGTGAACCAATTTACCAATGGCTGGCTCGAAGAGCATGTCCAACTCGGCCTTCCTTCTGAAGAAGAAGTGGAAGAGGTGCTGATGCGGCTTTATGTAACATATCGAAAATACCCCAATTTGGATCTGGCCACCTGGGTGGCCATGACCATCGCCGACTGGTATGCGCCGGCCGAACTGAAGAGGCCTCTGAATGAGGAGTTCAACCGGCATTTTTACAGGACCGTCGGCCCGTGCTATCGCTGGATCTACGAGATCGAGCCGGTAGGTTGAGGGGGCGGGGAAGAAAGAATCAGGCCGCGCAGAAGGTTGACTCAGAGAGGAGGAATAAGATGGGTTCCGAACCTGGCAGCAAGGAAGTAAGCGTGATCATCCCGACTCGCAACCGTAAAGAGTTGCTGGAGTTCACCTTGCTTTCCTTATACGACCAGAGCGTGCCATCCAGCGCATTCGAGGTGGTGGTGGTGGACGACGGCTCGACCGATGGGACAGCCGAATTATTGGCCGTGATACGGCCTCCATACAGGCTCAAAGTCTTACGTAACAACTCAAACAGAGGCGCCGCCTATTCGCGCAATCAGGGCATCAAGGCCTCCAGCGGGGAAATCCTTATTTTTCTGGATGAGATGCTGGTGGACAGCAATTACATCAGGGATCATCTTCGTTGCCACAGCAAAGAGGGGCTCGTGGTAACCACAACTTTCAACGGTCAGTTCATATACACCCACTTCTATCCCGGTTTCAACCCGGTGCAGCAACTGGACTGCAAACAGGTGGCTTACCGGACGGGGGTTTGGTCCAGGATCGTCGACCGATACGGCCAGGGTGAGGTAATCCGCCTCTTCAGGCGTGAACAGGTGCAGAATCACGATGTTCTGCGGTACGGGCGAAGAGACGAACACATCCGGCGGTTTTTCACCGCCATGCAAGAGGCGTATGGCGAGTCGCTGGAAAGGATGGCGGCGCCCTGGATCATGATGGTGACCAACGGCCTGTCGGTATCCAGGGAGATGCTCGATGAAGCAGGCCTGTTTGACGAAGGATTCAAGGGTGCGTGGCTGGAGGATTGGGAACTTGGCTACCGCCTGCACAAAGCGGGCGCCACTTTTATAAATGCCAAGGATATAGATTGCTTCCACCAGGCTCACCCGGTGAGCACGGCCTTCCGATTGGAAAATTACCTTTATTTCGCGCGCAAACATCCTGATACGGAGGTGTTGCTTATCGCGGCGACAGGGTCTCCCTTCTATTGGACCCTGGAACAATGGGGGAAGATCGTCACCCAATACAGGGATCTGGTAGGCACCGGGGGTGAGCTACGCCGGGAGTGGACAGAGGCCTTCCGAGACCTGGCCGAGAACCTGTACTGGTTTTCTTCCGAGGTCATGGCCGGACGCTTCCCGCCGTCTCCAAAAACGGTGGAGGAGAGATTTTCCAGGTGGAATCCTTCCTTTGCATCCATGGTTCAGGAGCAGTCCCGGCAACTGCACCAGGAGTCTCTCTCTTCTGGCCGTTATTGGGAACTGCTGGGAGCTTTTGAGGTTCTGCTCCACCTGCCGGTGAAAGGACGGCGCGCCTGAAGCTGCTTCATTCTGCTTTTCCCGCTGTCAACAGCAACAATCGCGATCATTTTGTTTGAGCTAGTTTGAAACCTGGCTAAAAGCACTTGACACATCAGTAATTTTTGATGTAAGATATAACCAGATACATATCAAATGATTTTGATTTAGGGAGTGATGATCGCGATGATTCCAGATCCTGGGGCCGCCAAGAGGCAACTCGATATTCACCCTGCCACC
>JBLNCV010000276.1:0-2773 GCA_050260975.1 Syntrophothermus sp. | reverse complement strand
GCCTATCTTGTTCTGGCGGACAAGATCACCCTTATCGACACGGTAAAAGCTCCTTTTAAAAATGAGTTGCTGTCGCGCATCGCGTCGGTCATCGATCCGGGGAGGATTGACTACATAATTTCGAACCACTCGGAGATGGATCACACCGGGGCTCTGTTTGAGGTAATCGAAGCGGTGAAGCCCGAGAAGGTATATGCCTCGGTGATGGGGGTGAAGGCCCTCGCCGGACACTTCCACCAGGACCGGGAGATCGTACCCGTGAAGGATGGTGAGAGCATCGGCCTTGGAAACATGAACCTGTCCTTCGTGGAGACGCGCATGCTTCACTGGCCGGACAGCATGTTCACTTATCTGGCCGAGGACGGCGTGCTCTTTTCCAATGACGCGTTCGGAATGCATCTGGCCACAAGTCAAAGATTCGACGACGAGGTAGATGACTGGGAGTACGAGGCCAGGAAGTACTTTGCGAATATCCTCCTGCCCTATTCCCCGCTGGTGGGTAAGCTTCTGGAAAAGGTGGACAAGCTTGGCATCACGATCAAGACTATTGCGCCCGACCACGGTCTGATCTGGCGGAAGGACATCCACACGATCCTTGAGCTTTATTCAAGGTGGGCCGCCCAAAAGCCTACGAAAAAGGCCGTAGTGACGTATGACACCATGTGGCAAAGCACCGCCATGATGGCCAGGGCGATCGGCGAAGGGCTTATTGCGGGAGGAATAAACACGAAAGTGATGCCGCTGGGGCCCAACAACCGCAGCAACATAGTTGCCGAGGTTCTAGCTACAGGAGCGCTCCTGGTCGGCTCTCCAACCCTTAACAACAACATGCTCCCGACGGTGGCGGATCTCTTGACCTATTTAAAAGGTTTGAAACCCCAAAACCTGATTGGGGCGGCTTTTGGTTCATACGGCTGGAGCGGCGAGGCCGTGGGACAGGTCAAGGATGTTTTGAGCGAAATGAAGATTGAGCTGGTGGGAGAAAGCCCCAGAGTCCAATATGTACCCGACGAGAATGCTCTCGCACAATGCTATTCCCTCGGGGCCCTTATAGCGGAGAAACTGGCTGACAAGCTGGAGAAGACAGGGGGCGGTCCATCATCGCCGAGTTAAACACCAAAGCGCTCTGGAGTATAAGTTACGGCCTTTATATTGTCACTTCGCAATTGGGAGGCAAATATAACGGCCAGGTGGCCAACACCGTTTTTCAGATTGCCGCGGAACCGCCGCGAATCGCGGTCAGTATCAACAAGAACAACCTCACGCACGAATACATCTCAAAAAGTGGTGTATTCGCGGTTTCGGTCCTGGATGAATCCACACCGATGACTTTCATCGGGCTCTTTGGGTTCAAGTCCGGCAAGGAGGTTGACAAGCTCTCCCAGGTTGTGTTTAAGATGGGCATGACCGGAGCCCCGCTGGTTACGGAGAATGCTATTTCCATGCTGGAGGCCAGGGTGACCGGCCGGCTTGACGTTGGCACCCACACCATTTTCGTGGGGGATGTGGTGGGCGCTGAGGTCCTGCGGGAGGGCAGACCGCTGACTTACGCGTTCTACCAGGAAAATAAGAAGGGGAAGGCGCCCAGGAACGCGCCGGCGTACAAGGAGCCTGAACCAGCCTCTGAGGCCCCAGGAGCGCCCAGGACGCTTGAAGCATCCAAGACATCTGAACCAGCCTCGGCAAGCGGGAGCAAGGGGGACCAAATCGAGGGGAGGAAGATCAGCATGAAGAAGTATGTATGCGGGGTATGTGGGTACGTGTATGATCCGGCGGCGGGAGACCCGGACAACGGCGTCGCCTCCGGGACGGCGTTTGAGGATCTGCCGGACGATTGGACCTGCCCGGTCTGTGGCGCCGGCAAGGATGAATTCTCGCCGGAAAGCTAAAAAAGTAAATGGAAGTACCAGGTTTAACCGCAGCTGGCATCTGCTGCGGTTTTATTTTTGCGCCAGGTTGGGGATTACTATCCGGTGAAAGATTACAAGAAGGGGGCCATTTAATGAGCACGGCTACACAAATGGATCTGGCAATTGAAAACAAGCTCGGCGTGACCAAGGGAACTTCGGTGGAGGATATGGTAAAGCAGAATTACACCGGAGAGAATTCCGAGGTGGGATGGTACCTGGCGGCAGCCAGGCAGGCGCAGCGGGAAGGCTTCCCGGAGGTGGCAGAAGTCCTGAAGACTATTGCCTGGGAGGAGGCGCAGCACGCCGCCCGGTTCGGCGAGTTGAACGGCGAGATTTCCGCCAGCACCAGGGAGAATCTTGAAAAGGCCCTCAAGGGCGAGCAGATGTCCAACAAGATGAAGCGGGAGACGGCGGTCAAAGCCAAGGGCGACGGGATCGACGCGGCTCACGATTTCTTCGACGAGGCGGCCAAGGACGAGGCCAGGCATGCCAGGGCACTGGAGGGGATGCTCAGGCGGTATTTCCTCCAGTAAAGTCCTTCCCCCGCCCTTCCGACAGATAGAGTGGATATTGCATAAATTCTATCTGCCTGGAAGGAGTGGGAAAGTGGGACAGCATATTCGAGGGGAACGGCATGCCTGGCGGGTTGGCATTGGAGTAGTCCTCTTGTTGTTTTGGGAAGCGGCGGTTGGCGTTCCGGTGGCTCGGGCGGCTGACCAGGAAGATTTCACCACCCTGGCTTCGGAAACGGCGGATGTCGATCTGGATAAACAACCCGAGATCGTCTCGCTGTTGGCGGAGAGGCAAATACTGTCCGTGGTGGTGCAGCAAGGACCCAAAGAACGCATGGAAACGATCTGGTT
>JBLNCV010000275.1:0-4409 GCA_050260975.1 Syntrophothermus sp. | reverse complement strand
GCCGGATGGGCGACGACCCGCAAACCTCGGTGGTCAACAAATACTGCCAGAGCCATGACATCCCCAACCTGTACGTCTGCGACGCCAGCGTCTTTGTCACATCAGGCGGCGCCAACCCGACCGAGACGGTGATGGCCATCGCCGCCTGGACGGCCGATCACCTGATTGAAAAGATGCGCAAGGGGAAAGTCGAACACGAAGAGAGCGAAAAGAAAGTGATGGTGGCCCATGCCCGGTAATGTCGCGGATACGATCCTGGCTATCCTGGCGGACCGGGGGGTAAAGTCCATCTACGGGGTTTCGGGCGACGCCATCTTCCCGCTGCTGGACGCCCTTTCCAGGCAGGACCGCATCAAGTACTACGGGACTGCCTTTGAAGCTGGCGCCGCCTTTATGGCCTCCTACGAAGCGAAGTTGACGGGAAAACCCGGGGTCTGCGTGGCCACTTCGGGGCCCGGGGTGGCCAACCTGATCAACGGCCTGGCCGACGCCTATTTCGACAGGGCGCCGGTGCTCGCCATCACCGGGCAGGTGGGGACAAGGGTCCTTGGAACCAACGCCAAACAGTACTTTAACCAGCAGCAACTGGTTAAAACCTTCGCCAGGAAGTCGGATCTGGTGGTCAACCCGGAGGCGGTCATCCCCCTGCTCTTGTCCGCCCTGGAGACGGCGGCGCAGGAAAAGACCGTCGTCCACCTTTCCGTCCCGGAAGATGTATTTCAGATGCCCGCTCCTGATGCCAGATGGCCGCGGGTGGATGGACAAAGCACCACCATGGACGATAATTTGGACGATAATTTGGACGGTAATTTGAACGCTAACTCAACCGGTGACTTGGCCGCAAGCCTTGACCAGACCGCTTCTCAGTTGAATAACGCCCAAAGACCCCTTCTGATCGTCGGGCGGCGCAACCAGGGGATCGGGAAGTCCAGCATCGCCCTGGCGGAAAAGATTGGGGCCGGCATAGTTATTGCCCAGCAGGCCAAGGGTGTCCTTCCCGACGACCACCCGCTCGTCCTGGGCGGAATCGGCGAGGCCTATGCGCCGAAAGCCCTCGCCAAAGCGGACACCCTTCTGCTGATAGGTGACGCCAGCTTTGAGTGGGATTTCCTGCCCAAAAACGCCCCCTTGATTCAACTGGTGGACACGCCCGACCTGCTTGCCCATGGCCGCATCGACCGGAGCGTCATCGGCAATCTCCACCAATTGCTCAAGCTGCTGCTGGAGAAGGCGGCGCCCCGCAAAAATCAATCCTGGCTGGACGAGATTGCCCTCGAAAAGAAGGCCCTCGATCAACAACTATCCGTGGACGCCCAGAACAACCAGACCCCCATCCACCCGGCCCGGTTGATCGCCGCTTTGAGCAAAACCGTGGCTAAAAACGCGATCATCTCTTCGGATATCGGTGGCTTCATGCACTGGTTCGATCGGGGCTTTCGGGCCAGGGAGCAGACCCTGCTCATCTCCAGCCACTGGCGGAGCATGGGTTCCGGGATCCCGGCGGCCATCAGCGCCAAAATCGCCTGCCCGGAAAAACAGGCTCTGGCGCTGATAGGGGATGGCGGGTTTCTGATGTCCATGGGAGAGCTTTTGACCGCGGTAAAATACCGGTTGCCAATTGCCGTGGTCGTCGCCAACAATCACCAGTACGGGCTGGAAAAGCACAAGATGCAGGCCCGGGGCATGACGTCAGTGGGCAATGACATTCTGGCGCCCGATTTCTCCGCCTTCGCCAATGCTTCGGGGGCGAAAGGATTCCGGGTGGAAAAACCGGAGCAACTGGAAGATACCCTGAATACCGCCCTGAATTGCGGTGAACCGGCCGTGGTGGATGCGCAACTGGCGGATATTCCACTGCCTAACTTGTAGAACTCATACGACGCCCAGGCCGAACCGCATCCAGGCCCAGAGGGCCAAAAGCGTGGCCAAAAGCACCGGCGGGGTGATCACTAGCCCCACGCGCAGGTAATAGCGCCAGGAGATCTTCAGGCCCTTGGAGTCCAGAACGTGCATCCATAACAGGGTGGCCAGAGAGCCAAGCGGGGTCATCTTCGGTCCGAGATCACAACCGATCACGTGGGCAAAGACCATAGCCTGCCTGGTCGCCGCCGGCACAGACAGCCCGTCGAGGGTCAGCGCGCCGAACATCACGCTGGGCAGGTTGTTCATCACGGAGGACATCGCCGCGGAGTTAAAGCCGGTAACCACGGTAGCCGCCAGGCTCCCCGCCCCCGCAGCGGCCGACAGCATCCGGCCTGCCACCGCTGTCAGACCGGCATTGCGCAAGCCGTACACGACCAGATACATCCCCAGCGAGAAGACGACGATATGCCAGGGCGCCATGCGCAGGATCTTGCCGGCATCAACGGCGCGGGCCTTGTAAGTCGCCGCCAGGAGCACCGCGGCGCCAGCCCCGATGATCGCCGAAACCGGCAGGCGGAGAAACGATCCGCCAAAGAACGCCGCCACCACCAGCACCAGTACGCCGATCCCCAGACGGAAAACGAATAGATCCCTGATGGCCTCGACGGGCCTCTTCAGCCGCCGCAGGTCGTATCCGGCCGGTAGATCCTTGCGGTAAAACAGATAGAGCATCAAAAGACTCGTCGCCAGGCTAATCAGGGCCGGGACCACCATGGTCAGGGCATAGCTGGTGAAACCGATCCTGAAGTAATCGGCGGTGATGATGTTCACCAGATTGCTGACCACCAGCGGGCTGCTCATGGTGTCCGCAATAAAGCCACAGGCCATCACGAAGGGCAGGGTATGGCGCTCGCCAAGGTTTAAGGCCCGCATCATCTCGTAGACGATCGGGGTAAGGATCAGCACCGTGCTGTCGTTGGTAAAAAAGACCGACACTAAAGCCCCCAGAAGGATAATAAAGAAGAAGGCCCGCGTCCCGTCCCCGCCGGCCAACCTGGCCACATGCAGCGCGCTCCATTCAAAGAATCCGGCTTCGTCCAGGATGCGGGAAATGATAATGATCCCGATCAGGGCCAGGGTGGCATTCCAGATAATCTGCAATACCGCCACCAGGTCCCGGAAAGAAATGATGCCGGCCAAAAGAGCGACACCGGCGCCGATCATCGCCGCCAGTCCCAGATTGATCTGCCGCGGCCGGGCAATGACGAGGTAAAGCGTAAAGATAAAGATCCCTGGTGCAATGACCTGGCTCATCCGTGCTGACACCCCTGGCGCGATTATTAACGGCTTTGAAAATCAGTATAGGCTTTTAGGGGCTGATTGTCAATCCCATCGGGCTTGACAGCCCAGAACGCAGTAATATATATTAATTATGGTAGATAATACCAAATAAAAAGGGGGAAGAGCAGTCATGGGTCAACTCCGTAAACGCATTGCCAGCGATCGTGGTGGAAAAGGGAGCCATAAAAGCCATATTCCCGGCCAATACGAATCAGATGATTGTGAATGGCCAGATAACCCTCCTGCGAGGCCTCAACCTCGGATGTGCATCAACCGGCCATTGACCACGGCGCATCAACCGGAGACTGCGGCGTCAAAGGCCACCTCCTGGTTGGAGTACCTCTGGATCTTCGCGCCCAGCCGTTTTAAGGTTTTTTCCATTTCCACATACCCACGGTCGATGTGGTGGACGTAAGAGATCTCCGTCTGGCCGCGAGCCGCCAGGCCGGCCAATACCAGCGCCGCCCCCGCCCTCAGGTCGGTGGCCTTTACCGGCGCCCCGGTCAAGCCAGGTACCCCTTCCACCACGGCGGTCCTGCCCTGAACCCTGATATGAGCGCCCATGCGTTTGAGCTCATCAACGTGCATGAACCGGTTTTCAAATACATTTTCCGTGATCAAACTGATTCCCTCGGACAGGGTCATGAGCGCCAGCATCTGTGGCTGCAAATCCGTGGGAAAGCCAGGATAAGGCATGGTCTTTACATCCACCGCCGCGGGCCGGGCGGCCCCGGAGACGGTTACCGCCCCACCATCCTCTTCAACTTCAACCGTAAAACCGGCTTCCCTAAGTTTGGCCAGGACCGGCTCCAGGTGCTGGGAAATCACATTCTCCACCCGCAATCTTCCCCCGGTAATCGCCGCGGCAGTCAGATACGTCCCGGCTTCAATCCGGTCGGGGATGATCCGGTGTTTGGCGCCCTTGAGCTCGGAAACCCCTTCGATAGTCACGATCGGCGACCCGGCCCCGCTGATCCGGCCACCCATGGCGTTGAGCAACGCCGCCAGATCACCGACCTCCGGCTCGGCGGCGGCGTTTTCAATCACGGTCGTTCCCCGGGCCAGGCAGGCGCCCATCATCAGATTTTCGGTCGCTCCCACACTTGGGTAATCAAGGCAGATTCTCGCCCCCTGGAGTTGGCTGGCCCAGGCCTCAACATAACCGTAGCCCATGCTAATCCGGGCCCCCAGGGCTGTAAATCCTT
>JBLNCV010000274.1:0-19480 GCA_050260975.1 Syntrophothermus sp. | reverse complement strand
ACCGACGACGGCATGCTGCGGATCAAGGAAAACGGGGAGGTTGTGGCCGAGGTTCCGGCCAGATCCCTTTCCACCGACGGCGCTCCGGTTTACCGTCCGGAAGCTCACAGACCGGCATATCTGGACGAATTGTGGGCGTTTGACTGGCGCAGGTTGCCAGAGCCGGAGGATTTGGGCGCGGCGCTCTTAAAGCTATTGAGCGCGCCTACGATTGCCAGCAAGGAGTGGGTCTACCGGCAGTACGACTATATGGTCCAGACCAATACCGTGGTTGGGCCGGGTTCGGATGCGGCGGTGCTGCGAGTCCGGGGTACGAAGAAGGCCATCGCCCTGACCATTGATGCCAACGGGCGTTATTGCCACCTGGACCCCTTTACGGGCAGCCAGATTGCCGTGGCGGAGGCAGCGCGGAACCTGGTCTGCACCGGGGGCACGCCCCTGGCGGTGACCGACGGGTTGAACTTTGGCAACCCGGAAAAACCGGAGATCTACTGGCAACTCACCCGATCGGTGGAGGGGATCGCTTCCGCCTGCCGGGAACTGGAGACGCCGGTAGTGGGCGGAAACGCCAGCATGTACAACGAAACCAACGGCGAAGCGATCTATCCCACCCCGGTGATCGGCATGGTGGGGCTGCTGGAGGACGTGGAACGCCGGTGCACCTCTGCGTTCAAGTCGGAAGGGGACCGGGTGATTCTGTTAGGGCCGGCTGGGGAAGAGCTGGGCGGCAGCGAGTACCTGAAACAGGCGCACGGTGTCGTGGCTGGCCGCCCGCCGGCGCTGGATCTGGACATGGAAAAGCGGGTCCAGCAACTTTGTTTGGCGGCAATTCGCAAGGGGCTGCTGAACTCGGCGCACGACTGCGCCGAAGGGGGCCTGGCGGTGGCGCTGGCGGAATGTTGCATCGGGGGCAATATTGGAGTGTCGGTACGGCTGCCTTATTGGGAACGGGCCGATGCGGCCTTGTTTGGGGAGTCTCAGTCCCGGATTGTGGTCTCGGTCCCGCCTGAGAAGTTGCACGAGTTGCGTGACCTGGCTGAGGAGCATCGGGTGCCGGTATTACCGCTTGGCCGGGTAGGCGGCGCCGGGTTGCGGATCGAGCTGGAGGGGCCATTGGGACCGGCGCCCAAAAGGACAATACAGTTGCCGCTCGAAGCCATGGTGCAAAACTGGCGGGATAGTATCGCCGGCTGCATGAAAAAGTAGAAAGCATGGAAAAGGTAGAAAGAAGGATTGCAGATGTGCGGTGTCTTCGGGGTTTTCGGCCGGCCTGGCGAGATTAACGCCGCTTCCATCACCTATATGGGCCTTTACGCCCTCCAGCACCGGGGGCAGGAGAGCGCCGGCATGGCGGTCTCGGATGGTAACTCCTTGCGAGTGCACAAGGACATGGGGCTGGCGGCCAACGTTTTCGACGAGGAGATCCTCAACCGGCTGCCGGGTTCCCTGTCCATCGGTCATGTGCGCTATTCCACCACCGGCGAGAGCAGCATTACCAACGCCCAGCCGCTTTTGGTGCACTGTTCCAAGGGGGCGGTGGCGCTGGCCCACAACGGCAATCTTACCAACGCTGGGGAGCTTCGCCGTGAACTGGAGCTGGGCGGCTCGGTCTTTCAAACCACCACCGACAGCGAAGTGGTGATCAATCTTATCGCCCGTTTTGGCAAGGATGATCTTCAAACCGCCGCCATCCGGGCCGCAAAGCGGCTCCGGGGTTCGTACGCCCTGGTGATCCTGGCCAGGGATAAACTCATCGGGCTGCGGGACCCGCTGGGCATTCGCCCGTTGTGCCTGGGACGGCTGGCCGACGGCGCCACCGGGCGGACCAGAGCCTATATTCTCGCGTCGGAGAGTTGCGCGCTCAGCAACCTGGGGGTGGAATTTTTGCGGGAGATTGAACCCGGGGAGATGGTGGTGATCGATCAGGACGGGGTGCAATCGATCGAGTTTGCTCCCCTCCGGCGGCAGGCGTTCTGTGTTTTTGAATATATCTACTTTGCCCGGCCCGATACTATTCTGGGCGGAAAAAATGTTCATGAAGTACGAAAGGCCATCGGGGCGGTTTTGGCCAGGGAGGCGCCAGTGGAGGCCGATGTGGTGATCCCCGCCCCGGATTCCGGCACCTCGGCGGCCATGGGGTTCGCGGAGGCGACAGGGATCCCGTTTGAAATCGGTCTGATCAAAAACAGGTATGTGGGACGGACCTTCATTCAGCCTGCCCAGGAAGCGCGCGAGCTGGGGGTGCGGATCAAGCTCAACCCGGTGGAGAGCGTGATCCGGGGCCGGCGGGTGGTGGTCATCGATGACTCAATCGTCCGCGGGACCACCAGTGCCGCGATGGTCAAGCTTCTCCGGGAGGCGGGGGCCCGCGAGGTCCATCTTTATATCGCCTCGCCGCCTTATTTGCACCCGTGCTTTTACGGGATCGACACTTCCCGGTCGGGTGAACTGGTGGCGGCCTCGCATACCCGGGAAGAGGTTCGCAAGCTTGTGGGTGCGGATTCGTTGCACTACCTCAGCCAGCAAGGCCTGTTTCGCGCGGTGGGATCCTCCGGCCAAAGGCTTTGCGCGGCCTGCTTTAACGGAAAGTATCCGGTGCCGGTGCAGCAAGAGGTGAATATTCCGGAGGCCTCGTTTGCGTGAGTAATCATAAGCAGTAATCATAAGCAATGAAGAGTAATCAAGTGCATTGGAGGCGGCGAGATGGGTCCAGCGCGTGACGATCACCGGCAAGGCGACGGCCGCCAGGGGGGTGGCAGTTACCAGAAGACCGGAAGTTACCGGGACGCCGGAGTGGATATCGAGGCCGGCTACGAGGTAGTCCGGCGCATCAAAAAGTTTGCCGCGGCTGCCAGCCGTCCGGGGGTAATCGGCGGGCTCGGCGGTTTTGGAGGTCTGTTTGCCCTGGACGGCAAAAGATATACGGAGCCAGTGCTGGTCTCCGGCGCCGACGGCGTGGGGACCAAACTTGCGGTAGCCTTCAAGACGGGGCGGCACAGTACGGTGGGTATTGACGCCGTGGCCATGTGCGTCAACGATATCGTCGCCCAGGGGGCCGAACCGCTCTTTTTCCTGGACTACCTGGCGATGGGGAGGCTGGTTCCGGCCGTGGCCGAAGAGGTGGTGGCCGGGGTGGCGGAAGGGTGCCGCCAGGCGGGATGCGCGCTTATCGGCGGGGAGACCGCGGAGATGCCGGGCTTCTACCGGGAGGGGGAGTATGACCTGGCCGGCTTTGCGGTGGGCGTGGTGGAACGGGAAAAGATCGTTGACGGCCGGGGGACCGAACCTGGGGATCTGCTCATTGGGCTTGCTTCCAGCGGCCTGCACAGCAATGGGTTTTCCTTGACCCGGCGGATCTTCTTCGACAAGGCCGGCCTGGAGGTGGACAGCAAGGTGGCGGGTCTTTCCAGACCCCTGGGAGAAGAACTTCTCACCCCGACCAGGATCTATGTCCCGACGGTTCGGGCTCTCATGGAACGTTTCCGGATCAAGGGGATCGCACACATTACCGGCGGCGGATTTTATGAGAATATTCCCCGCGCTCTTGGAGAAGGGTGCCGGGCCCAGGTGCAGAAAGGGAGTTGGCCTGTACCGCCGATCTTTCATATCCTTCAGGAACTGGGGGGCGTCTCCGACCGGGAGATGTTCAATACTTACAACATGGGCATCGGGATGGTTTTGATCGTTTCCGGAGATGACGCGCCCGGGGTGCTGGCCGCCTGTGAGTCTCTCGGGGAACGGGCTTTTTCCATCGGCCGGGTGGCGGCCGGGCCCAACGGCCTGGATATCAGCGGTATAAGTTAATATACCGGCGATATAAGTTAGACCTGCCGTCCAGATTATGGGCTGGCGAAAGGAGGCCTTGCCGTGCCGGGGGAGCATAGAACAAATCTTAAAGCGGCCAAGCGGGAAGTTATTCTGGGGGTGTTGGCCTCGGGCAGGGGAAGCAACCTGGAGGCCATCCTGGGGGCCATCGATCAGGGGCGATTGCCGGCTCTGGTGGGCGTGGTCATCAGCGATCAACCGGCGGCTTATGCCCTCGAAAGAGCGCGCCAAAGAGGTATTCCAGCGGTAACCGTGCTGCGAAGCGGGTTTTCGTCCCGCCGGATGTTTGACGCCCAGATTCAGCGCATCCTTGAGGGGCACCGGGTGGAGTTGGTGGTGCTGGCAGGTTTTATGCGGGTTCTTGGAGAAGAGTTTATACAGTCTTATGATGGAAGGATCATGAATATCCACCCGTCGCTTTTGCCGAGCTTTCCGGGGAGGGAGGCCCAGAAGCAGGCCTTCGAATACGGGGTGAAGGTAGCCGGATGCACGGTGCATTTTGTAGACGCCGGCACGGATACCGGCCCCATCATCTTGCAGGCCGCGGTGCCGGTTTTGGAGATCGACACGCCGGAGACCCTGGCGGAGCGAATTCTCCGGGAAGAACATCGCATCTATCCCGAGGCCATCAAACTTTACTGCCAGGGACGGTTGCAGATCGAGGGGCGCCGGGTGCGGATCAGCGCTACAGGAGGGGAAAGAGTTGGCGGTTGAAGGCGGCAAAGCCGTTAGTATTAAAACAGCCCTGTTGAGCGTCTACGACAAGACCGGAGTTGTGGAATTTTCCCGGGGGCTGGCCAGCCTCGGGATTCAACTGATTTCCACCGGCGGGACCTACCAGATCCTGCGGGAAGCCGGTCTCCCGGTTACTTACATCTCGGAAGTCACGGGATTTCCGGAGATCATGGACGGGCGCGTCAAGACTCTGCATCCGGCCATTCACGGGGGGATCCTGGCGCGGCGGGACAACCCGGCGCACATGGAAGAACTGGCCAGGCAGGGGATCAAGCCCATCGACATGGTGGTGGTCAACCTTTACCCCTTTGCCCGGACGGTGAACCGCCCAGGGACGCCGCTGGATGAAGCGGTGGAAAACATCGATATCGGGGGGCCGGCCATGATCCGAGCCGCGGCCAAAAATTTCGAGCATGTGGCGGTTGTGGTGAGTCCACAGCGCTACGAAGCGATCTTGCAGGAGATGCGGGGCAACGGCGGCATGCTTTCGCCCGACACCCGCCTGGAACTGGCTCGGGATGCGTTTGCCCACACCGCCGGTTACGACTCCCTGATCCATGATTACTTTCACCATGTGGTTTCGCAGGGGGCAAGCGACGGTTTCACCGGGGCGGGGGATCGGGTGGACTTCCCCGGCCACGTCTTCCTCCATCTGGAGAAGGTCCAGGAGTTGCGCTACGGTGAGAATCCGCATCAACCGGCGGCCTTTTACCGGCAGAACCTCGGGGCGCCGGAGCGGGACGCGGAAGGGCCCGCCAGTGTGGTTGCCGCCCGGCAGCTCCACGGAAAGGAGTTGTCCTTCAATAATATTAACGACGCCGACGCGGCCTTGCAGATCGTGCGGGAGTTTTCCGAACCGGCGGCGGTGGTGGTGAAACACACCAACCCTTGCGGCGTGGCAGTGGGGAATACTCTTGCCGAGGCTTTTGCCAGGGCGCACGCCGCGGATCCGGTGTCGATCTTCGGCGGCATTGTGGCCCTGAACCGGCCGGTGGATGCGGAGACCGCCCGGCTTTTGTCTGGAATCTTTCTCGAGGTTGTCCTGGCGCCGGAGTTTGCGCCCGAGGCGTTGGCCGTCTTGCAAAAGAGGGCCAACCTCCGCCTTCTGGCCACAGTCTCCAAAAAGGATAGCCCGAATCCCGGCAAAGCCGGGGTTGTTCAGCGCCCCGCCGTTCCTTTTTTTGATGACCGGTTCGACTTGAAACGGGTCGCTGGCGGGTTTCTGGTACAGGGACGAGATGTGGTGGAAAGAGAGGGCGAGGAGGAGATCGGGGATGCAAGGGAGGGCGACACACCCGGCTTCCATGGTTCCGGTTGGCGGGTGGTGACGCGGCGTGGCCCAACCGCGCAAGAGATTGTGGATCTCCGTTTCGCCTGGAAGGTTGTCAAGCATGTGAAATCCAATGCCATTGTGATCGCGAAAGCCGGGCAGACTCTGGGGGTGGGCGCGGGGCAGATGAACCGCATCGACGCGGCAATTTACGCCATCACCCGGGCGGGAGCAAACTGCCGCGGCGCGGTAATGGCTTCGGATGCCTTCTTTCCCATGCCGGACGTGGTGGAGGCTGCTGCAAAGGGCGGCGTGACCGTCATTGTCCAGCCGGGCGGGTCCGTACGGGATGACGACTCAATTGCCGCCGCGAACGCCGCGGGAATCGCGATGCTCTTCACGGGCATCCGGCATTTCAAACACTGAATGCTGACAAGAACGCCTGTTTTCTCGCCAGGCGAGCACTATGTCGAAAGGGGAGGGGAGAGCGATGCGCCTCCTGGTTATAGGCTCCGGCGGCCGCGAACATGCCCTGGTCTGGAAGCTCGCCCAGAGCTCCCGGATCTCGAAGATCTATTGCGTACCCGGCAACGACGGAATTGGGCAAATCGCCGAGTGTGTGCAGGTAGAAGGTAACAAGATCACCGGCATTGCGGATTTTGCCCAGGGCGCAAGGATCGACCTGACCGTGGTAGGACCTGAAACCTATTTACATGACGGGATAGTCGACGAGTTTGAAAAAAGAGGGATGGCCATCTTCGGGCCTTCGAGGGCGGCGGCCCAGATCGAGACCAGCAAGGTCTTTGCCAAACGGTTGATGAAAAGATCCGGGGTGCCCACCGCCCGTTTCAAGGTCTTTGAGTCGGCCCCTGACGCCAGGGCTTTTGCTAAAAGGCTCGGCGCTCTGGGGGTACCCCTGGTGATCAAAGCGGATGGGCTGGCTGCCGGAAAGGGCGTGGTGGTGGCTGAGACCATCGAGGAGGCCTTGCAGGCTATCGACGACATCATGGAGCGGCGGGTTTTCGGCGGCGCAGGCAGGAGAATCTTAATCGAGGAGCGGTTGGCCGGGCCGGAAGTCTCCGTTCTGGCGTTTACCGACGGCCGGGAGATTCTTCCGATGTTGTCCGCCCAGGATCACAAACGGGTTTTTGATAAAGATCAAGGCCCCAACACCGGCGGGATGGGCGCTTATGCTCCGGTGCCAATGCTGACCGGCGCTCTCATGAAAGAGGTATATACAAAGATCCTGGCCCCGACAGTTGCCGGTCTGGCTGCGGAAGGGCGTCCGTACAAGGGGGTGCTTTACGCGGGCTTGATGCTGACACCAGAAGGGCCAAAGGTCATTGAATTTAACGCCCGGTTTGGCGACCCGGAAACTCAGGTGATCCTGCCGCTTATGGAGAGCGATCTTACCGAAATCCTGGAGGCTACCGTGCACGGACGGTTGGCCACCGCGGGACTGCGCTGGAAGGACGAGTGTGCGGCTACGGTGGTGATGGCTTCCGGGGGATATCCGGGCCAGTACGAGACCGGGAAGGTTATTCAAGGCCTGGACCGGCTGAAACGGCACCCCGTAACGGTCTTTCATGCCGGAACCCGGCGCGAGAAAGGCAAGTGGCTCACCAATGGCGGGAGGGTGTTGAACGTGACCGCGGTTGGCCGGAGCCATCTGGAGGCGGTAAACAAAGCCTACAAGGCGCTGGAGGAGCTTTCCTTCGAGGGCGCGCACTACCGGCGGGACATCGCGCATCAGGTTCTGGGGACAGGAAAGACAGGACTATAAAAAATGTCGGTGAACACCAGGAAACAGAGAAAATTTTTTGGTTGCAGCAGGTTTTTTTTGATGGATCTCGAATACAATGTACTTAATACTACCTGATCTTCTGCCGATAATTCATTCTTAACCCACGGGCCTTTGCCCGCCGGGTTAATTCAGATGAAGGCAGGGGGTAGGCAACGACCATTCCGCGGCTGCTCAAGGCATTTATTCTTGCTAAGATTTGCGGATACCAGCTCTTGCCTATTCCTTGCCGTTTTAGCTCTTTTTGACACAATGTGTTTTTGGAGATCTCTATTCAACCTCGCCACTTAACCTCGCCACGCTTCTTTCTTCCTGCCCGCTCCTTGTTTCCGCGCGCTCTTCAGGCTGGTTGCTTGACACTATATTATTAGCCATGCTACAATTAGCAAAGCTGCTTTCTCCCTCGGCATTTACCCGAAGGACCTCCCGAGACATTTGCCTGGCCAACTCATCTGCGCCTTATCCTGTCATGTGCTGTGCAACCCAAAGATGGGGACTTTCGACGATCCAACTGATCTAACAGAGAATTGAAAGTGAGCAGTTATGATGCGCTTTAAAAACGTTAAATCCACCGGACTCACCAGGCAGTTGATCCAGCTCGCTATTCCAATTGTGCTGTCAAACCTGGCATATACGCTGCTTGGCGCCACGGACACTTTCTTTATGGGACGGGTCAGCACAACGTCTCTGGGAGCGGTGGGCCTGGCCAACATGATGTTTCTTACGCCATCACTCATCCTGCGTGGGACGATCAATGGAGCAATGCCCTTTGTGTCGCGGATGTACGGGGCGGGGGACAAACCTGCCGGCGGGAGGTACCTGCAGTACTTTCTGATCCTTGCTTTACTCATCTCCCCGGCGGCGTTTCTTCTTCCCTGGGCTTTTAAAGGGTTCCTCTGGCTGTTTAAACCGGAGCCGGAGGTGGCCCGGCAGATTCTCCTTTTTACAACTATTCGGCTGTGGGAGATCCCCTTCTCCCTGACTTCCACGGCTTTTGTCAGCTTTATGATCGGCATCGGCAATACCAGGACTCCCATGCTGTTATCGTGGTTCGCCGTAACTATTAACATCGTGGCCAACTACATCCTGATCTTCGGCAAATTCGGCGCGCCGGCTCTGGGGATTGCCGGGTCGGCCCTGGGGACCGTGATTGCCGTGACGTTGCAGGCGATCACGGCCGGCATCGTTGTGTACAGTCGTTACCGGGAGGAATACGCGCTTACGTCCTGGCACTTTCCCACCTTTACCGATCTGGCCCGGATGCTTAGAGTGGGTTTTCCCATGGGGATGGTGGATTTTGTGGAGGTCGCTGCCTTCACCAGCTTTTTTGCACTTATCTCCAAACTGGGAACAGTTGAACTGGCCGCCAGCCAGATCGCCAACCAGGTTACCGCCCTGGCGTTTATGCCCGGCTTTGCCCTGGGGGCCGCCACGTCGTCACTGGTAGGGCGGTACATAGGGGCCTCCGATCTCCGCCTGGCAGAAGGAGTCGGGTACCGGGGGGCCAGGGTTGGGGTAGGTTTTATGGGCCTGGTCGGGTTGATCTTCTGGTTCTTCCCCGATGTCCTGGCCGGGTTGTTTACCAGTGCGCCGGAAGTTCTGCGACTGGCCCGGCTCCTGCTCAGGATGATGGCGGTCTACCAGGTCTTTGACGCCCTGAACATCGTCTTCCGGGGCGCACTCAACGGAGGGGGCGACACGCGTTTTACCATGATGGTGACCTTCGTGGGCTCCTGGGGAGTCTTCATCCCCGGCGTCTACCTGGGAGCTTTTGTTCTCGGCTGGGGTGTGATCGGAGCGTGGCTGGGGGCGATTACGTATATCATCGCCCTGGGAATCGTCTTTTCCCTGCGTTTTCGGAGCGGCGGGTGGAAGGCCATTGAAATATAACTTCAAAATATGGGATCAGGTAGATTTTGCTGGTTGGTTGGCTAAAGGGGGGGAGCGGTAAGGTGAACACCGTGCGGGAATACCGCCTGAAAGACGGAAGAACACTCATTTTGCGGAAAGCGGCCAGGACAGATGCTACCGCGCTGGTTGGGTACCTGCAACAAATCGCCCGTGAATCGAACTTCCTCACCTTTGGCGAGGGAGAATTTAGCATGTCCGTGGCCCAGGAAGAGGAGTATATCGAACAAAGCTTGCAGGCGGACAACCGGCTCTTTCTGGTTGCGGAGGTTGACGGCCGGATTGTGGGCAACCTCAGTTTTTCCGGCGGTCCCCGGACACGGATCAGGCATATGGGAGAACTCGGCGTCAGCGTAATCCGGGAGTACTGGGGGCTGGGCATCGGTGGGAGAATGCTGGAATACCTGATCGACTGGGCGAAGGCCAGCGGCGTTATCAGAAAGATCAACCTCCGGACCCGCGAGGACAACGAGCGCGCCATCCGGCTCTATGAACGAATGGGATTTCGCCGCGAAGGGGTTCGGACACGCGACATGCTGGTTGACGGTCGCTTTTATGACTCGGTCTGCATGGGAATAGAAATCGATTAGGCCGGGTCCAGCCCGCGCAACTTCTCACTTTTCTGGAGATCGTCGCTTAAACATCCCCGGGGGCTACCGATACAGATACTGTAAAAGAATTTTGAACCAGAGCGATTAAATTATTTGACAGGGGATGTGGCAAATTGAAAGGGTTGAGGATAAAGAAACCTGCTTGCCTGGGCCTGGTGGCGGTGCTTTGGGTGAGCCTTTTGGCGCCGCCTGTGGCGGCGGCGCCGAATGTGAGCGTCGGGGAACGAGAGGTTACCTTTCCGCACGTGAGCCTCTATTTCGCCCCCGCGATGGGGAGCAGACTGACGGATGCCGCCGCCGAGGTTGGGCTGTGGGACAGGATGATCTTTCGCATGCGGCTCAGCACCGCCAGTTATGAGATTGATGGCAAAGACGGCAACGTCTACCTGTACCATTTTGACTTGCAGCGGCCCCTCAATAACAATGTCGGGGTCTTTGGCACGGTGAGCTTTCGCAATTGGGCCGCGGAAAAGTATGGCTCCTGGCCCGATCCTCAGAGCAAAGACGGGGTGGGGGCCGGGATTATCGGGCGGGTTCCCTTGAAAGAATGGGCGAGCGCCTATGCGACCGCCTCTTTTGTCCAGTACGGGAACACGGAGCCTCTTTCGGAATATACAGCCGGCCTGGATCTGCAACCGCCCGGCAACCTGGGAGTAAACCTGGGGTACAAAGGGACCAGTTACAGTTCCAGCGGCCTGGGGATGGGCGTGTATTGGAAGTTTAAGATCTAGTGGTCCTGGCGTGAAAACTTTTGCCAGGCCTGCCGGCGGTTCAGGAATCTTGTGAAAGCCGGGTCACAACTCCCGCATCGGGCGTAACGTAAATGGTGCGATAGTGATCGTAGATTACCATGCCGGGCCGGGCGCTGGCCGGCTTGTGCACGTGCTTGCGAAGCGTATAATCCACCGGCACCTGGCTGGATGCTCTGGCCTGGCTGTAATACGCGGCCAGCATGGCGGCTTCTCTGAGTGTGTCCGGCGGGATCTCGGCGGCTGCTCCCATTCTGATGATCACGTGAGAACCGGGGATCTCCTTGGTGTGCAACCAGAGATCGTTGGCAAAAGCGATACGCAGGGTAAGCTGGTCGTTTTGGCGGTTATTGCGCCCCACCAGGATGGTCATGCCGTCGGATGAGGTATAACGAAGAGGCTGAGAGGCGCCTCCTTTAGGCGGCTTTTTGGGATGGCCGGCCTGCCCGCCATGCCCGCTCCGGCCGGCGCGGTTGCGCAGCCGCAGGTATCCTTCGGCGGCCAGTTCTTCCCGGATCTCGTTGAGATCCGCCAGGGTGAGAGCATTCTGGATCGTGGTCTTAACCTGTTCCAGGTAGGAGATCTCCTCGCGCGTGGCCGCGATCTGAAGCTGGGTAGCAGAAAAGCTTTTTTTAGCCTTATTATAACGTTTAAAATAGCTTTGAGCATTTTCAGCGGGGCTCAACCGCGGATCCAGTTCCACCTGGATCTCCCCTTCCCCGTAAAAATTTTCCGCGGAAAAGGAGGACATGCCTTTCTTCAACCGGAAGATGTTTGCGGTGATCAGTTCGCCCCGGACCCGGAGGCTTTCGGCCGAAGCGGCGGTCTCCATGGTCTCGGTTTGGCGCTGGAGTTTTCGCCGGCTGCGTTCAAGATGGGTGGCCACCACTTTCAAGAGCTCGGCCTGGCCGGATTGTAGCCTTTGCAACCGGTCCCTTTGGGCGTAATAATCCTCCAGGGCTTCGCTGATGCTCTGGACAGCCCGGCTCCGGCGGCCGGCGTATAGTTTAAGGCGGATGGCCGAGAAGTCCGAAGGCTGTCCCCCTTCATCCAGATAAATCGTGGGGGAGTAACTTCGGCCTTTGACGGCTTCGATGATGGTTTGAAAGGCGTTCCAGAGCCGGGGAATCTGCTCTTCGTTCAATGCCTGTCCGGCCAAAGCCGGGGTCAGACCCGCCCGGATCAGAACCTCTTGTCCGAGCTGCTGGGGGATACCTTGAAAATTGTCCGCGATGGTTTTGGCCACCGGCGCTTGCGTCGGGGCGAGCAGAAGAGCTTTCCGAAAGTAGTCCGAAGCCGTCTCCAGTGGATTGGCTTTGCCCTGGCCCGGCGGCGGCAGGTACTTTACACCCGGGAGAACCTCCCGGTAACGGTTGACCTCCGAGGTCACCCGCTTGATTCCATCCAGAACGGCGCCGCTTGCGGCGTCAATGAGGATGATGTTGCTGTGTTTCCCCATAAGCTCGGCGATCAGGACCTTTTCCGCGCGTTCTCCGACCTCATCCACGGATTCCACATGGATGCGCAGGATCCGCTCCAGGCCGGGTTGTTCCACGTAAAGGACGCGGCCGCGCTCCAGGTGTTTACGCAGTAGCATACAGAAGGCTGGCGGCGCGGCCGGATTTTCTTTGGCAACTTCGGGGGTGAGGTGAACCCGCGCAAATTGGGGGTGTGCCGAAAGCACCAGGTAGAGGGTCTGCCCGGGTTGCCGGATATGCATGAAAATCTCGTCGCGGTCCGGCTGGTAGATCTTGTCTATCCGGCCGCCAGCGAGTTTCTCTTGGAGTTCGGCGCTAAGTGCAGCGACCACCAGCCCGTCAAGGGCCATATTCCTCACCTCTCTTGCCCCTCCGTGGGCTTTATGGCGCCTTGACCTCCTGTCAAATGCACCTCATTGGAGTTATTTTTTGCGAAAAACGTGCAATGCCGCCCGCCTGAAAAATTCTTCGATCCGGCGCCGGAAGCGGTAGATTGCGAAGAGGACCGCCGCGGCCGCCGCGACCGAGACCCAAAACACCCAATTGGCGGTGGAGAAGATCCAGTTATTTGGGCTGTTGCCCAGCATGCTGGCCACGATGATTCCCGGAAGCCTGCCCGCGATCGCCATCGCCGTAAAGGCCAGCGGCCGGATGGGGGTCAACCCTGCGGCGAAACAGACCGCATCATCGGGCAAGAAGGGGAAAAGGAAGACCAGAAAGAGAGTGATATTTCCTTTGTGCTTTACGAATTCATCGGCCCGCCGGAGAGTCTTTTCGCCAAGCAGCCGTTCCACCAGCGGGCGGCCAGCCAGTCGTGCCAGGTAAAAGGCCGCCAGCGACCCTAAAGTTATGCCGGCGATGCTTAGAAGGGTGCCGCGCCAGATCCCGAAAAGGTAACCGCCCACCACGCTGGTAACTTGTCCGGGGAGGGGCGCAAAGATGACCTGGAGGGCCTGAAGCGTCACATAGGCCAGGGGAGCCGCCGGGCCGGCGCGAAGAATCAACTCCTTGACCCTGGCAGGATTGGAAAAAAGAGAAATATACCCAGAACCATACCTGGCGACAAGGTATATGATAGCGCCGAGGAGAAGAAGCCCCATTGCTGCCGGTAAGATCTTCCGGCGGAAGTTCTGCTTTTTCTGAGCGTCATGGCGCAAAGAGGGCTCCCATCCTTCCTCACAGCCGAGTTTTTCGCAGTGACTATATCATAGCATGGCAGGCCCGGCCAGTCAACTGGCGGCAGGAATTCACTCATCCATGTGGAAGTCTACTAAAATCCGCATGGTATCAAAGGAGTGTGCACAGGGTGCGCAAAAAAGGGATATGGATGCTCGGGGTGGCTATCATTGCGGCCTTTCTGGTGGCTGTTCCTTTTCGGGCCAGGGTAAGTGGCACTACCGGTGAAACAAGGTTTATGATGGGGTTGGTTTACATAAATATGGGGCTGTCTGAATCGGCCATCCATGAACTCGAGCAGGTGGCGCCCATCATGCCGGAGAACAGTGAGGTTCCTCTTTTGTTGGGCCTTCTCTTCGATTCTCTGGGACAAAGGGATGCCGCGATCTACCAGTACCGCCGGTTTATCTCCATGGAATCCCAAAAACCCGGATCAGGATCCCGCGTTGCCCCCATCAAGGTGCTGATTGCCAACAACTATTTTGAAAAAGGGCAGACCGAGTCCGCGGAGGCTTTGTACAGGGAAGCGCTCAAAACGGACGATGAGTTGGCCATGGCCTATTACGGTTTGGGCAGGATCTACCAGGCCCGGGGCCAGAGGCAGGATGCCTTGAATGCTTTTCAGTCGACGGTGAAGATCAATTCTGAGTTTATGGAGCCGCGTTTGAACATGGCCCTGCTCTACCAGGAAGCAGGAGATGTGGATCAGGCGGTGGGAGTCTACAAAGAGGCCATAAAAATAGACAGCCACAACCCGGAACTCTTTTACCGGCTGGGGTTGGCCTACAAGGCCAAGGGGCAAAAGCAGGAGGCCATTGACGCACTGGACAGGGCTTTGCGCCTCAAGGCGGACTTTTTGGACGCCGCCCAGGTGCTCAGCGAGTTGAAAGGAAACTAAGAGCCTGTTAGCTTAGAAGAGGCTCCGGCAGATACCGGGTAGGGGCGTAACTAAAAGTCTTTTGGATGATATTTGGTTATAGGCCCAGTGGCAGATAAAGGTTGAATAGCGGGTTAAATATTGTTAGATTCACTTTTGGAGGAGCAAAATGAGTGAACCATTATGCCCTCAATGTGGGTCACCTATGGTTATTCGTACCGCAAAGCGTGGTGCCAACGCTGGTGGACAATTTTATGGATGTACTCGATTTCCGAAATGCAGGGGAACTTTGCCCATCGACCTTGCAGATATGCCCACACCGTCCACTGTTGAATCTATCTCATCCCGGCAGTCGTCAGAAAGGTTTTATCCGCACACTTTGATCGCCTTAAGTAAACGGAAAGGTTACCAGGTTCGCTTCTTCGAGGCAGTCGGAGTCCCATATGGCGCATTTGAAAAGTTTTGGGACACCAAATTCACGGATGCACAGAGACGAGCCTTTGCCCAATGGCGTTTGGATTACCCAGTGCCTATAAAGGCTCCTACATGGAATGAGCGTATAAAACAGGTTATAGCGGTGGCGGAGAAGGTTCTCATGAGGGGAAGAATCACGCTTTGCTCACCTCATTTGGAGGAAAGCTTCAGCCAAGCTTTCTTAACTAGTCATTTTGACTGGGATGAGGCTGAATTGATACCCGAGCAATTGCTCGCCTCGATGCCCAGGAATAGCGAAAGTGGTCTTCCTGAGAGCTTGGAAAGCACATATGAAGAGTTGCTTTACCAGCGTTTTTTTGCCAACACTCTTGGATTGGGATTTGAGCAATGGGTGATGCCCCAAGTTGACATTGGGAGTCTCATACAGTCTAGTTCACTGGCTTCAAGCGGTAGAGTGGATTTTCTTGTCTGTCATCCAAGCATAGAGAAGGCAATAGTAGTAGAGGTAGATGGGGACCAACACCAAGACCATGTTGAGGCTGACATGCAACGAGACAAGGAACTTCAGACTCATGGTTATAATGTAATCCGCGTCCCAACTTCTGAACTGTTGGCGTTTCATGGACCTAGTTTGGCTTACCTTACCCAGGTTTTCCAAGCAGTGGGTCAAGTAACTATGACCGGGACGGGTGATGGCACGTTAAAATTGGTTCATGCAACACGGCTTGCCCATCAGATTCAGCTCTCCCTCATACAAGCCATTAAGGCGGGCTATCTTGACGTCGCTGATTGCGGATCTTGGAACATCTACTCGGACCTAGGGGGCCTGAGTACGTTTAACGCCGAAGAAACTCGTATTATCCTTAATACCGCTGTTGAAGACGTGGTTGAATTACTACGTAACCTGTTTGCTTTGTATTCCATTGACCTTTGCAAAGGTCATCCCAATTGCTCGTTGTCAATTCCAGAAATGGCATCATCTGGCATAGTCGTATCATACATCGGTTCGCATAGGACCAACCTACCGCTATTTGAGATACAGGCGATTTGTGTACCGTTCCATATTAGCAACGAAGCTTTTCCGACCAGTGGGGCGGTATTGGACCCCCCAGATATGAAAAAGGTCGAGTACTTTTTAAAGTATATCTTCCGGAAGTCTGGGCTTTGGGAAGGACAATATGATGCTATATCAAGGGCGCTTCAAGCACGAGATGCCATCGTATTGCTTCCGACCGGCGGCGGAAAGTCGATTGCATTTCAGCTTGCTTCTATGCTTTTGCCTGGACGGACTATAGTAATTGAGCCGATCATCTCCCTAATTGAAGACCAGCTTGATAACCTAGCCTCTTATGGAATTGACCACTGCATAGGAATTACAAGCCAGATAGACAGTCCCTTAGATCGGGCCAAGGCCATTCATCTGCTGGGGCAGGGGGAATATTTATTCGCCTATGTTGCTCCAGAACGGTTTCAGACGGTCGAGTTTCGTGGTTCTCTCCGTGCTCTAACTGTCCACACCCCTGTTTCGGTGATTGTGGTGGATGAGGCGCATTGCGTTTCCGAGTGGGGCCATGATTTCCGAACCTCGTACCTGAACATTGGAAGAACCACAAGACAGTTTTGTGAGTCTAATGGAAATATTCCGCCGTTGTTAGCCTTGACCGGGACTGCCTCTCGAGCCGTTCTCAAGGATGTTCAAAGGGAGTTACAGATCGAGGACTTTGATGCCATAATCACGCCGAAATCCTTTGACCGTCCAGAATTGAAGTTTGGCGTGCTTCGGAGTAGCTCGAACGAGAAGTTGACTAAATTAAAGGGTTACCTCGGCCAGATGCTTCCCAACATGTTCGCAACCTCTAGGGCTACGTTTTATCAACCCCGAGGTAAGAAAACATACTCTGGTCTGGTCTTTTGTCCCTGGGTCAACGGGGAGTTTGGTGTTGTACAAGTTGCGGAGAAAATTCAGTCTGAGATGGGAATCCCGACTAGTCACTATTCCGGAAAGGCACCAAAATACTGGTCGGCAAGCCAGTGGGGTATGGCCAAACAATCTGTTGCCCGGAAATTTAAACACAATGAAATCCCTCTCCTGGTCTGTACTAAGGCCTTCGGTATGGGTATAGACAAGCCCAACATACGATACACAATCCATTATGGGCTTCCTGGCTCCATCGAGTCTTTCTACCAGGAGGCTGGGCCGAGCTGGACGAGACCGGGGTACGGCTAATTGTTACATCATCGTTTCCGTGGATGACCCACAGCGAACGGCTAAGTTACTTAACCCCACAACGCCCGTGGAAGAGGTTGCAAACATTATAAAAAATGTTTCTTGGGAGGACAACGACGACGTCACTCGGGCGCTATTCTTCCATACGAAAGCATTTCGTGGTATTCCTGCGGAGATGGAGGACTTGGCTGAAGTCCTCAAGCGTCTCGGAGACTACTCATTCAAGTCCCGGAAAGTACTAACCATCCCTACTCAGGATGCTAAAGATAAGGAAACGGATGATCGTCTTCATCGGGCGGAAAAAGCTATCCATAGGCTGGTGGTGCTCGGTGTAGTCATTGACTATACTATCAACTATTCGGCTCGGGAAGTCACGGTGTCATTGTCCGGGATTGACAAGGGAGGCATTGTCGAGTCTTATGGAAAATATGTGGCCAGTTACTTAGGTAGTAGAAGTCAGACCGAAGTAAGGAAGGCGCTACAGTATTCTGACCTTCCGTATCATCAGTTTGTGCCGAAGATGTGTGAACTATTGCTCCGCTTTATTTACGAGGTCATTGAACAAGGCCGACGGCGGGCGTTTTACGAGATGTTCCTGACGGCAACAACAGAGACGAGTAATGAAGGTATTCACCAGCGTATTCTACGTTACTTGGAGACAACTGAACACTCAAAGGTCTTAGATGAAATACTCCAAGCTTCTCAAGCCGGAACGGATAAGATCATGGAAGTCTTCGAGCAGGTCGTCTGTTCGCCAAATGATGCAGCCGAACTCCGGGGCCAAGTAGCCCGATATCTAGAATCTTATCCGGATCACCCGGGACTTTTAATCCTCCGTTCTTTGTCGGAAATTTATACAAGAGACTGGAACCCCGATGTGGTCAAACAAAATTTTGTTGCCTCCATATCGTCGGCTGAACGTAACTACAGTATTGGTGCCCCCATATTATACACATTTTCTGCCTGGGGGGTCCAGCAGGTTGCGAAAAGGGATCTTGGCTTGGCAGAGGCTATTGAAGAGGAAATGCTCCAGAGATTTCCAGATCCTGCTTTAGCCCGGACACTAATCAAATACGTCCCATTAGAACTTGCGATCGCTCCCGCATGGTTTTTGCTTGATCGAATTTCCGGTGAGATTACGGATATTATCCCAGAAGAGGAGGCTGTTGGTTGATGTCTCAAGCGGAAAGGTTTCTCGAGGCTGAGCAAAAAGCAGAGGAACTGGTTGCCTCGTTGAAAGCACTCCAGAAGGAGATTTTGTCTTACCAGACTGCCACTAAGGAACTGGATCTAGTTCGAAAAGGCCTATTGGATTTGGTCCAAGCTACTGGACAAACAGCCGAAGGTACTAGCGAAGCTATCCAGGTCCTTCGTTCCATTGGTGGTCCAGAAATACTCGATCATCTCGAAAAACTATCTCAAAAGACGGAGCAGAATTTTGCTCAGGAACGACGAGTGACTGCAGAGCGTTTCTCTGTTCTTGAAACCCAAATAGACGATTCTGTCAACAAAGTTATTGCCGAATTAAAAAAGAGCCGTACGCTTATCTTGGTCAACGTCGGGCTGTCTGGGGTTGCGGTTTTGCTTGGTATCATGGCATTGGTCCGGTAGGAAAACCGTAGTTAATTTAAGAAGCTGTTGTACAGTAAGTAGTAACAAAAAGCGCCCGAAATGCCCATGGCAATTATCCCCCATTCATTTACCGGGCGAAAATCATTGTGACTACACGGACCCCCTCGCGGGGGTGGATATGGAGTAATAACGCGGCGGCGGTTTCAGTTTCAGGGTTTCAAACAGCTTTTTCTGGCCCTCATCCACCGGATTGGTTTGCCAAACCTCGCCCGAATGGGTTCGGTGGCCTCCTACCTGCAAGGTCGAAAGCGTCTTTTTCATCTCATGCCAGGTCTGTTCCGTTTCATTTTCGGCAACCCGGATGAGCAGCATGGCCAGCCAGCACAACAGCACATGCGCCCGAATCCGATCCGCCAGCCGGTGATAGACGGGGCGAATGTCCACCAGGTGCTTCAGGTCCTTAAAGACCCGCTCGATGACCGCCAACTGCTTGTAACCCAGTACCACATCCCTGGCGGAAAGCTGGTCGTCCGAGGTGCTCACCAGGTACTTCCCATCCAGATGCTCTTCGGAGCGGATTTTGGCGTGATTTAAAACCAGCTTGCCGGTTTTGGTTTGCCTCAGATACCGGCCATATACCTGGTGGCTGCGCAGAGCACAGGCCGCCTTCTTATGAGGCTCTCCCTCCAGTTGCTGGAGTTCCTCCAACCGGCGTTCCACCTCTTTCACGATCTCCTGGCGCTTATGGCTGTCCCGCCTGGCCTCCTCGGGATTGCGGACAATAACGAAGCGCCGCCGGGCCTCACTGTCTCCACC
>JBLNCV010000273.1:0-10447 GCA_050260975.1 Syntrophothermus sp. | reverse complement strand
AAAAAGGCCCATGGTGCACCATGGGCCTTAAAGATCAAATTGGCTGGGGGGGAAGGAATCGAACCCTCACTCGTGAATCCAGAGTCCACTGTCCTACCTTTAGACGACCCCCCAATAGGTCGCCTCACCGGGAAGCGATTTCACGTTTGACGACTTCACGTCGGAATAACATATGGTAGCCCCAAGGGGATTCGAACCCCTGTTTTCGCCGTGAGAGGGCGGCGTCCTAGGCCTCTAGACGATGGGGCCACATAACAGTACATAGTATACCACGAAACTCGGGAGTTGTAAAGGGGCAGGCCGCGGATTCCTCCTGTTAAGTGGTGCCAGGTTAGTCTAAATCTACTCTTATAAAGGATCCGGGCGGAGAGAAACTAAGGATGAGATGAATTGAAAGCCGGAAGGAGGGAATGATATGGTATTTGGCTTTTTAAAATCCAGGCCTGCCAAAGGTAAGGCGCGTCATTCCGCGAAAGCTGACAACGGCGGATCGTCCTCAGTTCACGCCGGCGAAAAGATTACCGTTAAGTACAACGGCCCCCTGGCCCAGAACGGGGCCGGGCAGGTCTATCTGCACGCAGGCTACGGACAAGATTGGGAAAACCTTCAGGATATCGCGATGGAAAAGAGCGAGGATGGGTGGACCGCGGAGTTGGAGGTCGATACCGGGGATCGCCTGAACTTTTGTTTCACGGATGGGGAGCATTGGGACAACAACCAGGGCAATAACTGGAGCTACGAGATCCATAACGGGATCTCTTGAAGACGATGAAAAAAGAGAGGCGCACGGCCTCTCTTTTTGATTGGGGGATTAGAGGATCTCGGAAGCCCAATTTAAGCCACTGTTGTTATCCCAGTTTTGCGCGCTGTCGTGGAAGCAGAAGTTAAATTTTTCCTCGCCGACAATGGGGAGTTCTACCGTCCAGGCATGGCCGTCGTGGCTCATGGGAAGATCGGTTGTGTCTTTCCATTCGTTTTCGCCATAGCCGCCGTAAAGGTAGACCTGGTCGGCGCCTGAGGAGGCCAATAACCCTTTGTAACGTACCACGGCCTTTTTCCCCTTGATCAGTGGCACCGGATCGAGAGATACCCTGTTGTCAACAAATATCCCCATTTTAGCCACCTTAGCGGCGTTGGAAGTCTTTGCAGGCACTTTTTTCACCCTCCTTCTTCGTTGATTCTCAGGTCTATTATGTGTCTTTGCCGGTAGAAAAACAACGAAATCGGGCGGGAAGGGGCTTGTGAAATTATGGAAAGATTGATGGCCATAATGGGTTATACAAAGATGGACCGCCATGTGCGGTATAAAAGCTGATTTTGGGGGTAAAACCCTAGAAAGAAGGAGATTGACCGGACCCGGTTAATTTATAGCAAAGAGGTGACTGGTATGACCGATGATCCAGCTTACATCACCGGATACCAGCGGGATTCCGTATGCGTAAATGAGGTGTTCTTGGAGTGGATAAGTTTATAGTAAAAGGCGGCACGAGCTTGAAAGGCAAAGTTAAGATCAGCGGCGCGAAAAACAGCGCCCTGGCCTTGATTGTGGCTGCTGCACTGGCCGATGGCGAATGCATCTTGCAAAATGTACCCCGAGAATCGGATGTTGAGACTATCTGCGAAATCCTGCGCAAGCTTGGGGTTCAGATCTGGTTTTCCGAGGATGGTACGCTTCACGTGCAAGGCGATAAACTTTCTTCGTATGAAGCCCCTTATGATCTGGTGCGCAAGATGCGCGCCTCCTTTTATGTGGCGGGCTTACTCCTTGCCAGGCTGGGAAAGGCCGAGGTGCCATTGCCGGGAGGGTGTTCTTTAGGCTCACGGCCGGTGGATTTTCATATCAAAGGGTTCCAGACACTCGGGGCGGCGGTCAGCATCGAGCACGGCCTGATGAAGGCATCGACGCCCCGCCTGGTGGGGGCCCGTTTTTATGTGGATCGGGCCAGCGTGGGGACGACCATCAATATGATGCTGGCCGCCAGCCTTGCGCAAGGCACGACTTTTTTGGAAAACGCCGCCAAGGAACCCGAGGTGGTGGATCTAGCCGTCTTCTTGAATGCCATGGGGGCCAAGATCCGCGGCGCCGGCACCAACGTGATCAAGATCGATGGCGTGGAGAGGCTGCAAGCCGTGGAATACAGCATAATTCCCGATCGCATCGAAGCAGCCACCTTTATGGTCGCCGCGGCGATTACCCGTGGGGAACTGATTATTGAAGATGTTGTCCCCGAGCACCTTCGCTCGGTAATCTTGAAGCTGCAAGAGGCGGGAATCAAGGTGGAGGAAGGGGTTACTTCCGTACTTGTAACCGCCGGGCAGCGGCCGCGATCGGTTGATGTGGAAACCGCGCCGTACCCTGGCTTTCCGACCGATGTTCAACAACCTTTTGTGGCCCTGATGAGCGTTGCGGAGGGGACAAGCGTGGTCCGGGAGACGATCTTTGACCGTTTTCGTTATGTGGATGAATTACGGCGAATGGGCGCGGATATTCGCGTGGAGCGGGACACGGCCATCATTCGGGGGGTCCCCAAACTGACCGGCGCGCCGGTGGAAGCCACCGACCTCCGGGCGGGCGCGGCATTGTTACTGGCAGGCCTGGCTGCGGAAGGAACCACGGAATTGATAGGGGTGGAGCATATCGATCGGGGTTATGAAAGGCTGGATCAGAAACTTGTAGCGGTGCGGGCTTCCCTCCGCCGGGTAAGCATATCCTAGGATGATGGACGGTGGCGGCGGAGATACTATCCCTGAAGGGGTGTCGTCCAATGTCTGAGCATTTCAAGGATCATTTGTACAGGATACCGCATTCAGAACCTGTCAAATTTCATACCCGGCGCAGTTCCCCAGCCGGTGGCCCTTTTTATGAGGAAGCCGTACGGGAGATGTTTGAGGCGCATTACGAGGCAGAATTTGGAGAAGTAGGAGGGGTACCCGAAGTAGGGTGGTGGTCCAACCGCTGGGTGCTTACGGATCTTCTGGATATCCCCGTGGATGCATCTGACGCCTACTGGCATTACGATTATCCGGATTACGAGCGATAGGTTTGGTCGGCGAGGAGCTTCTGGAGCGTAGTAACGACTTTTTCGAGAACGTCATATGCACTTGTCCCGTCAAATAAACTTTTCTAGGGTATTTGTGCCCAATGGAAGGTTCCGGCCCTGGAGAGAGAAGAGTGGGAACGGGAGGCAAGTGCAATGTTGGAGGCTCCCAACGTCTTACTTCCCCGCAACCTCTTAAACCTGCTATCAAATAAAAATGCGGTGGCCCTGGTGGCCACGGTAGGCCAATCCGGCATCCCCAATGTTGCGCCATTTCGACTGGTTGTAGCGTCGGGACCCGAGCGGCTTCGCCTGGCAGTAGCCCGGTGCACGCTTACTTTCCAGAACATTCTTTTTAACAACACAATTGCTCTGGCTTTTGTGGAAGAAGGAAATCTGGCGGTGAGCGTCAAAGGCCTTGCCCGCGTGCTGCGGGAAGCCATGACCTGTGACCCGGATTTAAGTATTGTCGAGATTACCGCCAAGGAGGTCAAGAGTTTTTCCTGGCCGGATCAGGTTGTATGCCAGGGAATCAGGGCGCAATTCAAAAATCCCACGGCGCTGATCGCCGCCCAGCGGATCTTTGCGGAAATTCAGGAGGCAGAGGAGGATCCCTGATCCTGGCAGGGGAATCGCCGGATTCTGTCGAATTCTTCCAGGGGTGAGGAAGATGGCAGAAATTCCGTTTGTCCACCTGCATACTCATACGTATTACAGCCTTCTCGACGGCAGTTGCCGTCTGGAGCCGCTGGTTCAGCGTGCGGCGGCTTTGGGAATGCCGGCCCTGGCCATTACCGATCACGGGGTAATGTACGGGGTGGTGGAATTCTGCCAGTTGGCGGCCAAGTATGGGATAAAGCCAATCGTCGGCTGCGAGGTTTATGTAGCGCCGCGCACCCGCTTTGACAAGGCGGGACGGGCTGAAGAGTCCCCCTTCCATCTCACGTTGTTGGTGCAAAATGAAGAAGGTTACCACAATCTGGTGAAGATGCTCTCTTTAGCCCATCTGGAGGGCTTTTATTATAAGCCCAGGGTGGACAAGGCTTTGCTCAGGGAGCATAGCCGGGGGCTCATTGCTTTAAGCGGCTGTATCGCCGGAGAAATCGCCGTTTTGATTGGCGCCGGGCAGCAATCGCAAGCCGGCCGCGTAGCCGCCGAGTATCAGGAGATCTTTGGCAGGGAGAACTTCTTTTTGGAGCTGCAAAATAACGGTTTGCCCGGGCAGGATCTGGTCAACGCCGGGTTAGCGGCGATCGGCGCGGAATACGGGATACCGCTGGTGGCCACCAACGACGTCCATTATATTTACCGGGAAGAAGCCTCCCTCCACGACCTGCTGTTATGCATTCAGACCGCCAAGACCCTTGATGACCCGAAACGTCTGCGATTTCCCACCTCGGAGTTTTATCTGAAGTCGGGGGAAGAGATGGCGGCTCTTTTTGCCGGGACGCCTGAGGCTTTGGAGAATACCCTGGTGATCGCCGGGCGATGCAACTTTTCGGTGGATGCCGACAAGCCTCATTTGCCGCACTATCCGGTGCCGGGAGGGTTGGATGCCGCGGACTACCTCCGCCAGATTTGCCGGCAGGCGGCCGGGGATAGGTTTGGCAGCCCGCTTCCGGAAGGGATCGCCAACCGTCTGGATTATGAGTTGGACATGATCGCACAGATGGGCTACGCCGGGTATTTTCTGGTGGTGTGGGATTTTATCCGGTTTGCCAGGGAAAACGGCATCCCGGTGGGGCCAGGAAGGGGTTCGGCGGCGGGCAGCCTGGTGGCGTTCGTTTTGGGAATCACCAGCATCGACCCTCTCAGGTTCGGTTTGATCTTTGAGCGGTTTTTAAACCCGGAACGGGTGACCATGCCGGATATCGATATCGACTTTTGTTACGAAAGGCGCGGCGAGGTTATCGATTATGTGGTGCGGACTTACGGCCAGGAGAGCGTCGCGCAGATTATCACCTTTGGAACGTTGCAAGCCAGGGCGGCAATCCGGGATGTGGGCAGGGCCATGGGCAAGCCTCTGGCGGAGGTGGAGCGGCTGGCCAAGCTGGTGCCGGCGGATCCGGGGATCACCATGTCCGAGGCTCTCAAAACGTCACCGGAACTTAAAAAAGCCTACGATACCGATGAAAGCTCCAGGACGATCATCGACGCGGCCGGGGCTCTGGAGGGTTTCCCGCGGCATGCGTCGGTACACGCGGCGGGGGTGGTGATCGCCGATGCGCCTCTCACCAACTATGTACCCCTCCAGTTAGCCAACGATGGATCGGTGATTACCCAGTTCGACATGGATGCTCTGGCCCAGGTCGGGCTGCTCAAGATGGATTTTTTGGGGTTGAGGACGCTTACAGTGATTGCCAGGGCGCTGGAGCATATCCGGGAGGTAACCGGCAACAGGCTGGCTCTCGACCAAATACCCCTTGACGACCCGGAGGTCTACCGGATGCTGGGGGCGGCCGAAACCTCTGGCGTCTTTCAACTGGAGAGCCGGCTCTTTAAAGGGCTCTTGCGCGAGATCCGGCCCACCTCCTTTGAAGAGATCATCGCCATTCTGGCGCTGGGACGGCCAGGACCCATGGCCCAGGTGGGAGATTTCGCCCGGCGGAAACAGGGGAAAGAAGTTATCAAGTACCTGCACCCCGGCCTGGAACCCATTCTTCGGGAGACCTACGGGATCATGATCTACCAGGAACAGGTCATGCGGATCGCGGTGGATCTCGCGGGGTTTTCCATGGGAGAAGCAGATATCCTGCGCCGGGCGATGGCCAAGAAGAAGGCTGGGGAACTCGAACGGCTGCGTGAACGTTTCATCCTGGGCGCCAGGAATCGGGGGATCCCTCTGGTGGTGGCCGAAGAGATTTACGCCCTTATGGAGCGGTTTGCAAACTACGGCTTTGTAAAGTCGCATGCGGCTGCTTACGCGCTGATCTCTTATCAGACGGCTTACCTCAAGGTTCATTACCCGGTGCAATATATGGCGGCGTTGCTCAGCACCGTGATGGGTTCCGGCGAGCGGGTCGCCGAGTACATTGCCGAGTGCCAGCGCCTGGGCATCGCCGTACTGCCCCCCGATATCAATGTCAGCGGCGCCGATTTTACGGTGGACGGCCGGAATATCCGTTTTGGCCTGGTGGCGGTTAAAAATGTGGGGCAGGGGATGGTGGAGGCCATCCTGGCCTCGCGGCGGGAGGCGGGGGTCTTTCGATCCCTGCTGGATTTTATCGAACGAATTCCGGCCAGAGAGGTGACCAAAAAGGCGGTCGAGAGCTTGATCAAGGCGGGCGCTTTCGACGGCCTGGGGGCGCACCGGGCGCAACTTTTGGCCGGGTATGAGAGATACTTTGAGGCCGGGCAGAGGCGGCGGTCCGCCCGGGCAGCCGGGCAAGCCTCTCTGTTTGGCGGGGCGGGCGTGGAGGAACTTTCCGGCGAAAGCGCCTGGTTGCCGGCGGTGCCGGAATTGCCGGACAACGAACGGTTGGCCATGGAACGCGAGGTGCTGGGGGTTTACCTCAGCGGCCACCCCCTGGGGGCTTCGGCGGAGGCGTTGAGCCGCCTTACCACCACAAGCCTGGGCGAGGCCGGGGAATTGCCGGATGGTACGGTGGTGGTGGCGGCTGGCCTGGTGACCGGCGCCCGCCGGTTGACCACCAGGCGGGGGCAGGCCATGCTCACCTTTGTTTTGGAGGATCTCACCGGGGCAGTGGAGGTTTTGGTCTTTCCCCAGGTTTACGCCCGGTCGGCGCAATGGTTGAAGAATGACGCGGTGGTCCTCGTGCGCGGGCGGCTGGATATCGGGGAGCAGGCGGCCAAGATTCTGGCCGATGAGGTTTTCCCGTGGTTTGCGGAAAGTATTGTCGTCACCCTGCGGGCGGACCGGAATGGCCAGGCTTTAAAAGCGGTTCAGGAGGTGCTTGCCAGGCATAAAGGGGAGACGCCCGTCTACCTCCGGTTATCTTCCGGCGGTCGTAAGACGTTGATACTTACCGGGTACGAGTGGTGGGTGACGCCCGGGGAAGAATTGGAAGCCGAATTGGCGGCGGTGGCGGAGAATATCGGCAGGCCCGGCGCATAAACTGATCCATCCGAATCGAGGGGGTAAAAAGAGTGCGCGATACCATTGTCGCCCTGCTGCATAAGCGTGGCGTGAGGCTTACAGCCATTGCCGAGATAGTGCGGGAGTTGCAGCTTCCCTACAACCCTGCCCTGAGTCTTGAGCAGTGCCTGGAAAGCGTGGAAAGAGTAATCAGCAAGCGGGAGGTGCAGCATGCCATTCTCACCGGGGTGGTGCTGGATATGGTGGCGGAAAAGGATGCTTTGCCGGAGCCGCTTTTGGGAATTATCAAGGAGGACCACCCTCTGTACGGGATCGACGAGATCATGGCGTTGTCCATCACCAATGTATATGGCTCAATCGGGCTGACGAACTTTGGGTATCTGGACAAGAAAAAATCCGGCATTCTGGAGAGGCTAAATGATAAGAGCAACGGCTCCGTGAATACCTTTTTGGACGACATTGTGGCAGGGATTGCGGCGGCGGCCGCGGCACGTCTTGCTCATCGCGCGGAAGCCGAGGCAGAAAACGGGGACGGGCTGGCTGATGCGCAGGAGGCCTAGGGGTCAAAAAAGGGATCGATGAAACTTTGCCGAATGAAATCCGCGAGTGCGTTTGAGAATTTACAACAGGGGGCATGAAGATGACACTAAAAGAGGAAGCACTGGTGCTCCACAAGAAGAATCAGGGGAAGATCACGGTTTGTGGCAAGGTGGCGGTGGAAAAAGCCAGAGACCTGAGCCTGGCTTATTCGCCCGGGGTCGCCGAACCATGCCGCGAGATTCACACGGATCTGGAGAAGGTTTACGATTACACGGCCAAAGGCAATATGGTGGCGGTGGTCTCCAACGGTACGGCGGTCCTGGGTCTGGGTGACATCGGGGCTCATGCGGCCTTGCCGGTGATGGAAGGAAAAGCGCTGCTCTTCAAGAGTTTTGCCGGCGTGGATGCCTTTCCAATCTGCCTGGATACCAAGGACCCCGCGGAAGTAATCCGGACGGTGAAGTATCTGGCGCCGGCGTTTGGCGGGATCAATCTGGAGGACATTTCAGCCCCCAGTTGTTTTGAGATCGAAGATACCCTCAAAAAAGAGCTGGATATCCCGGTTTTCCATGATGATCAGCACGGAACCGCGGTGGTGACCATGGCTGGCTTGCTGAACGCGTTAAAGTTGACCGGCCGGAAACTGTCCGGGATCAAGGTTGTTTTTAACGGCGCCGGCGCGGCGGGCCTGGCCTGCGCCAGGTTGTTGCTGGCGGCGGGGGTCAAGGAGATTACCGTCTGTGATCGCGAAGGAGCGATCTACGAAGGGCGCAGCCGGGGAATGAACCCGGCCAAGGAGGCTATCGCCAGGGTGACCAACCCCGGCAAGCTCAAGGGCGGCCTGGGTGATGTGATCAAGGGCGCCGACGTCTTTATCGGCGTTTCTACCGCCAATGTGTTGACAAAAGCGATGGTTGCCTCGATGGCTAAAGACCCGATCATCTTCGCGATGGCCAACCCGGACCCGGAGATCTGGCCGGATGAGGCCAAAGCCGCCGGCGCCAAGGTGGTTGGGACGGGGCGATCCGACTACCCAAACCAGATCAACAATGTACTGGGCTTTCCGGGGATCTTCCGGGGGGCGCTGGACGTGCGGGCCAGGGAGATTAACCAGGCGATGGTGGTGGCGGCGGCGCATGCCCTGGCCGATCTTGTTCCGGAGAACGAGCTGAACGCGGATTATTGCATCCCGAATCCGTTTGACCGGCGGGTGGCGCCGGCGGTGGCCGCTGCAGTGGCCAGGGCGGCATTGGAGACCGGTGTGGCGCGGCGTCGCATGGAGCCGGAAGAGGTGGCCAGGCGCACCATGGAACTTACCAGCGCGGGTGAAGCGGGAAAGTAAGATACGACGCGAATCCGGTTGCTTTCCCGGAAGTAAGGGCGGCGGGAAGTAAATTTGGACAGATTCTTGAGGGTGGCGGGAGGAGCACTATGGCAGACGTTACGGGTGGAATGTTTGTCCTGGCTCTGGATCAGGGGACAACCAGCACGAGGGCGATCCTCTTTGACCGGGCGGGCAAGGTACGCGGCGTGGCCCAAAAGAAGTTCGCCCAGATCTACCCGCAGCCGGGTTGGGTGGAACATGACGCGGAAGAGATCTGGCAGACCGCCCTGGAGGTAATTGCCACCCTGATGAGCCAGACGGGGGTCAAACCGGAGCAGATTGCGGCCATCGGGATCACCAACCAGCGGGAGACCACCGTGGTGTGGGAGAAAGCCACAGGAAGGCCGGTCTATAACGCGATTGTCTGGCAAAGCCGCCAGACGGCGGAGATCTGCGCGGCGATCAAGCGCGCCGGGCAGGAGAAGCTGATGCAGGAGAAGACGGGGCTGGTGGTGGACGCCTACTTTTCCGGCACCAAGGTGAAATGGATCCTGGATCATGTGGAAGGGGCCAGGGAGCGGGCCAGGCGCGGGGAGGTCCTCTTTGGGACCATCGACACCTGGCTGATCTGGAAACTCTCCGGGGGCAAGGTGCATGTCACCGACTATTCCAACGCCTCCCGGACCATGATGTACAATATCTACGAACTCAAGTGGGATCCGGAGCTTCTGGAGATCCTGGAGGTGCCGAAGGCGATGTTGCCGGAGGTGGCGCCGTCCAGTCAGGTGTACGGGCATACCGCGCCGGAGTTCTTCGGGGGCTGGCCTATCTCCATCTCGGGCGCCGCGGGGGATCAGCAGGCGGCGCTCTTCGGGCAGGCCTGTTTTGCCTCGGGGATGGCAAAGAATACGTACGGAACCGGCTGCTTCATGCTGATGAACACCGGGCGGAAGGCGGTGCCTTCCAAGAATGGACTCTTGACCACCATTGCCTGGGGCGTGGACGGCCAGGTGGAATACGCCCTGGAGGGGAGCATCTTTATCGCCGGGGCGGCGATCCAGTGGCTGCGCGATGGCCTGCGGGTGTTAAACTCGGCGCCTGAGTCGGAGGAATATGCTTTAAAGGTGCCATCCACCGATGGGGTCTATGTGGTGCCGGCCTTTGTGGGGCTGGGGGCGCCTTACTGGGATATGGACGCGCGGGGGGCGATCTTTGGCCTGACGCGCGGAACCAGTCGGGAGCACCTGGTGCGGGCCACCCTGGAATCACTGGCGTACCAAACCAAGGACGTGCTTACCGCTATGGAGGCGGATTCGGGGATTAGCCTCCAGAAGTTGAGAGTGGACGGCGGGGCGGTGAAGAACAATTTCCTGATGCAGTTCCAGGCGGACATTCTGGGGGTGCCGGTGGAACGCCCGGTGATAAATGAGACCACCGCCTTGGGCGCGGCCTACCTGGCGGGGATGGCGGTCGGCTTTTGGCCCGGAA
>JBLNCV010000272.1:0-3439 GCA_050260975.1 Syntrophothermus sp. | reverse complement strand
ACCCCGGCGTCATAGAGACATTGGATTACCCCCGCCAGCACCCCTGGAACGTGCTGCATGCCCAACCCGATCAGCGTGATCTTCGCGCAGGAGCCGCTCACCTCGCAGGCCAACCCCTCCGCTTCCAGCAAGCGCCGCGCATCCTCCGCCATATCTTCCTTCACCGTAAAGCAGATCACGTCCTCCGCCAGGCTCACCAGATCCACGTTGATTCCGGCGGTGCCCAGGCGGCCGAAGATCTTGACCTCCGTCTCCGAACGCTTGCGGGCGACCTCGTGGTGGCTCTTGTCCATGCCCGTCAACCCAAAACTCAGGGGAACCTTGATCCGGAGCTGGGCCAGGCCGGTATTGTGGGTAATTCCGGTGATGACCCTGGTCGGCGCCTGCCTGGGCGTCTTCTGCGGGGAAATAGCCTCGGACAGGGTGGTCTGCCGCCCCGCCTCAAAGACGCTGCGCACCCGCATCTGCACGCCGTTGCGCCTGGCCATGGCCGCCGCTCGCGGGTAGACTACCCTGGCCCCATGCCGTGACATCTCATACAACTCTTCGTAGGAGATCACCTCCAGGGTCCTGGCCTCGGGCACCAGGCGGGGATCCACCGTGGTTACTCCGGCGTGATCGCGGTAGATCTCCACCGCTTCCGCTCGCAAGGCCACTCCAAGAGCGGTGGCCATAGTGTCTGGCCCGCCGCGGCCCAAGGTGGTGATTTCGCCGTCCTCGCTGGCTCCCTGCGGACCGGCCACCACCGGTACCCGGCCCTCCGAGAGATGAGCTTCAAGCGGGGCGGGATCGATACGCACGATCTCCGCGCTGCCAAATTGTTCATCGGTAACCACGCCGGCATGGCCGCCGGTAAGCGCCACCGCCGGGCATCCAACCCTGTCCAGGGCGTCTACCAAAAGGACGCTGGAGATCGTGGCCGCACACGAAAGCAAAAGGTCCTGTTCTCTTGGATCCGGCAAAAAACCGATCGTCTTTGTGAGCCCAAGAAGGGCCTCGGTGGAGTATGGGTCGTGGTCCTCCCCGCTGGCGGAGACCACCGCCACCACTTGATAGCCTTTGTCCCGGGCCTCTTTCACCCGCAGGGCCGCCTGCGCCCGGCCCTCTTGCGAGGCCAGCGCCGACCCGCCGAACTTCTGGACGATAACCGCCACTTCAATTCATCTCCAGTGGATAAGAGGATATATTGGGTTTGATTTTACCAGAACCTCCTGGCTTTCGTCAACCCCTCCCTGGCCTTTTGGAGAGCCGCCGTTACTTCCCTCCTGGCCACCCCGCCCGGCGAGATCTTAGCCTCGACACACCGTTCGATCTCCACCGCTTCCAGAATTCCCGCGTCAAATGCCGGGGAGAACCTCCGCCACTCTTCCAGGGTAAGTTCGTTCAGCGTCTTTCCAGCGTCGGTGCAGTACAGCACAACCTTTCCCATAATGCCGTGGGCTTCCCGGAAGGGTACTCCCCGTTTCACCAGATAATCGGCGGCGTCTGTGGCGTTTAGAAAGCCACGCCGGGTGGCCTCCGCCATCCGCTCCGGCTTGACCTTGAGCGTGGCCAGCATCGGGGCGAAGATCTCCAGGGAATTCTCCACGGTGTCCACCGCGTCAAAGAGGCTCTCCTTGTCTTCCTGCATGTCTTTGTTATACGCCAGGGGCAACCCCTTCATCATGGTGAGCAACGCGATCAGGTCGCCGTAGACCCGGCCCGTCTTCCCGCGAATCAGTTCAGCCACATCGGGGTTCTTCTTTTGCGGCATGATGCTGCTGCCGGTGCTGAAACCATCGTCAAACTCCACAAAACCGAACTCCGCCGACGACCACAGGATAAGTTCCTCGCAAAACCGGCTCAGGTGCATCATCAGCAAGGACGCCGCCGCCACAAATTCGATGACATAATCGCGATCGCTCACCGCGTCCAGACTGTTGCCGGCGGTGCCGGCAAAGCCCAGTTGCTCTGCAATATATTCCCGATCGATGGGATAGGTGACGCCCGCCAGCGCACCCGCCCCCAAAGGCGACAGATTGAGCCGCTTGCGGCAGTCCCCCAGCCGGTCCAGGTCCCGCGACAGCATCTCATAATACGCCAGGAAGTGGTGGGCGAGGCGCACCGGCTGGGCGGGTTGCAGGTGGGTATAACCTGGCATGATCGTATCCACGTTGGCCTCGGCCATCTGGATGAGGGTTTCCTGGACCTCCATCACCCCCCGGGCAATCCGCTCGATCTCGGCGCGCAGGTAGAGCCGGGTATCCAGGGCCACCTGGTCGTTGCGGCTCCGGGCGGTGTGCAGTTTTTTGCCCACCTCGCCCACCTCCGCCACCAGCAGCATCTCCACGTTGGTGTGGATGTCTTCTGTTTGCGTATCGATTTGCAGCACACCCGATTCAAGTTTATTCTGCACATTTTTAAGCCCCTCAACCAGCACCCCGGCCTCTTCGGGCGGCAGGATGCCGCAACGGCCCAGCATCTGGACGTGGGCGATGCTCCCTTCGATGTCTTCCCGGTAAAGCCGCCGGTCAAAGGAGATGGAAGACTGGAACCGGTTCACCCGCAGATCCGTTTCCCTGCTGAACCGGCCACCCCACAACTTTTGAATCGCCATGTTCTTCACCCTCCCACTCCCAGCACCGCATCCACCAGAGTGGCAGTCAGGCTCCGGAAATTCAAGATCACTACCTCCCTACCGCTACTTGCGCCGGCTCTGGAGATTCGCGGCCGGTCGCCGTATCCGGCGCCGGAGCTTTCGGTGGGGTTGCGGCTCCCTGCTGCGCATCCTCCTCCAGCATGGCCTGTACGGCCAGAGGCAGCCCGAAGAGGTTGATGAATCCGGCCGCATCTTTCTGGTTGTAAACCGCGTCGGCGCCGAAGGTGGCCAGATCCTCCCGGTAGAGAGAATTGGGGGACTTCCGGCCCACGACCGTGCAATTGCCCTTATAGAGCTTCAGCCGCACCACGCCGGTCACCTGCCGCTGGGTCTCGGCCATGAAGGCGTCCAGCGCTCTCTTCAGCGGCGTAAACCATAGTCCGTAGTAGACCATCTCCGCGTATTTGACGCTGAGCATCTCCTTGAGATGCATCGTCTCCCGGTCCAAAGTCAGATATTCCAGCTCCCGGTGGGCGATGTGCAAGACCGTGCCCCCCGGCGTCTCGTAGACTCCGCGGGATTTCATGCCCACCAACCGGTTCTCCACCAGATCCACCCGCCCGATGCCGTGGGTCCCCGCCAGGGCGTTCAACTTTTCCACCAGGCTCACCGGCTCGTACTTCCGGCCGTTGATTCCCGTGGGGATCCCCTTTTCAAACTCAATTTCCACATATGCCGGCGTGTCGGGAGCTTTTTCGGGGGAAGTCGTCATGAGAAACATCTCTTCCCTGGGCTCCTGCCAGGGATCCTCCAGAATCCCTCCCTCGTGGCTCAGGTGCCAAAGGTTGCGGTCCATGCTGT
>JBLNCV010000271.1:0-3971 GCA_050260975.1 Syntrophothermus sp. | reverse complement strand
CAGTATGGGTCCGCCAGCCAGAGCCTTTCCCGGGGGATTATTCCACCGAGATAATAAGAGGTAAGGACCCGGGCGTAATAAGGATAGGGCTCGTCACCCAGGATGGTTATTTCTCCCACCGGGTCGGCCCGGCGGATGGCCCGGGCCGCGGACACCCCGGCGGCGCCGTTGCCGATAATCAGATAGCGCATAGTTTTACCCCCCGGCGATGGGCGGGATGATAGTTACTTTATCCCGCGGGTCTAAAGGAGTGGCCAGCCCCTGAAGAAAACTTACATTCCGGCCGTTAACCAGGATCGCTATCCCAGCCTTCAAATCTCCTTCGGGGGTCAGCAACTCCCGGCGAAAGGCTTCCCCGTAACGGGCGGCAAGGGCGACCAGGAGTTCGCCGGCCGTGGCGGCTTCCAATTCCACCCGGCCTTCCCCGGCCGCCCGCCGCAGGAAATTTAGAAGAACGACTTCCATAGCCTCCACCCTACCTGTAGCTTCCGCCAAATAGCCTCTACCTGGCCACTGCCTACAGCCCCAGGCGTTTCCGGGTGGCTGCCGCAACCCGGCCTTCCTCGTCCCAGCCGCGCACCTGATAATATTCCGCCAGCATCTCGGCTAACTTAGAAGTTTTACCTTTTGCCGGGCCTTCGGGCATGGGCTCCAGCAGCCGCGGGGCCAGGGTGTCGTCGGCTTTGCTCAATCCCGCCGCATAGTTGAACAACCGTTCCAGATTGAAGACGCGCTCGCCAATCAGAAGTCCGCCGGTTTCCGTATAGGGCACACCGGTGGCCGGAGCCAGCATACCTGCAATATCTGAAGCCGTGAGGGCAAAGGTGGTGAAAAGGCATATGCCGCTTGAATCCACCAGGGCGGTAAGATCCTGGAAAGTCTTAGCCAGAGCCGCCTTGCCTTCGGAAGCAAGCGGGTCGGTCTGTACCGGAACGCCCAGGACCTCGGAGGCGATGGTATAACCCCGTACGTGGCAGCCGCCACGATTGGAGGTAGCGTAATTTAGGCCGATGCCCTGGAAGGCTCGCGGGTCATAGGCCGGATACTCCTGCTTCTTGCTGGTCATAGACAGCTCGGGATGGCCGTAAGATTCAGCCAGGCGGTAAGAGCCCTCGGCCAGGAAATCGCCGATACCTTCGCGGTATCCCACCTTCCGGGCCGTTTCCACCAAAACGGCGGCATTGCCGAACTCCAGGGGCAACTCGGTGTCTCCAGCCGGCAGATAGCCTTTTTCGTAAAGCTCCATGGCGCAGGCCAGAGTGGCGCCAAAGGAGATAGGGTCGTAACCCAGTTCATTGGCCAGGTAATTGGCCCTGGTGATCGCCGCCAGGTCGTCAACGCCGCAGTCGGCCCCCAGGGACCACTGCGCCTCGTATTCCGGGCCTTCGCCATGGCCGGCATAGGGGCCGGCGGGAACCAGGGTGGCGCGGCCGCAGGCGATGGGACAGGCCAGGCAGCCTTTCTTGCGCACCAGATAGTTTTCCGCCAAGGCCTCGCCGCTGATCTTGGCTGCTCCGGCAAAGACGCCCGTCTGGAAGTTCCGGGTCGGTAGACCCCCATGCGCGTTAATTACATTCACCAGCACCCCCGTGCCATAAGTGGGCAGGCCGCCGTGGGTGACGGCGTTGGCTTTGATCTTTGCCAGGGCCGCCAGAACTACCCCCCGGAAGGTCGGCCCGTCAGCCACCTTCACCCCGCCATGGCCCCGAACGGCGACAGCCTTCAGGTTCTTGGAGCCCATGACGGCGCCAACGCCGGAACGGCCGGCCGCCCGGTTTTTGTCATTGATGATGCAGGCGAAGCGCACCAGTTTCTCCCCCGCCGGGCCAATACAGGCCACTTTGGCGTTGGAGCAGGTTGCCGACTTGACGGCGTCCTCCGTCTCGTGGCAGTTCTTCCCCCACAGCACCCCGGCCGGCCGTAGTTCAAAGGAGCCGTCTTCAATCCAGAGGTAGACCGGCTCCGCGGCCTTGCCTTCGAAAATGATGCCGTCAAAGCCGGCATATTTCAACTCTCCGGCAAAATAACCGCCCGAATTGGAAGCGGCGATCCCTCCGGTCAGAGGCGACTTGGTGACCACATTGTAGCGGCTGCCGGAAATGGCCGCTGTCCCGGTAAGGGGGCCGGTCATGAAGATGAGCTTGTTCTCCGGCGCCAGGGGATCAACCTCGGGATCAACCTCATCCGAGAAGATTTTGGTGGCCAGCCCCCGGGCGCCCACATAGTCCCGGGCCAGAGCGGGATCGAGCTTTTCGACTTTGCATTCGCCACTGCTCAGATCTACCCGCAACAATTGACCAATCCAACCGTACATCTAGAGCACCTCCCGTAAAGCGGCCCGGACTTTGCGAGCCATCTGCTGCCGCTTGGCCAGGGCCTGACCGGCCGGTTCCTTGTATTCGATGGCCTCCCAGGGGCAATTCAAGACGCATTCCGGCTCACCGGCGCACAGGTCGCATTTTACCACCTTTTGCTCCGACACCGAATAGTCGGCGCCGCCGAATGGGCAGGCCATGACGCACATCCGGCAACCAATGCAGCGATCCTCGTTAATAACCACCGCCTTGGTCCGGGCGTCGCGGCTGATGGCTCCAGCCGGGCAGACGGCCATGCAGGCCGGCTCATCGCAATGCTGGCACACCACCGGCAGGTAATAATCCTCATCCAGAAAGGCCGCCACCGAAAGCCGCGCCGCCGCCGGGTTGAATTCGCCGGTGTGTTTAAAGGAGCAGGCCAGCTCACAACGGCGGCAAGCGGTGCATTTGTCCTGGTCTACCACCAGCACCTTGGACAATATAACTCCCCCCTCGAAGATTTGTCATAGTCGATCGTGCTTGGTCGACATCTTTGTCCTTCCGCTGATCATAGATACTCTTCTCCCCGCACAATATGACCGGAATTTCCATGGACGAACAGCCATCGAATTCTCGAAAAGATTCTTTATGCACGCCCAAATGATCTATGTTATAATACTTCTATCACTAAACTACCTGGATCAGCACGTGGTAAGGGGATGGAGGGCATAAGATGCGTACTGCACAACGGATCGCCGGATTGACCTCGGCCATCTTTACGGAAATGAGCCAGCTTAAAAAGCAGGTGGAAGCGCGCGGGACGAAGGTGATCAATCTGGGGATCGGCAGCCCCGATCAGCCGCCTCCGGAGCATGTGCAGGAGGCGCTCAGCCGTGCCGTGGCCAATCCCCGGATTTATGGCTACCCCTCTTCGGAAGGCACGCCGGAGTTTCGAGCCGCGGTGGCCGGCTGGTATAAGAGGCGTTTCAACGTGGACCTGGACCCGGCCAACGAAGTCCTCACCTTGATGGGTTCCCAGGATGGCCTGGCCCACCTGGCTCAGGCTTTCGTGGACCCCGGCGACATCGCGTTGGTGCCGGATCCCGGTTACCCCATCTACAGCGCCAGCATCATCCTGGCCGGCGGGGTGTTGCACCCTCTGCCGCTTATAGAGGAGAATGGCTTCTTTCCTGACTTCTCCGAAGTGACTCCTGATGTGACCCGAAAAGCCAAGTTGCTCATCCTCAATTATCCGAACAACCCGGTCTCCGCTGTCGCGGACAAAGACTTCTTCGCCAAAGCCGTGGCCTTTGCCAGGGAGCATGATCTCCTGCTCTGCCACGACCTGGCTTACTCGGAGCTAACCTTTGACGGTTACCGGCCGCCCAGCATCCTGGAAGTCCCGGGAGCCAAAGAAGTGGCCGTGGAATTCAACTCCCTCTCCAAGACCTTCAACCTGGCCGGCTGCCGGATCGGATATGTGGTCGGAAATCCGGTAGCTATTGAAGCTCTGGCCAGGGTTAAATCCAACATCGATTACGGCGTCTTTATCGCCGTGCAGCAGGCTGGCATCGCCGCCCTCACCGGGCCGCAGGAGTTCACACGGGAAAACGCCATGGTTTATGAACGCCGGCGGGACATCCTTCTTGACGGCCTGGCCGCCATCGGCTGGCGGAT
>JBLNCV010000270.1:0-10708 GCA_050260975.1 Syntrophothermus sp. | reverse complement strand
TTTGAGTAGTTCGCCCGGGTGCGTGGCCTTTGTTGAGTATCCACCAGTTCCCCGAGAACCATGGCGTCGGTAAGGAATTCAAGAGGAGCGCGGTTATCCGTAAGCACCAGGGCCGGCCGGGAGGGGAAAGTAGCGTGGCCGTCCAGGCGGCTGGTTCCATTTGATGCTGAAAAATTCTTTTGAAAACGAAAGGCGATGGCGTGAAGCTGCGGGTTTTCCACGCCGGTGGCCAAAATTGCCGGATCAATCGGGGAAGCGCTGGCCACCACCAGGTAATTGAGGCTTTCCCGGCCTGTGGAGACGATGTATGTAAATGGATAGACGGTACGAATGGTGGTGGCGATACTCTGCAAGATCGGCGAGCGGGGCTCCAGCGCGTTGACGTTGATCGCCAGAATCCCGCCCGGCTGCAGGTGCTCTCTGGTCAGGGCGAAAAACTCCCGCGTGGCCAGGTGAAAGGGTATGTAGATCTGATTGCTGTAAGCGTCGACAATGATGATATCGTATCGTTTCTTTGTTTGCGCGAGGTAGATGCGCCCGTCGGCGACAAAGACCCGGCCTTCGCGGCCGGTAATGCCGAAAAATTTCCTGGCGAGGGAGGCAATCTCCGGATCGAGTTCAACCCCTTCCAGATCGATTTTAAAAGCATCACCCAGTAAATAGTGGTACTGCCGGGCGATGGTTCCCCCGGCAAAGCCCACCACCAGGACGCTCTTATGCTGTTTTTCAGGCCGCAGGTATGGCAACATGAGCAGATAGTCGGAATACCACCCGGTGAGCAATTGCGTGGGGTGGTACGATGATTGAATGCCGCCGCCTTCGTTGGTCTCCAGGTAGAGCCATTCTCGGTCCCGGAGGATACGCACGTACTGGTACGGCGTCTCTTTTTCAAAAACGGTGGCGGGATCCGCTTTAATGCCGGTGGGCCCGAGAAATGCCATCGCCAGGGGGAGCAGCGGCAAAAGAAGAAATCGCTGTTGCCCTAACCCCAGGGCGCTGGCTGTAACAAGAAGAAAACCAAAGATATAGACGGTCTGCCGGGAGCCGAGGGCGGGGATAATCAGCAGCGCGGAGGCAAAGGTGCCGACGAGGCTGCCCAGGGTGGAGACGGCGTAAAGATTTCCGGACGTATTGCCGGCGCGATCCACATTGCTTGTGAGAATCCGGATGCTGAAGGGGCTGACGATTCCCAGCAGCACCACCGGTATAAAGAAGACCAGAAGTGTGGCCAGAAATGAACCGGCCGTGAGGTAGAATGAGGTGTGCATGATTCCCCGACTCACCATTTGAAGGATCAGGCGGGTGATGGGGGGAATAATGCTGAAGTAGAGCCCGGTCCCCACGCCAATCCCGTAGAGGAGCGAAACATCCGGGTGGCGGTCGGCCAGGCGACCGCCCAGATAATATCCTACTGCGAGGGCCAGCATGATCAGGCCGATCAGATTGGCCCAGACAATCAGCGACGTCCCGAAACTCGGCGCCAAAAGCCGCGAAGCGGCCATCTCCAGGGCCATGGTGCTGGCCCCCGCAATAAAGACGAAAAGATACAGAAATTGCCGTTGACTTCTGCCTTTCAAGCTGGTTTTGCCCATTTTAGTTCCTCGTTTTAGGGCAGTATTTCCTTTTCGCCAGGCGGCGATACGTTCAAAAGCAGGAACTCCGGCAAAAAAGGCGAAGCATTCCCTGAGATTATGGAATCATAGAATGTTGATTGGCAGGTGCTGGCAGGTTTCATGACGAGAGTAACGCCGGAAATCAGGTTGGTGGCTCTGGATCTGGATGGAACCATCCTGGACAGCCGCGGGAAGATAGCCCCCGGTGTGAAAGAAGCGATTGCCGCCGCGAGGCAGCAAGGAGTAGTGGTGACTATCGCCACAGGCCGCCGGCTTTTGTCGACGCAGCCCATTGCGGAGGAATTGGGGCTTAATCTGCCCCTCGTGGTGCATAACGGAGCGGTGGTCTTGGGCCCGTGGAGCGGGGCCTTATTGGAGCACCTGCCGCTTAAGACCGCTCAGGCGGAGCTTGCCGTGGAGTTGGGCCGGGAGCATCACCTCGCGGCGATTGTTGCGGATAACTTTCTGGAAAGCGAATACTTCTTCTACGATGACCCGTCCAAAGACGCGGAGATTCACAAACTGGCGGGCCAATCCATCACGCGGGTCGAATCATTGTTGCCGCTTGCGATCAAGGAGCCGTTGAAGGTGATGTTTGTGGACAGCCAGGAGAAGATCCGGCGGCTCCTTGAGCCCCTGAAAAAGGCTCTGGGCGCGGAGGCGAAGATTATCGTCTACGGCGAGGAGGCGACGCCTACCTGGGGGATAGAAATTTTTCATAAGGCCTGTTCCAAGGCGCACGGGGTTGAGGTCCTGGCCAGGCACTATGGTTTCGGGCCGGAGGAGATTCTGGCGGTGGGGGACGACTTTAACGACCTGGAAATGGTTGAATATGCGGGCATAGGGGTGGCGATGGGCAACGGGGTTGCAGCTTTGCGGGCTGCTGCGGATTTTGTAAGCGGGACCAATGATGAGGGCGGCGTTGCAAGCGCTTTACAGAGGTTTGTTTTAGAGCCGGGGAACCAAAGGGTGAGCAGAATCGTTTAATTTTAGCAGGGAATAGCCCGGTGCGGGGAGAATATCCATTTAGCATGCTTGTCGTGTGCCAGCATACAAAATGAAACGAGGGTTAAGGGGAGAAGGCAATGATTGGTGTAACCACGCTTCTGGTGGGATCTAGCGACTTTGGCGACTCGCTTCGCTATACGGAGCGTTCCAAGGGTCAGGTGAACGGCACTATCGCCGGGCAGGGCCCGGTGGTGGTCTGGAACTCGACCCGCACCTGCAATCTCAATTGCATACACTGCTACATGGACTCGAAGAACCAGAAATACCAGGGGGAATTGACTACCGACGAGGCCAAGAGGTTTATAGACGACCTGGCGGAGTTTAATGTGCCGGTGTTGCTCTTTTCGGGCGGCGAGCCGCTAATCCGGCCGGATTTTTTTGAGTTGGCGGAGTATACCGCAAGCCGCGGCATCCGGGTAACGATCTCCACCAACGGGACGTTAATCACCCGTGAGGTGGCCGGACGTTTGAAAGAGATTGGCGTTGGCTACGTGGGAATCAGCCTGGACGGCCTGAAAGAGGCCAATGATAAATTCCGGGGCAAATCCGGGGCCTTTGAAGCAGCGCTGCGCGGTATCGAGAACTGTGTGGCGGTGGGTCAGAAGGTGGGGTTGCGCTTTACCATCAACCGGCACAATTACGATCAATTGAACGGCATCTTTGACCTGATCGAGGAGAAAAATATCAACCGGGTCTGCTTTTACCACCTGGTCTATTCCGGCCGGGGCAGCGAGATGGTCAAGGAGGATGTGACCCGCGAGGAGTCCCGGGCGGCGATGGATCTGATTATGGAACGTACGCTGGACTTTGCCCGCCGTGGCAATACGAAGGAGATACTGACGGTGGACAACCACTGTGACGCCATCTACATGTATCTCCAGCTTCGCAAAAAAGATCCAGCCAGGGCTGAGGAGATCCTCAGGCTGGTGCGAAACACCAACGGGGGCAACCGTTCGGGGATCGCCATCGCGGAGGTGGATCCTCTGGGGTATGTCCATCCCGACCAGTTCACGCAGCACATCACTTTCGGCAATGTTCGCGAACGGAAGTTCGGGGAGATCTGGACCGATACTTCCAACCCGATTATGGCCGGCTTTAAAAATCGCAAGCCGCTCCTCAAGGGTCGTTGCGCCAAATGCCAGTGGCTTGACGCTTGCAACGGCAATTTCCGGGCGCGGGCCGAGGCTGTCACCGGGGATCTCTGGGAATCCGACCCGGCATGTTACCTCACCGACGAGGAGATTGGCTTGACCAAGGCGGCAGGCGCGGCTTGACGGCGTTGCGCGCCCAGCTTTTGAATCTTTTCGATGACGTCTTTTGCCTGGGCCGCCTGGTTCCTGGCAATCTCGGCCTGGCGCTCGATAACCGACAATAGTTTTTCGTTGAACCGGTTGATCTCCTCGGTCTGGGAACCGAGTTCTTCCATGGAGGCGGTGGTCTGTTCCACCTGGGCGGCAATCTGCTCCACCGCCGACAGGACCTGGGTTGCGGCGACTTTCACCCTGTTGCTGAAGGTCTCATAGATCATGGCAAAAACATCCGCCACTTCTGTGGCGTCCTTGGATACCTTTGTCACCCCGCCGATGGTCCGGTTTATTGACGAAATAACTTCACCAGTGGCATCGTGAATACCATTGGTGATTTTTTTGATCTCTTCCGTCGCCCGGGCGCTGGCTTCGGCCAGCTTTCGCACCTCGTCCGCCACCACGGCAAAGCCCCTGCCGTGTTCCCCGGCTCGAGCGGCTTCAATAGCGGCATTGAGCGCCAGAAGGTTGGTTTGATCCGTTATGCCGGTGATCGTTTCCAGTATCTCGTCCACCTGGCGAATTTCGGCCTGAAAACTGTTGACCTTTTCCTTTATGGTGTTCGTGGCTTGGGCGTAGGCTTCGATATTTTGAACCGTCTGGCTGATCACCTGGTTGCCCCGGACAATCTCTTCCTCGGTGGTGCCAATTACGCTGAAGACATTGTTCATGTTCTTGGAGATGTTTTCAGCCGCCGCCGAAGAACTTTCGGTCGCTTTTGTAACTTCGCTGATGGCGGTCAGGACATCCTCAAAAGCGGCCTTGACCTGCACGGCGGAGTTAATGGCCTCCCCCGCTGCCGCGGATGTCTGTTCAGCCTGTTGCGCGGAGGCTTCGGCCGCCGTCTTGACCTCCTGGTTGACTCTTATTAGTGCTCGGGTAATCATGGCGATAAGGGTGATGCTCAGGAGGATTACGCATATCGCCAGGATGCCGGCGAGTCTTGTGGTACTCAGACTCGTGGAAGCCACCTTTTTCGTCTCCTCGAGGGTGTTGCCCCATAGGACGAGCTTGGCTGTGGTGGCTGCGCGCTCCATCTTATTGGCCAGGGTGGCGACCTTGTCCAGCCCATTGCCGCTTTCTTGCCTGGCCTCGCCAGAATTGGCCGAGGATATGCTTTGGCCCTGCTGCTGCAATTCCTTCAGGGATTCGGATAACTCCTCCAAGGAGGGTGGGATGTTTCCCTCCATGGACTGTATGATCTGGGCTAGGTAGACATCGTTCATGGCCCCCGCTTGCGAGTAGAGTTTATCGCCCAACTTTGCCAGAGCCTCTGGCGTTTGGCTTGAAAAGGCTGTTTGGACGTCGGATTGGAGCCTCGATGCCTCAACCAGCACTTCTCCAATGGCCTGAGTGGCGGGGAGTAATTTTGCATCAATGTAGTCGATGCCAGAGTTTACACGCCGGGCATTATAGATCACAATTCCGCTGAAGACCATCATCAATGAGAGAATGACCATGAACCCCAATTGAACCGCTTTGGCTACCGTTACTTTTTCGCCGAGCCTCTTTAACAAATTACCGCGCCAAAACCGAGGCGGTTTTTGTGTTTTTGAAGTCGATAAGGATTGCTTTTTCACGGTAGTCTCCTCCTACCCGGTGTTTTATCTCCTATCTTTATATGCGACAGGTTTGGACGAAAACTTAAGCTGTTTTAGTTTTCCCCCGGGGAGGAGACGGTCCAGCGAGGCAACGGCCGGCTTTGCCCTATTGGGCGCCCTGGGCGCTTAATTTTTGGATCTTTCCAATTACGTCTTTTGCCAGGGTGACCTGGTTCCGGGCAATTTCGGCCTGATGCTCGATGGTCGCCAGCAATTTTCCGTTAACCCTGTTGATCTCCTCGGTCTGGGAACCAAGTTCCTCCATGGAGGCGGTGGTCTCTTCCACCTGGGCGGCAATCTGTTCCACCGCCGACAGCACCTGGGCTGCCGCGACTTTTACCTCCTGGGTTCCCTCGGCCTGTTCTTTGGCGATCTCCACGCTCCCGTCGATATTCTGTTTGATAGTGTTGAAGGCTGCGGAGATCTTTGCGAAGACATCCGCCACTTCGGTGGCGTCCCGGGAGACGTTCGATACGCCGCTGATGGTATGATTCATCGACGAGATCACTTCTCCAGTGGCATTTTGAATACCCCTGGTAATCTTTTTGATCTCCTCCGTGGCCCGGGCACTGGCTTCGGCCAGCTTTCGCACCTCATCCGCCACAACGGCGAAACCCCTGCCGTGCTCTCCGGCCCTGGCGGCCTCGATGGCGGCATTAAGCGCCAGGAGGTTGGTCTGATCGGTTATGCTGATGATCGTTTCCAGTATCTCATCCACCTGGCGAATCTCGTCCTCGAAACTATTAATTTTTCCCTTGATGGTATCGGTGGTCTGGGCATAGGATTCGATGGTTTGGACCGTCTGCGTGATCACCTGGTTACCCCGGCCGATCTTTTCTTCGGTGTTGCTGATCACCTTGAAAGTTTCCTCCGCGGCGTCAAGGGTCCGGTGCGATTGGTTGACGACCTTCTCCACCAGCGCTGAAACATGGTTCATGGCCTTCGAGATGTTTTCGGCGGCTGCCGAGGAACTTTCGGTCCCCTTGATCACTTCGCTGATGGCGGTGAGTACGTCGTCAAAAGCGGTTTTTACCTGGGCGGCGGAATTGATGGCCTCCTCCGTGGCCTTGACCGATTGCTCGGCTTGTTGGGCGGAGGCTTCGGCCGCTGCTTTGACCTCCAGGTTCACTCTCTTTAGCGAACGGGTGATCATGGCGATCAGGGTAATGCTCAGGAAGATTACGCATACCGCCAGGATGCTGGCGGATCTTGTGGTGCTTGAACTGGTGGAGGCGACCTTTGTCGTTTCCTGGAGGGTGTTGTTCCACAGGACGAGCTTGGCCGTGGTGGCCGTTTGCTCCATCTTGCTGGACAGGCTGGCCACGGCGTCCATTCCATTGCTGCCGCCTTGCCGGGGCTGGCCGGAACTTGCGGAGGACATGGCCTGGCCTTGCTGCTGAAGCTCTTTCATGGTTTTGGACAACTCTTGCAGGGAGGGTGGAATGTTGCCGTCCATGGAGTTCATGATCTGCGCCAGGTAGAGGTTATCCATGGCTCCCACTTGCGAGGAGAGTTTTGTGCCCAATTCCGCCAGCGCTTCCGGTGTTTCGCTTAAAAAGGTCGTGTGCACGTCACTCTGAAGCTTTGATGCTTCCAGAAGGACCTCTCCAATCCCCTGCGTGGCGGGGAGTAGATTAGCATTGATATGGTCGATGCCGGTGGTTACGCGGCGGGCATTGTAGATCACGATCCCGCTAAAGATGATCATCAATGAGAGAATCGCTATAAACCCCCATTGAACCCCTTGGGCGACAGTGACCCGGCTGCCCAGACTTTGCCGCCATTTGCCGGGTCTCAAGCGGGGCGGTTTTTTTGCAGATGGCGTCGATAAGGATCTTTTCTTCAAAGGGTAACCCCTCCTGCTTGTGCACTGATTTCTCCTAAATATTATCCGACAAATTTGACCACTAACTTAAGCCTTTTTTAGCGTGTTATGATTGCTTCACCTGGACACACTTTTGATCGTCGAGAGGGGGGATCGTTGTTGCGTTGGCGGAAACCCGGACTGGCTGTTTTTCTGGTGAGCCTGATGCTCGTGTTTTGCGTCTTTTACGATTATCCAGCGCTGGTTAGGGCCCAGGAAGGCGAAGAATTTGCCCTGTGGTTCGGCTCGGAACAGGACGAACCGGATTGGATCCAGTTTCAATTTCCGGATAACTTTCCATATACGGCCTCCCTTATTCGCGACCTTTTATCCACTCGTGGGTGGCGGCCATCGCAGCCGGAGCGCACCTTGCAACAGGATCAAAAATACCTGGAGACGGAGTATACCTACCTTTTTGCCAGGGTAAACAAATTCACTGCACAAAGGGGGTTGAGCAGGGAGATTTCAGTGGACGTGCGCCCCTTCCTCCGAGTTTTCGGCAAATACGGCGTGTTGAGGCTTCCGGTCACGGTCTTCTTTCCCGCCAGCAAATTGCAGCACAATATTCCTCCGGCTTATGTGACCCAAAATATTCACCGGGGGTATAAGCCGGGCTTTTTGGGGGTGGATCTTCTCTTTCCCACCTCGGGCGTGGTATCGACCATTCCGATTCTACATATAAATTACGGAATCACCTTCCGGGACCTCCTTCGGCCGTTGTGGCTCTCGGGGGCGGTGATTTTTCTGCTCTTCATCGGTATCGGCCTTGTCGCCTGGCTGGCGCCGCTTGAAATTGCCAGGGGAGGGATTCTGGGGGGGCGTCGGGTAGGGCCCAAGGCCAGAGCAAGGCTGTTGGGGATAGTGGGGACGTTGGGCCTGATCGGGGTGGCTTCCCTGGTCTGGTTGTATGCTCACTTTGTGCCCAGCCAAATCTTGGTCTTTGCTGCACCTGAACTGCACGGGCTCAGCCGGGAGATAACGGCGGATCTCTTACTCCTTGCTCTTCTTTGGCTTTTTTGGAGCGGAGTGCTGGTGGGGTTCTACCGGATTGAAAAAGCCGGCGGCGGGACCGAATGGACAATTTTGGAGTACTACGGCGGCGGGATGAAACAATTTGCCCTGATCCTTTTGCCGATTGTCGCCGTGCGAGGGCTCTTTGATTACGGGGTTGCCGCCAGGTTGGGCAGGGAGACGGTTTCCGCGCCGTTATTGGCCTTTGGGGTTATTCTGGTCTTGCTCTTATTCTACCCGAAACTTGTGGTATCCGCCATGCGCGCCCATCCCTTACGCGATAAAAAGGTTCTTGAAGAGATCCGTGAGATCGCTCTTAAAACTGATATCGACGTAGGGGATGTGAGGGTTTTAGAAGTGATCACCGGCCGGATGGCCCGCGCGATGATTACCGGCTTTCTGCACAAACGGATCTTTCTCACGGACTACATGCTGTCGCACCTGGATCCGGAGGAGCGCCAGGGAGTGCTCCTTCACGAGATTGGACACCTCAAAAAGTGGCATCCTTTACTCAAGGTCGCCCTGCAAATTCTTGGCATCGGCCTGGCGATCGTTTTTGCGCTGGTGCTGGGTTATTGGGATCTTTTCGGTTCCACTCCCTTTGGCGGCTGGGTGGTGGCCCTGGCCTTCCTCCTCATTTATAACGCCCGCCTGGTTGAAGTTCTGTCCAACCGATTTGACCGGGCGGCGGACGATTATGTGCTGGAGAAGGGCGGCGACCCGCGGGTCTGGATTCGAACCCTGAAAAGGCTGGGGGAATTAAACGCCGCCCGGACAAGAACGTGGCGTGGCAAGATTGTCGCTTTGCCGCCGGCCTCTTTCCGGCAACGGATCAGGCGGATAGCGGTCAAGAGCGGGATCAGCCGGGAGGAGCTGCGGGAGATCCTGGAAAAGGGATAATCTTAGATCTGCAACATTTGTTGCCTCTCTGCAACATTTCCGGTTGGGGACTGGTCAATTTTGCACGGGGGCTCGGAGAAAAAGGAAGGGCACGCTTTTTGCTTAACTTTAACTGAGATCCATTTATTGAAGCCGGGGGATGGAAACCATGAAAATACCTCTTAAGTACGGGAAGTCATACCAGGAGTTGGTGATTGAGGATTCCAGGGTGAGTGGCGTGATTCACGGAAAAGAACGCCCGGGTGTTTCGGATCCGGTTAATGCCGTCAAGAAAGCACTTAGCACCCCCATAGGCGCTGCGCGGCTTGCCGATATTGCGCGGGGGAAAAAGTCTGTGGTCGTGATCGTAAACGATATTACGCGCCCAACGCCTCATCGTTTTATGTTGTCCCCGCTTTTGGACGAACTCCGGGAGGCCGGGCTGGCCCCGGAGGCCGTCAAATTCGTGGTGGCTACCGGTCTTCACCGGGGACAGACCAGCCAGGAGATGGAAGAGCTTTACGGCAAAGAGATCGTGGAGAGATACCGGTTCATCAACCATAATTGCGACGAGGAACTTGTCAGCCTTGGGAAACTGCAATCGGGCAACGAACTTTTGGTCAACCGGCATGTGGCGGAAGCAGATCTGGTAATCGCCACCGGGGTGATTGGGCCGCATTATTTCGCCGGCTTTTCGGGAGGGCGTAAATCGATCCTGCCTGGGGTGGCCGGGCGCCAGACGGTCCAAAACAACCACTCCATGTTCGTCCGCACCGGCGTATTGACCGGTAGGCTGGAACAGAATCCGATCCATGAAGAGATGCTGGAGGCGGCCCGGAAGGTTGGGCTGGATTTTATCCTCAACGTGGTGACCAATACTTCCAAAGAGATCGTGGAAGTGGTGGCCGGGGGCATGGAACAGGCCTGGCTTGCCGGCGTGGCGACCTTCACGGACATGTACAGGGTTCCTGTTCACGAACAGGCGGATTTGGTTATCGCCAGCGCCGGCGGGTATCCGAAGGATATCAACCTCTATCAAGCGCAAAAGGCCCTGGAAAACGCCGCAGTTGTGGCCAGGGATGGCGGAACGGTGGTTTTACTGGCGGAATGCCCCGAGGGTACAGGTGATAAGACTTTTGAAGAGTGGATGTTGGCGGCTAAAAGCCCCGATGAGATCATCCACCGCTTAAAAGAACATTTTGTCATGGGTGGGCACAAAGCGTATGCTTTCGCCACTGTGCTACGTAAGAAGGAGGTGGTGTTGGTCTCCGGGTTAGACAAGAAGTTTGCCGAAGAAATGTTCTTCAGACATGCGGGAAGCTTGAAAGAAGCTCTTGAGTATATCCGTAACAAACACGGAGATGGATTTAGAGCGGCAATTCTGCCGGAAGCAGGCGCCGTCATGCCTGTTGTTGAGTAGATTCCTTT
>JBLNCV010000269.1:0-4637 GCA_050260975.1 Syntrophothermus sp. | reverse complement strand
AAAAGTATCGACCCGGCTGCCCTGGAGATGCTGTCCATAGCGGAGGAAAAAGGGATCTCCACTGCTTTCAGCCGTGTTGACAACATGAAGCCTTGTCCGATCGGGGCTGATGGTGCATGCTGCAAGAACTGCAGCATGGGCCCATGCCGTTTGGTGGGAAAGGACGAGGAAGGGAAGACGGGGATCTGCGGCGCCACCCTTGAGACCGTTACGGCTCGAAACCTGGCCCGGATTGTCGCCGCCGGGGCTTCGTCGCACTCGGATCACGGGCGGGACATGGTCATAACGCTTCTCGCGGTGGCCAACGGCGAGGCCAAGAGTTACCAGATTAAAGATGTGGCGAAGCTCAAAGCTGTGGCCAAGGATATTGGCGTTCCCACCGAAGGGCGCAGCAAGGAGGATATTGCCAGGGATGTGGCCACCAAGGCGCTGATGGCTTTCGGGCAACAGTCCGGCGAGCTGTTCTATCTCGCCCGGGCGCCCAAAAAGCGCCAGGAGGTCTGGAAACGGCTCGGCATTGCCCCCAGGGGCGTGGACCGGGAGGTTGTCGAAACCATGGCCCGGACCCACATGGGCGTGGACCAGGACGCCGAACACATCCTGGATCAGACTCTGCGCGTGGCGCTGGCCAGCGGCTGGGGCGGAAGCATGATTGCCACGGATGTCTCCGACATTCTCTTCGGCACTCCCAAGCCGTTGTCGGCCCAGGCCAACCTGGGGGTTTTAAAGAAGGACGAAGTAAACGTGGTGGTGCACGGCCATGAGCCCACGCTCTCCGAGATGATTGTGGCCGCATCCCAGGATCCTGAACTGATCGAGTACGCAAAGAGCAAAGGCGCCAAGGGGATCAACCTGGCCGGGATCTGCTGCACGGCCAACGAGGTCTTGATGCGCCAGGGCGTAGCCTCCGCCGGAAACTTCCTGCACCAGGAGCTGGCGATCGTCACCGGCGCCGTGGACGCCATGGTGGTGGATGTGCAGTGCATCTTCCAGGGACTGGCCAAGGTGGCCCAGACCCAGCATACCAAGCTGATTACCACTTCACGTAAGGCGAAGATCACCGGCGCCACGCATATGGAGTTTGACGAGCACCATGCCTACGAGATCGCCAAAGACATCGTGAAAGTGGCCATCGACAACTTCAAAAACCGCGGGGAGGTTCATATTCCCGACTACGCCTCCGACCTGGTGGCCGGCTTCTCCCACGAGTATATCGAGTATATGCTCGGCGGCCGTTACCGGGCCTCCTTCCGGCCGCTCAATGACGCGATCATCTCCGGCCGGATCCTCGGTGTAGCGGCCATTGTCGGCTGCAACAACCCGCGGGTGACCCAGGATGAGGGCACGATTACCATCATTCGTGAGTTGCTGGCCAATAACGTTCTGGTGGTGATGACCGGTTGCGCCGCCATAGCCGCCGGCAAGCACGGGATGATGGTGCCCGAGATGATGGAACAGGCAGGCGCGGGGCTGCGCGAGGTTTGCGAGGCAGTGGGCATTCCTCCGGTTCTGCACGTGGGCTCCTGCGTGGATAACTCCCGGATTCTCACGGTTTTGAGCGCCATTGTCAAGGAGGGCGGCCTGGGCGATGATATCAGCGATGTTCCCGCGGTGGGAATCGCTCCGGAGTGGATGTCCGAGAAGGCTATAGAGATTGCCACCTATGTGGCTGCCAGCGGCGGATATGTCTTGATGGGCGGCCGTTCTCCGGTCAAAGCCAGTGCGGAAGTGACCAGGATTCTCTCCGAGGGTTGGGAGAAGAAGGTTGGCGGCAAGGTCGAGTTTGTGGATGACTACCACGAGATCGTAGAAAAGACCCTGGAGCACCTCCGGAAGAAGCGGAAAGCCCTTGGTATTGACGTGGCCAAAGAGCGTGAACTCTTTGACATGGAGAAGAGGAGGGAGTTAGTTGTCTAAGATCATTGCTGCTGGAGCGATTCGCGGCGCCCACGCGATTGTGGCCAAAGCCGAGGCCAAATTGCGGGAAGCCATCGACGCCAAGGGCCCCAATGAGCCCGTGGAATTTCCGAATACCGGTTATTATCTGCCGGTAATCTACGGACTGACCGGTACCAAGGTCCAAAAACTTTCCGATATGGAACCCATCCTGGCCCATGCAAAAGAGTTATTACCGGAGATACCCAAAGACCGGCTTTGGACGCCCTACCTCGGCGCCACCCTGGACGCAGGCATGGCTACTCTCTTTGCCGAGGAGATCCATGAAGCTCTCCGGTATGTGATCGGCCCTCCCCCGGTTGAAGGGATTTGGCTGGGTGCGGCCACCGACGTAATCCTCCGCGAGAGGGGCATCGAGTTTGTGGACGGCCGGGCTCCTGGTTTTGCCGCGGTAGTCGGCGCCGCTCCGGATAATGAGACGGCGGTGAAGCTGGCCAGGGAGATGCAGCAGAAGAGTCTCTACGTCTTCATGGCCGGTCAGACCAACGGCAAGAGCTTTGCGGAACAGCTGGCGGAAGAGGGTGTGCAACTCGGCTGGGAGACCAGGCTGGTGCCCTTCGGCAAAGAGGTCTACAGCCAGATCTACTCCGTCGGTTTCGCCACCCGCGCGGCGATGTCCTTCGGCGGCGTGCAGCCCGGAGATTATAAGAAGATCCTGCGTTACAACATGAACCGTGTTTTTGCTTTTGTCATGGCGTTGGGCGAGGTTACCGACGAGTGGTATGCCACGGCGGCCGGGGCTATCAGCTATGGTTTCCCGACGATTGTCGACTCCAATATCCCGCAGATTCTGCCAACGGGTGTCTGCACCTATGAGCACGTGGTCTCCAACATCCCGCATGACAAGATCGTCTCCAAGTCCTGCGAGGTGCGCGGCTTGAAGATCGTGATCACCGAGGTGCCGATTCCGGTTGCCTTCGGCCCGGCCTTCGAAGGCGAGGCGGTACGCAAGGCGGACACCTACGTGGAGATGGGCGGCGGCCGGTCCCAGTGCTTTGAACTGGTGCAGAGCAAGCCCATGGAAGAGGTCGAGGACGGAAAGATTACGGTAATCGGCCCGGATCTGGATACGGTTCCGGAGGGATCCGTCCTGCCATTGGGTATTATGGTAAGTGTGGCCGGCCGGAAGATGCAGGAAGACTTCGAGCCTGTGTTGGAACGGCGGATCCACTACTTCCTCAACTACGCCGAAGGCGCCTGGCATACGGCGCAGAGGGACATCGCCTGGGTGCGGATCAGCAAGAAGGCTCAGAAAGCCGGTTTCCGGATCAAACATTTCGGGGATATCCTCTACGCGAAGTACAAGTCGGAGTTCATGTCGGTGGTTGATAAGGTCGAAGTAACGCTGATTACCGATACAGAGCTTGTCAAGGAGAAGATCCAGCTCGCCAGGGAGCGCTACAACGCCCGGGACGCCCGGTTGCGCACCCTCACCGACGAGGCGGTGGATACCTTCTACTCCTGCACCCTTTGCCAGTCCTTCGCGCCGAACCATGTCTGCACAGTGGCGCCGGAGCGGGTCGGCCTGTGCGGCGCGGTGAGCTGGCTGGACGCCAAGGCGGCTTTTGAGATCACGCCCACCGGCCCCAACCAGCCGATTCAAAAGGGCGAGATTATCGACGATGTCAAGGGGCAGTACCGGGGCGTCAACGAGTTCACCTATACCAACTCCCGCGGCACCCTGGAGAAGGTCAACCTGTACTCCATGATGGAAAACCCCATGACCTCCTGCGGTTGCTTTGAGGCGATTATGGCGGTGTTGCCGGAGGCCAACGGGATTATGATCGTCAACCGGGAGTACGCCGGAGAGACTCCTTGCGGCATGAAGTTCTCAACCCTGGCCGGCACGGTGGGTGGCGGATTGCAGACCCCGGGCTTCATGGGCATCGGGAAGACCTACATCGTCAGCAAGAAGTTTATCAAAGCCGATGGCGGGCTAAAACGGGTGGTCTGGATGCCCAGCGACCTGAAGGAGTTCCTGAAGGACGCGATTATCGAGCGGGGAAACGAACTCGGCATCCCCAACTTCTACGACATGATCGCCGACGAAAAGGTGGGGACCACGCCGGATGCGATCCTGCCGTTCCTGGAGGAGAAGGGGCACCCGGCTCTGACCATGGATCCGATCATGTAAGATCGATACGATGATCTAACTGCCAAAGTCTCCCCGGTTGCTTTTGGAGCGGAGGGGTGACTTTGCAGTGAAATCAGCCGTAAATCAATTTAAAATACCTCAAGATCCTTGCCCGTCAAGGATCTTGAGGCAAGGGGAGAGGAGAAAGAGATGGCTTTAACAGGACTGGAAATCTACAAACTGCTTCCCAAGAAGAACTGTGGCAAGTGCGGACCACCGACGTGCCTGGCTTTTGCCATGCAATTGGCCGCCAATAAGGGATCGCTGGACCAGTGCCCGGATGTGACCGAAGAGGCCAAAGCGGCTCTGGGAGCGGCGTCGGCTCCACCGATCCGGATGGTGACCATCGGAGAAGGAGAACGCAAGCTGGTGGTCGGTGATGAGACCGTACTCTTCCGGCATGATAAGACCTTCTTCCACGAAACGGGGATCGCGATTCAGGTTCCCGACACGGCCAGCGCGGACGAGATCCGCTCCAAGGTCGAGGAGATCAACAAGTTGGAGTTTGAGCGCGTGGGCATGATGCTCCGGCCCAACCTGGTGGCGG
>JBLNCV010000268.1:0-12063 GCA_050260975.1 Syntrophothermus sp. | reverse complement strand
ATTGTCAGGCAAAGGGAGTTGATGGGTTTGGAGATCAGTGTAAAGGGCAAGAACATCGAGGTCACCGGGGCGCTCAGAGGTTATGCCGAAAAACGCGTGGGCAAGCTGGAGAAATTTTTTGAGGTGGGCCCTATTACCGCCCAGGTGCTTCTGAGCATGGAAGGTGACCGGCATGTGGTGGAGGTGACCCTTCAGGTCAACGGCCTATTGCTCCGGGGCGAACAGAAGACCACGGATATGTATGCCTCAATTGACGGCGTCGTGGAAAAGATTGAGCGGCAGATCGACAAATACAAGACCCGCATCAACCGGAAACTGCTCGGCGAGGTAAAGTCGGCGGGCGCCTCCGGAGGAGCCCGGCCAAATGAAGAGGAAGAAGAGATGGAGCTGGGCTTCGGCACGGGGAAGGTGGTGCGCACCAAACGTTTTGCGATTAAGCCCATGTCCGTCGAAGAGGCGATAATGCAGATGGAGCTTCTCGGACACGATTTTTTTGTCTTTTCCAACGCTCGGACCGAAGAAGTTAATGTGATCTACAAGAGGCGCGACGGTGACTACGGGCTTATCGAACCTTACTGATCGGGATCCGGCCGGTGAACGGGTCTCCCTGGTGATCTTCGAGGGGGGGGCCCCGGCCAGCGAGGTGGAATGGCTGGTGGTACGCGCCAGGTGGGCGATTGCCCGGGACACCGCCCGCAAGGCCGGAGAAGTGGAGGAGATCGACCGGATCATCCTGTCCACCAACTACCCGGAACTGGCTAGGGAGGCTGTAACCTGGAGGATCCCGGATCTGGAAGTGGAACTGGATCGGCCCGGCGAAGCCTTTCACTTGGGTAAGCGGCTTTGGGAGCTAATCAAGGCCAAAAACCTCAAAAAGGTCCTGTATATGGGGGGAGCGTCGGTTCCCCTTATTGCTGTCCAGGAATTAAAGCAGATCTGTGCCGCTGTCGATAAAGTAAATACCTTGTGCACCAACAACATCTGGTCGGGGGATCTGGTGGCTTTCAACCCGGCGGATGCGCTGGGGCTGGTCCCCCTGCCGGCGACGGATAATGAGCTTCCCATGCTTTTGCGGGATCGGGCCGGGTTGAAGGCCACGGTGCTGCCACGTTCGGTGGGCGTCTCTTTCGATGTGGACACCCCCGCGGATCTGGAGGTCTTGGCGCTGCATCCCGGCAGCGGCTCGAAGACCCGGGAGGCGTTGACGCGGCTTGGCCTGGATACCGGCCGGATCCAGCGGGCGGCGGGGGCGCTGATGGATCCCCGGGCCGAGGTCTTTATCTTCGGCCGGCTTGGCGCCGGTCTTTACGGGTACCTGGATGCCCATACCGAGTGCAAGTTGCGGGTCGTCTCGGAAGAGCGGGGAATGCGCGCGCTGGGCAGGTTGGCTCGAGGGGAAGTCATTTCTCTTTTGGGGCTGTTTTTGGAAGATGTGGGAGAGGCCCGGTTCTTCCAATACCTGGGGCGGGTCTGCCATGCCGCCTTTATCGATACACGGGTGCTCTTTGCCCATATGAAGAGAAACCCTTCGCGTTCCGATCGTTTCAATTCAGATCTGGGGCGTGCCGCCGAGATTCAAGACGATTACGTGCGGCGCTTTACCGAGACTGCGATGGCGGCGCCGATTCCGGTAATCCTCGGCGGGCATTCCCTGGTGTCGGGAGGGCTGATGGCTCTGGTTGATGCGGCTCTTGCCCGCTGATTCGCCAAAAATACTCGCCAAGACCATCAGAAAAGTTTATCATTTTCTTGGATCCGGCAGGAACCTTTTGGAAAATGTCGAATAAATTACTTGTAAAGATTTGGCAGAGAATCCATGGCTAAAAGAGCAGGTGTGCCGACGATGCTTACTGAGGATGGGGATAATGCGCTTCATATGGGAGCCGAGCAGCTTGAACAGGCGATAAAGCAGATCCGGGGGGTTATCAGCAACCGGGTGGTTATGGATCAGGACGGCCGGATCTCGGAGGTTCATATTCTGGCAAGCCGGCACCGCAACGCCAAGCAGATCGTGCGTGATGTAGAGGCGGTTTGCATGGCGCAATTTGCGATGCCGGTGGATCACCGGCGCATCAGCGTGGCGCAGATCGAGGAAGAGGATGCCGGCCAGACCTCTTTTTTGGCCAGGCTGCGGTTGCAATCGGTTACTATCGGGGCCTCCGGCGGTCTCCTTGAGGTGAGGGTGGCTCTGAAATCCGAGGACCAGATCCATGAAGGGAAGGCTTCCGGCCCGATCAGCGCCACCAACCGGATGCGCCTGGTGGCGGCCGCGACTATCGACGCGGTGGAGGACTATCTCCGCGGGACTTGCAACTTTATCCTGGACGATGTGGTGCCTTTTGAGATCGGCCAGTTTGAAGGGATTCTGGTCGGGTTGACTCTGGTGACCCCGTTCAGCGAGGAAGGCCTGGTCGGGTCATCGATCGTCCGCCCGGACAGCGGTGAATCCGCGGTGGTGCTCGCGGTGCTGAACGCCATCAACCGCCGGGTGTCGCTGATTGTGGGCGCCGAGGCGGGTTAGGCGGTTGGCCGCGGGTGGGTGGTCCGGAACCCAATATGTACAGGCGTTGAACTAAATCGGATCGGGCGTGGGAGGAGGCCTCCGCGCCCGATTTTCATGCCCTCAAAAGGCCGATGTCCTCGAGGGCTGATCAGGTCGATATGTTGTTGCCCTTGTCTCCTGATGGGAAAAATGCTATAATGAACTGGTGCAAGCGAGGGTTTGAATGGAAGGAGATAGCAATGCTGGGTTTTTTGCGAAACCTGTTTGATAACAACGATAAAGAGATCCGGCGGCTCTCGGATACGGTGGAAGTGATCAACAGCTGGGAGCCGGAGATTGAAAAACTTACCGACGCGGAATTGCAGGCCAAGACGGCGGAGTTCAAGCAGAGGCTGGAGGGCGGCGAGACCCTGGAGGAGATCCTGCCGGAAGCCTTTGCGGTGGTTCGGGAGGCATCCCGGCGCACGCTCAAGATGCGCCATTTCGATGTGCAGTTGATGGGCGGCATCGTGCTCCATGAGGGCAAGATCGCCGAGATGAAGACCGGCGAAGGCAAGACCCTGGCGGCGACCCTGCCGGTCTACCTCAACGCGCTTACCGGCCGGGGCGTCCATGTGGTGACCGTGAACGACTATCTGGCCAAACGCGACGCCGAGTGGATGGGGCAGATCTACAAGTTTCTGGGCTTAAGCGTGGGGGTGGTCCTCCACGACCTGGACTTCGCCCAGCGCCGGGAGGCCTATAACTGCGACGTCACCTACGGGACCAACAACGAATTCGGCTTCGATTACCTGCGGGACAACATGGTCTTTAACCCGGAAGAGATGGTCCAGCGGGATTTGAATTACGCCATTGTGGATGAGGTGGACAGCATCCTCATCGACGAGGCGCGTACACCTCTGATCATCTCCGGCCAGGCCGAAGAGTCCACCGATCTGTACTACCGCTTCGCCAAGCTGGTGCCGCGGTTGCAGAAGGACAGGGACTACACGGTGGATGAGAAAGCGCACACCGTGGCCGTCACCGAAGAGGGCGTGGCCAGGGTGGAGAAGATGCTCGGGGTGGACAACCTATACGATGACAGCCACATCCAGCTGACCCACCACCTCAACCAGGCTCTGAAGGCGCATGCGCTGATGAAGCGGGACCGGGACTATGTGGTGAAGGACGGCCAGGTGATCATCGTCGACGAATTCACCGGCCGGCTCATGTTCGGGCGGCGGTACAGCGACGGGCTCCACCAGGCGATTGAAGCCAAGGAAGGCGTGAAGATCGAGAAGGAGAGCCAGACGCTGGCGACGATCACCTTCCAGAATTACTTCAGGATGTACGAGAAGCTGGCGGGCATGACCGGCACCGCCAAGACCGAGGAGAACGAGTTCTACAAGATCTACGGCCTGGAGGTGGTGGTCATCCCCACCAACAAGCCGATGATCCGGAAGGACTTTCCGGATGTGGTCTTCAAGACGGAGCGGGCCAAGTTCAAGGCCGTGGCCGACGAGATCGAGGACTGGTATCGCAAGGGGCGGCCGGTGCTGGTGGGGACCATCTCCATTGAAAAGTCCGAGCTTCTGAGCGAGATGTTGAAGAAGCGCGGGATACCGCACCAGGTGCTCAACGCCAAGTACCACGAAAAAGAGGCCGAGATCATCGCCCTGGCCGGGCAGAAGAACACGGTGACCATCGCCACCAACATGGCGGGCCGTGGTACCGACATCGTGCTGGGCGAGGGCGTGGTGGAACTCGGCGGGCTGCACATCATCGGCACCGAGCGGCATGAGAGCCGCCGGATCGACAACCAGTTGCGGGGCCGTTCCGGCCGGCAGGGGGATCCCGGTTCTTCCCGGTTTTACGTGTCGCTGGAGGACGATCTGATGCGGCTCTTCGGCTCGCAGCGAATCATGGGGATCATGGACCGGCTCGGGTGGCAGGAGGACCAGCCCATTGAGCACGCCCAGATCGCCCGGGCCATTGAAAACGCCCAGAAGAAGGTGGAAGCCCACCACTTCGACATCCGTAAACACGTTCTGGAATATGATGACGTGATGAACCAGCAGCGCGAGGTGATCTACGCGCAGCGGCGCAAGCTCCTGCGGGGCGAGACCGTCCAGAAGAATATCCTGGAGATGGTGATCAAGGTCCTGAACAACGCGCTGGAGACCTACGCCAACGAAAAGGTCTACCCCGAGGACTGGGATCTGAAGGCGCTGGCGGACCACGTAAACCAGGTGCTGGCGCTGCGGGATAAGGACCAGGTGAAGCCGGAGGACATGGATATTCGCGACCGCGGCGCTTTGAAGGAGAAGCTGGCGGATCTGGCGACTCAGGCCTACAGCCGGCGGGAGGCCGAGCTTGGCGCGGAGCAGATGCGGGTCATTGAGCGGATTATTCTCCTGAGGACCATCGACAGCAAGTGGATGGACCACTTGAAGGACATGGACGACCTCCGGGAGGGCATCGGGCTCAGGGCTTACGGGCAGCGGGAACCGCTTCTGGAGTATAAGTTCGAGGCCTTTGAGATGTTCCAGGCCATGACCGACAGCATCCAGGAGGACGTGGTCCAATATATCTTCCGGGTGCAACTGGTCTCGGAAGAAGAGGAGGCGCGCCGGCGGCGGGTGCAAAATATCCGCACCAACCGCGATGCCAACGGCGCGGACGGAGCGCGCACGCCGGTCCGCACCGGGCCGAAGGTGGGCCGAAACGATCCCTGCCCTTGCGGCAGCGGCAAGAAGTACAAAAAATGCCACGGCGCTAATGCGTAGGAAAGAGGCGATGACCATGCTGTTGACGGATTTGAAGGCACCGGTACAGAGTGTGCTGAAACAGATTGAGGAATTGAGGGTTTACCTTTGACCTGGAGGCCAAGCGACGGGAGATTGCGGGGCTGGAGGGCAAGATGTCCGCGCCCGATTTCTGGAATGATCAGGCCCAGGCGCAAAAGGTGATCCAGGCCCTGAACAGCTTACGGGCCAGGGTGGAACGCTGGGAAGAGTTACACAAGCGGGGCGAGGATTTGCAGGTCCTGCTCGGACTCGGCCTGGAGGAGGACGACCAGGGGCTGGCCGGGGAGATTGAGACGACCGCTGCAGATCTTCAGCGCGATGTGGATCAGATGCAACTTGATCTGATGCTCAGCGGCCAGTACGACCGCAACAACGCGATCCTGGCCATTCACCCCGGCGCCGGCGGCACCGAGTCCCAGGACTGGGCGGAGATGCTCTTGCGGATGTACACCCGCTGGGCGGAGAAGCGTGGTTTCAAGGTGGAGACGCTGGATCTGCTGCCGGGCGATGAGGCGGGGATCAAGAGCGCGACCCTGGGGATCAGCGGGGAGAACGCTTATGGCTATCTGAAGGCCGAGAAGGGCGTGCACCGGCTGGTGCGGATTTCTCCTTTCGACGCCTCAGGAAGGCGCCACACCTCCTTTGCTTCGGTGGATGTCATGCCGGAGGTTGATGACGATGCGGATATCGTGATCAACCCGGCGGATTTGAAGATCGACACGTACCGTTCCAGCAGTGCGGGCGGCCAGCACGTAAACAAGACCGAGTCGGCGATCCGGATTACCCATCTGCCGACGGGAATCATTGTGCAGTGCCAGAACGAGCGCTCCCAGCACAGCAACCGGGAGGCGGCGATGAAGATCCTCAAGGCCAGGCTCCTGGAGCGGCGGATGGCCGAGCAACAGGAGCAGCTCAACGCGTTGCGGGGCGAGCACGGGGAGATCGCCTGGGGGAACCAGATTCGCTCTTACGTCTTTTGCCCGTACACGCTGGTGAAGGATCACCGGACGGAGGCCGAGATGGGCAACGTGAACGCGGTGATGGACGGAGAGATCGATACATTTATTGAAGCTTTTTTGAAGCAGAAGAAGGTCTAGGGGCTTTACAGGATTGTGAGGTACTCCGCGGCGCACCGCGGGGTACTCCTTTTTAAAAGGAAGCGAGGTTGTGCGATGGCATCGAGGGGTTACGCGGTGTCGGCTGTTTTGGTGGCTTTGACGGCGCTGGTGGCGGTTGGGGGCCAGTGGGTTTTGCCGGGCTTCTTTGAACGGCTGGTGGCCGCCGAGATGTCCCGAATGGTCAAGGCGAAGACGGTGGATGTTGAGGTCATGACTGTTCCCCCTTACCGGCTCCTGTCCGGCGCGTTTGATACCTTGCGCATCGACATCCGGGGGGCCAGGTTCGGCGAACTTGCGGTAAGCGGTTTCTTCATCGACGCCCGGGGGCTGGATGTAGACGTGCGTGAACTTCTGGGCCGCCGCAAATTTGTAATCAGCAAAGTGGACAGGCTGCAATCCACGTTGATGCTTACCGAGGGCGACCTGAGCGATTATTTTTCCAGGGCCGTCACCAAAGGGCGGGTCTCCTCGGTGCGGCTGGTGGACGGCAAGGCCATCGTAGCCGGAAGCATTCCCTTTTTTAATACCAACCTGAATATAACCCTGATCGGCAGTTTTGCCATCGAAAAACCCACCACCATCCGGTTTGTGCCTGAGGAGCTGACAGTGGAACGCACGCTGTTGCCCAAATTTCTTCTGAACAATTTTATAGTGAAGGAGGCCTTTGCGATCCCCATTCGGGTTGAGGACCTGCCGGTGCCGCTGGAGATCACCGACATTCGGGTGGAGCGAGGGCGGCTCTTCATGTTCGCGCGAAAGGCGGAAGCCAGCGAGGTGGCGCCGGAGGCGGCTCCCGAAGCCAGACCGGATACGGCGCCCTGATTTCCGGAAGGAATCCGGCGGCCGCGATTGAACTATACTAGGGACAAAGCATGCGCGAGAGCGACCGGCGGGCCAAGTGGAGGGCAGGTTGATGGGAGAAGAGCACATCCCTGGTAAGAAGATCTCTGGTGGAGGATACACCCTTGGAAAGACTGATCTGGCCGGGAAGATCCTCCTTTTGGGAGTGGCGATCGGGATTTTGGCCGCCGCATGGGCGGTGGCTGTCCGTTACCGGTCCGAGGCGCAAAATAAAACGGTGCAACTGGTGGTGGACTACCCGGACGCCAACCGGGTGGCGCGCAGCGATGGCCTTCCCGTCCTATCGGTGTTGAAACGTTTCAAGACGGCCGGAGTTGGTTCTCTTGGCGTCACCGAATATACCCTTGAACACCGGATTCGCGACGGGAGTGTGCGGGCGGCGGCCGGCCGCGAGTTGCTCGAGGCTCGGGCCCTGCCCGCGAGGTTGGAGCCTGGTTTCGCGGAGCTTGTGCGTACGCGCCGGATCTTTCCGGCGCATACCTACCTGACGCTGCCGGCGGCTGCCGGGGGCTCGGCGGGAGTTCCGCCGCCCGGCAAAGTTGAACCGGCCGGCGGCGGCGAGCCCGGAGCGGTCGCATATTTCAACGCCATCGCCCGCGCGGTCCAGGTCCGGCTGCGGGGAGAGGCGGCGGTAAGCAAGATCGACGTGGGCGGCTGGCCCGTCCTGGATATCGCGAGAGATCCGGCGGATCTGGCGGATTTGAAACTTGGGCCGTCCGATCGCCAGATTGCCCTGGCGCGGCACGCGGGGCTGGAAGTGGTGCCGCGATTTACCAATTTTGCCACCATGACTCCGGAGAAGTTCGGTTTTTTTCTGGATCAACTCCCGCGGGAAAGCCGCCTGGTGATCTTTTCCGGCAAGGAAGTGGCTGGAGCGCCATATTATCTGGATGAAATCGCGGCGGAACTGTCGCACCGGAAGATGCTTTTCGGCATGGTGGAATTCGCGGATCAGGCGGGGGAAAAGGCTCTGGCTAAGGACCTGCGCCTGCAGGTGGAAAGGGTGCACAGTATCACCGCCAAGGAGATGCGGATTCTCTCCAGGCATACCGCGGTGGAACGTCTGGTGCGGGCCGTGCGGGAGCGGAATATCCGGGTGCTCTATTTCAGGTTGTTTCCGGTGCGGCCGGGCGGCGAGCTGGGCAGCGGGGCAGCGCCGCAGGCCTGGTTGGGCGGTAAGGGTCCTCACGGATCCCTTACCGAATATAACGTGGTTTACATAACTGAAGTGGTCGACGGGTTGAAGCGGGCCGGGTACCGTATCGGCCGGGCCGAGGTGTTTAAAAGCTTCCGAATCCCGTTCTGGGCATGGCTGGGTATGGCGGTCGGCGCTCTGGCCAGTGGATTCTTGCTGTTGCGCCGGTTCATCTTGCTGCCGCCTGCCTGGCTGCTTGGCCTTTACGTGCTTGGATTGCTGGTCTCCGCGGTGCTGCTCTTAAGCGGCAGGGGAATTGTGCTGCGAGAGCTTCTGGCCTTGCTGGCGGGAGTTTCTTTTCCGGCTCTGGCGGGGTTGAGACCGGCGGCGGCTGTGCTTAAATTACGCGTGGGCAGGGACGGGCTGGACAATGCCCGGAGGGACGAGCCTTCCCGTAACGATGCGGACGATGTTGGCCCCGCGACGCCTTTCCGTTTTCTGGCCTGGCGAGAGGTGTCGGCGGCCCTGAGCGGCTTCTGGCTGGCGGCTCTGATCTCCCTGGCCGGGGCGCTTCTGGTCGCCGGGTTGCTCAGCGATCTTTCGTTCATGCTCAAGGTGGATCAGTTTGTCGGGGTGAAGGTGCTGCATGTGCTACCGGTGGGACTGGTCTTCTTCTATGTTCTATGGCAGATTGCCGTTCCCTCCGAAGGTGGCCGGCCGGCGCCGCCGGGGGAATTCTGGAAAGCAATGATTTCCATGCTGAGGCGTCCGATAACCTTTGAATTTCTGGCCTGGACGGCGGTGGCGGGACTTGTGGGGCTGGTGTATATCTTGCGTACCGGAAACGATGCCGGCCTTCCGATTCCCGGCCTGGAGACCAGGTTCCGTGGGTTGCTTGAGACCGCGTTGGGGGCGCGCCCGCGGACCAAGGAATTTCTCATCGGGCATCCCGCCTTTATCCTGGCGGTATACCTGGCGGTGCGCGGCGGGGTGGTAAACCAGCGCGGCGCGGGCGCAACTTCAGCCACTGCGGGTCAAGATGGCGCGGATGGGCCGCAGAACGGACAGCGGGGCGGCTCGTCCGCGCAACACGGCGCGGCCGCCGATCACCGGCGACGGTGGCTGTTCTGGGTGGCCTGGCCGCTTTTGCTGGCGGGCGTCATCGGCCAACTTTCCATGGTGAATACCTTCGCCCACATTCACACCCCTCTGGCGGTGTCCGCGTTGCGGACGGCTCTGGGGCTGGTTTTTGGCTCCCTCATCGGGATTCTGGCTATTGCTCTGGCGGAAATTGCCGGAGCCCCTGGCTGGCGGGCAAGCCGGATCAGCGCCGGGGATCGGCCGGGATGAGGGTATAAGGGCAAAGAGTGAATAAAGCAGGGATCAGAGATGAGCAGGTGTGGGGGCCAGGATGAGTAGAGTCGTAATCTCCGGTTATTACGGGTTTGGGAATGCGGGGGATGAGGCGGTTCTGGCGGCGATGATCCAGGCGCTCCGGCGGGTGGAGCCTCAGCTTTCCATCACCGTGCTGTCCGCCAGGCCTGAGGAGACTGCCCGGAAATACGGGGTTTCCGCCGTTTCTCGAACCAGTGTGGGAGCGATCTGGCGGGCCATGGCCGCCGCCGATCTGCTGATTAGCGGCGGGGGCGGTCTGTTGCAGGATGTAACCGGCGGTGGAAGCATACCATATTACCTGGGCGTGGTCTGGATAGCGCAGTTGTTGAAAAAACCGGTCTTCTTCTACGCCCAGGGCGTGGGCCCGGTGCGAAAGTTGGCTGGCAGGCTCCTGGTGCGGCGAATCGTGAACAGGGTTGAGGCGATTACCGTGCGGGACGGGGAATCCGCCGCCGAATTGCGCCGGTTGGGCGTAACCAGGCCACCAATTGCCGTGACCGCCGACCCGGTCTTTGGGCTGGAGGTTGACGGGCAGAAGACGGCCGGGCAAAAGATCGCCGGCCATAAAAGCGATCGGCCGGAGAGTGACGGACCGGTAATCGGGGTCGCGGCCAGGGAGTGGCCGAAGGGCAATGGCCATACTTACAACCATCATTACAAGGGCCTGATTGCCGAGGCTTGCGCCACCCTGGCGGGGCGTTACGGCGCCCGAATTGTATTGTTGCCTTTCCACCAGCCGGACGATCTGCGGGTTGCCCGCGATCTCCAGGAAAAGCTTGGTCCCAGCGCCAGAGTGGCCGGGGAAGGCGTATCGCCGCCGGAACTCGCCAGAATGGTGGCCGGGCTGGATTTTCTTATCGGGATGCGGTTGCACGCGCTCATCTTTGCCGCCATGTCGGGGGTGCCTTTCGCCGGTATCGCTTACGACCCGAAGGTAACGGCATTACTGGCGATTTTTGGGCAGAAACCGGTGTCTGACGCCGGTGAGATTGTGCAGCGCTGGGAAGCGCGCGGGGAGATCCGTGAAAAGGCGCTGGAAGTGGTTCAAAGACCGGGCGGCTTGCGGGACGCGGCGCTGGCCACCGCGCAGATGGCTTTGGCAACGATTCGGCCCTCTGTTTGATCTTTGCATGACCTGTTTGATCTCTCCAAGATCTGTTTGATCTGCATGATCGGAAGCAGGTGAAATTTTGCTTAATCGGGCTCAGAATCAGGTCCAGGTAAATACTAAAAGTAACAGCGCCAGGAGGGTGGAGGTCCTTGGCGTGGCGGTGGATGACCTCACCATGGAAGAGGCTCTGGCGCGCATCGAGGATTTTATCAGATCGGGACGGCCCCACCAGGTGGTGACCGCCAATCCCGAGATGGTGATGCGTTCCCGCCGGGACCCGGAATTGGCTGCCATCCTCCGGGAAGCGGCTTTGGTCACGGCGGACGGGGTGGGCATCGTCTGGGCTTCCAGGCAACTGTCCAAACCGCCGAACAAGCCCTCGGACAAGCCAGTGGAGCCCAACACGCCGCTGGCGGAGCGAATTACCGGCGTGGAGCTTACCACGGCCCTTTTGAAGCTGGCCGCGGCGGCAGGTTACCGTGTTTTTCTGCTGGGGGCGGCCGGGGGGGTCGCCGAGGAGGCGGCCCGGCGGGTAATGGCCGCTTATCCCGGGCTGAAGGTGGCCGGCGTCCAACACGGGTATTTCCGGCCTGATGAAGAGCCAGCTGTGGTCAGAAAGATCTTTCAGGCCCAACCGGAGATTCTCCTTGTGGGGTTGGGTTCGCCGCGCCAGGAGAAATGGATCCGGCACCATTTGCACGAACTGGGGACGCCGGTATGCATTGGCGTGGGCGGCACTCTGGACATTTTGGCGGGGATGGCCAGGCGGGCTCCCGGCTGGATGCAGCGCTCCGGCCTGGAATGGCTATACCGCCTATGGCGGCAGCCGGCCCGGATCGGGCGGATGTTGGCCATCCCGAAGTTCATGGCGGCCGTTTTGATGGAGAGGTTCCGCGGCCGGAGGTGAGTAAATGGGTACTGCCGATACTACCGGCAAAAGCGCCAACAAACGGTCATTTTTGAAGAAGTTTCTCACCAGCAGGTTCGTTCTCTCTGAATACCTGATGGTGTTTGTCGGCGCATCCATTACGGCTTTGGCGCTGGATTGGCTCCTGGTGCCCAACCGCATCGCCGCCGGGGGCGTCAGTGGCCTGGCCACGGTGATCTTCTACCTCTTCAAGGTCCGGGTAGGGATCACCATGCTGGTGATCAAC
>JBLNCV010000267.1:0-18514 GCA_050260975.1 Syntrophothermus sp. | reverse complement strand
CGGTTATATTTAATAACATTAAATAAGCCTCGAAAAATTTTTCGCCAGCTTCACCCTGAATAGCTGCCAGCCAGCGGGCAGTCAGGCTGGTGCCACTTGCCGCATTCCAGGCAGATCTTTTGGGCTACTGCTTCTTCCATGGCGCCTGCCTTGACAAAGGCGGTCAGCGCTTGCAGCAATAAATCCCTGTGCCGGGGTTGAAGACGCGAAAGAATCTCCTCGAAGTTTTCATCTTCCGAGCGGGTAATTTCCTCGAAGGTCTCCGACCCGGAAGGAGTAAGGGAGAGAAGCACAATACGCCGATCCTCCGGATCTTCCTGGCGGTTGACCAGGCCTTTTTTTACCAGCCGGTCCACCAGGTTGGTGGCGGCAGCCGGGCTGATCCGCAACCCCCTCGCCACATCCCCCGAGGTGCAATCTTTACGGCCCGCAATATAGCGCAAACAGTCCAATTGGGCTTCGGTGACTTCATGGCTACGCGCCACCTTTAACGCCGGTTCAAAGACGACGGATGTCAAAGTGCGGCAAAAGAGCCGAGCGCCCCTGATAGATTCATCGTAACCCATTTGAGTCACCTCCAATATCTTAACCTAGTTAAATTTTAACATGTGCGAAAACCGCTGTCAAGATCTTCATCTAACGTTAAGGCGAATTTTTTCTTGCCTTCATAAATTCTTTATAGTTCTTTGGTAAACTTGTCTAAAAAAGGAGAGGAAGGATCGTTATGGTGATGCCAGTGGTCATGCTGGTAGTCATGCTGGTCATGGTGTTGACAATGTATCATTATTAACGTTACACCATCCCCCCGTGTTGTTTGATGATCTCTTGAGCGGCGTCGACCTGTTCATCGGCCAGAACCACAGTGAGGAGAAAATTGGCCTCCTGGATCAGTTCGCCGCCGCCCGCCAAACCGCTTGCGCTGGGATCGGCGGCCATCAAGGGGCCGACGTCGTCGCCTTCCGCACTAAAATCCGCTCCCAGGGTCAACTTGGCCAGGCTGGAGATGCGGCCGGTCATAGGATTGAACCAGCGGTCAATCCCTTCTCCGGGATATTCGGTGACCTTAGTTATCCCGAGATCCTCATACCCCAGAGAACGTAACTCGGCGGCAGCTTCTTCGGCGTCATCCATCGAGGGGAAGTACGCCAGGATGTTTGCCATTGTTGTGGCTCCTTTCAATAACAGGGAGATTCAAAACAGGGGTCCGGCAGTCTAATTATGCCCGATGGTTGGCCGGGGATATGCGTGAAGCACAATTTGGCAAACTAGGCGCCGCAGGAATGGGGGAGCCCCGGAGCGAATTAGATCTGAAAAAAGGAGGTCTCTTGTTGCGCAAGACTTTTTTTATCACCTTTTGGCTGACATTTGCCATGTTAGTCAGTCAGCTAACATCAGTTACTACAATAGCCGCGGGGAAACCTCCCACCGGCAGTCTTGGCGGAGAATTGGCCAGAGCGCAGTCGCTCCCTCTACAACTGGGAGAGTTGGATAACCGGATCGACCGGATTGAGCAAGAGTTGTTCCGGCTTAACGCCCAGCAATCGCCGGTGCGTGCTTCAGGCGGGCTGGCCATTGCGGGCGACTGGTATGGCGGGGATCTGGGCGCTTACATAAAGGAAAACCCAGGGGTATGGCCGGAATTGGATTTTGTCTCACTGATGGGCAAAGGGTTACGCCTGACGCAGGCGGCCAGGCTTAACCTGGATAGTGACTATTACAAACCGGTCTACTTTCACCTGGGGTTGGTAAACTACGGGTTCTGGGGGGTAACCCCCGGCGGACTGGAGATGGCGGAGTCTTTGACCGGGGACCCGTTCCGGGTCAACGAGCTGACGCTGCGCTGGACAGGCCCCAAGGTACAGGTTACGGCGGGCAGCCAGTACTTCCAATTGGGTCCGCTGGGCCTGTTGAGCAGCCGGCTGGCCAATGCCGCCGAGTGGGTGTCTAACACCGTGATTACGCCGGCCATGCCCGCTCTGCGGGTAGACGCCGGGCTGGGTAAAGGCGCCGGGCAGGTTACCGCCATCGGCGGCAAATGGACGGCGCACCGCTGGGAGACCAATGGAGGGCAATCCCAGATTGTGGGCGACTATGGTGGTGATTATGCGGCAGGGCGTGTCGCCTGGCGTGTGGGAAGCGTTATCTTTGGAGCCAACGTGACGCACCAATGGGAGAATGGTGGGGACTGGCAGAGGGGTTATTCCGCCGACTTTACCGGGGCCTGGCAGAGCCGCCAGTTTTCCGGTGAATTTGCCGGCTGGAATACGGCCACCGCGGCGATCATCTCCGCCGATCTCTTTAGAACTCAGAGATCCGTTTATAATCTTCAGCTAGGGTATGCCGGGCCGGGATTTACCCCGACCTTCTCCGCGCTGGCTGATGTACGCGGGAGCTTGCCTCTGGCTGCGGGAACCCGGGGTTACATGTTTTCGGCGCAGTGGGACTTCCAAAAATTCGGGAGGCTGCAGGCCGAGTTTAGCGGCCAGTCAGGCAAAGGAACGGCTTTGGCCGGAGAATTGCTGGGGAGCCGCTCGCCACAATCCCTTGCCCTGGCCGGCGGTGAGAACGAGAGCCGGTTGATGCGCCTGGGAGTTTCCTTGAGTAAAGCGCTGTCTCCGGCGGCCTGGATTAATGTCCGGGGAGATCTGGCCAGATTGGATGACCGGACGTTCAGCCGGATTAGAACAGCGGTGGATTTCGAATTTTGACGGGGGTGCCGGCAGTTGACATATGAACAGTTGACATATGACAAGAATGGTGCCGACCAGCGCCCCAGGCAGTGTAAAATTTGGGCCCCGGCCCCGGTGCTCTTCGGCCTCCTCCTCTTCGGCTTCCTGGCCGGGATGGCTGGCCTGGCGTTCGCTCAGGCATTAACCGGGCCGGCCAATTCCAAAGCTCCACCCAATCGGAAGGTGCAGGGCGTGGACCCCAGCCTGGCCCGAAGGCTTACCGAGATTGAAGAGAAGCTGCCCGGCCTGGAAAAGCGGTTGTTGGAAATAAAGGAGAAGCAGAGCCCGATTCGGGCCAGCGGCCAGGTGGTCTTTACCGCGGAGGGCTGGCAAGGTTTCTACCCGGGCGCCGCTACCCCGCGGGACAGTTATGCGGAAATCTCACAACTGCTGGATCTGTCCTTGTCCGGAAAGATCACCGACCGGTTGGGGGTTGTGCTGAGTTTTCGCAACCGCCGGCTCTGGGGCCAGGAGGTCTCTTCCGTGCCAGGCGCCAGGAATGTGAACAGCAACCTGCTGCTGACGGATGAGGTCTATGGCCGGTGGATATTTGACCAGGGCGAGGGCATGGCGGCTTTGGGCCGGCAGCGGTTCAGACTTGGCCCATTAGGGCTCCTGGCGGCTACGCCAACGGAGGCGCTGGAAGGGATTACGGTGGTCAAACAGGCGCCAAACCGGCTGGTTATTACGGGGTTATTTTACCGTTTGGATGCTTACTACCCGCTGGTAACCAGCAGTAACGTCGTCTTTACAAACGATAACTATGCCGCGGCCAGGCTGGCTTATCCGGCGGCTTCCGGCACTTACGGCCTGAACCTGCTCTTTTCCGGAATGGCCGGGGAACAAGGGGGAAGCCTGGACTACCGCGGCGCCCTCTGGGGCAAGACCACGGTGGCCGAACTGGCGTTATACAGCGCCAATCCCGGCGACTACGACTACCGGCCGGGGCTGGTGGCGGCGGGGGTCATGAGTATGGACCTCTACCGCGACGACAAGAATCTTCTGAACATAAATCTGGGTGCGGCAAACCGGCGTTTTCGCCCTCCGTACAGCAACCTGCGTTCAGCAGGAGGAGAAATCCCGTTTGCCAGCGGCGACGCCGGTGTGGAACTGAACTATTCCAGGGCCGTGGCCAAAACGCTGGTCTGGGATGTCGAGGCAAGCCGCATAGTGCACGGCCTGGGCTGGACTACGCCGTCGGAATTGCGGCCGGCCAATAGCCAACAAACCAGTGCTCAGACAAGCAACCAGGCTGATACTCAAGCGAGCAATCAGGCTGACACGCAAACGACCGAGCAAGCAGATGCAGGAATAGTTGGACCACAATTCACCACAGAACTCCGAACCCGCCTGACACTTACCATGACCCAGGACAGCGACCTGACGCTGGAGATCAAGAAAGCCTGGGTCGACCAAAGTTCCTACGGAAATGCCACCTTGAACTGGGCCTACCGGTTCTGACGACCAACCCCCTTGAAGGGAGGTGATGGAGAAGAGGGGTTCGTGTCGGCATTTTTCCTGGGACTTTCTGGTGGAAGCTACTATGAAGAAACAACGCAGGCAGAATTAGGAGGTAAGGATTTACATGCGAAGATTGGTGTCGAAGAGACTTGTGATGGTGTTGATGGTTGGAGTGTTGTTGCTTGGAACGGTGATGGCAGCACAGGCCAGGGGCGGGCTTACCGGTACGAAGATCGTGATCGATCCGGGCCACGGCAACTGGGATCCGGGCGCGGTGGGACCCACCGGCCTGATGGAGAAAGATGTCAACTGGAGAGTGGGAACGGCGTTGCGCAATATCCTGGTGGAATGGGGCGGGGCCACGGTCAAGCTGACTCGTGACGGGGACCGCTACGATGTGGGTCTCTGGGAGAGGGCCAATATCGCCAACCAGTGGGGGGCGGACCGCTTTATCTCCATTCATCATAACGCTTCTGTGAACCGGTGGGTGAACGGGACTGAGGTCTACGCCCATCCGTACGGTGGCTGGGCGGACTTTAACATGCGGGACAACGTCCAGGCCAGCCTGGTCCAGGGAATGGGCTTGCCTGACTGGGGCGGCAAGACCGCCAACTTTGCGGTGCTCCGCTACACCTGGATGCCGGCTATCCTGACCGAGGCGTCGTTTATCTCTAACCCGGCCGAGGAAGCACGGCTGCGGGATCAAGGTTATACCTGGCGGGAAGCCTATTACATCTACCGCGGCTTGGCCTGGCACTACGGCGTAGCGCCTTGACCGACGGTAAAATAGCGGTAAGATAGCGGTAAAGCCCGGGATCGACCCGATCGAAGCCCGGGCTTTACATTTGGTCACGGGTGTCGAGGAGATGACCAGTAATCTGGGCGATGTATTTTCGAAAGTCCCCCAGATGGGTTTGAATGATGTCGTAGACCTCCTGCTCATCGACTTCGGTGTACAGGTGGACGGCCCGGTTTTGGAAGCGCACCATTTGAATGTAAACAGGCAACATCTCTTTTTCGATGAGCTGGTTGTCTGCCAGTATTTTAAAAGAATCCGCATAGGTTTTGGGGATTCCCAGGCCCTTTTGGGCCACAATATGGTTGGCGATGTCAATCATGGCCTCGATGGATATCTGAAGGAGGCGGATGGCCCCGGCGGATTTGTAGGGATCGTTTTTGAAATCATCCGCCGAAATCGTCCTTAATGCTTCCAATTTGGCCAGGCTGGTCTCGATGAAGCTGATCTTCTGGCGCAGCTTTTCAGGATCGACCATCGAGGTACTCCTCCTTGAGGTGTTCATCGTATTCCCGGTAGAAATGGGTGAGATCGATATTATAGTCGCCGTGGAATTTCAGAACCTTTTCGATGAAATCGGCAAGCTGGCTGTCATCCTTGCGGTAAATCAGCTTTCCTGTGGAAATAACCCGATACTGCAAGGTAACAGGGACTTTATTCAGGATGACCAGATCAATATCCTCCTCGCCGGTGATTGCGGTAATCTCAGCCCCTAATCTTAATTCATCGTTCAAGCTGATTGTTACTCCCTGGGTGACGAGCAAGGCCAGATCAACGTCGCTGAGAGGGGTTTGGTACTCTGTTCCATAGGAGCCAAAGATATAGGCAGCCTCCAGGCGTCTGTCGGTGCGAAAATAATTCACCAGCGCATCCATCTTGTGGTCGATGTTGATTAAGTGCGGTCCTTCCCTTTGTCGCATGGTGTTAGTCCTCTCGCAAAGTGGCTGGTTTCATTCCGAAGGGTTGACGATCCCATCCTACGAATTAAAGTCTTGAGCTAAGCCCCAGCTTCATTCTACTGTAGTCGGCAGATGCTGTCAATCGGTGCCGGCAATTATGTTAATCGGTGCCGGCGACCGTGATCTGGCAAAAAACTTGATGGAGAAAGAGAAGGATTTGCGATTTCTTTGACGAATAAACGTTCGTGTGGGTTGATGCCATGAGACCAATGAGGATTTTGGCGCCCTCTCCGGGAGGTGTGGGTTTTGCAGGAAGCTGAACCGGCGCCGGTGGCTGAGCCGGCCAGGCCGGTAGTGGAGGCTGTTGGCCTTACCAAAAAGTATAGAGATCTTGTGGCGGTAGACGGGATCGATTTTGCGATCCAGTCTTCGGAATGCTTCGGGTTTCTCGGCCCCAACGGCGCCGGCAAGACCACGACCATGAAGATGATTTACGGCCGGCTCCCGCTGACCTCGGGGCAATTGACGGTGCTGGGAAAGGATATCGCCGCCGAGGCCAGGGTGGTCAAGACCCGGGTGGGTGTGGTGCCGCAGGAGGATAATCTGGATCCGGATCTCTCGGTGATGGAGAACCTGCTGGTCTACGGGAGGTACTTTGATCTGCCACGGAGGGAGACCCGCCGGCGGGCGGTGGAACTCCTCGATTTTGTGCAGCTTGCCGAAAAGGCCGATGTGAATGTGGAAAAGCTCTCCGGGGGCATGAAGAGGCGGCTGGTGATTGCCAGGGCATTGATAAACGGGCCGGAGCTGGTGATCCTTGATGAGCCCACCACCGGTCTGGATCCGCAGGCCCGGCACATGGTCTGGCAGAAACTCCGGGCCTTGAAGGCCGAGGGTGTGACTTTGATTCTGACCACCCACTACATGGAGGAGGCCACCTGGCTTTGCGATCGTCTGGTAATCATGGACGAGGGCCGGATCCTGGCGGAGGGAGAGCCGCAGGCGCTCATCGCAGAGCATGCCGGCCGGGAGGTGCTGGAACTGAGGGTCGCTGAGCCGGAACACCAGCGTATCCTACAAGGCCTGAGGGGGCAGTTTGCGTTCCACGAGAAGGTCGGGGACCTGCTCTTCCTCTACGGCCAGGATGGGGAGCGTCTCCTTCACAAGGTGAGGCAACTTTCGGTGCCCGTGGAGTCCAGCCTGCTCCGCCGGGCCACTCTGGAGGACGTGTTTTTGAAGCTGACCGGCCGGGCGCTCCAGGAATAGGTTCAGGATTTCCAACCAAATATTGGCAAGGGAGATTATATTTTAGGAGAGATAAATCTTGTGGCTTTTTTCTCCACCCGAGCTTTCACATTATGCATTGCGAGTCTGGCAGCGGAACCTGACGGTCTACGGGAAGATCTTTTTGTCCAGCCTGATGCCGAACATTTTTGAGCCTCTTATTTACATACTCGGCATGGGGCTGGGACTTGGCATGTTCGTGGACAAGATCGGCGGGATTCCGTACGTAAACTTTCTGGCGCCTGGTTTGATTGCCTCTTCGGCCATGTTTGCCGCCTCTTACGAGTGTACCTTCGGAAGCTTCGTCCGCATGGAGTTTCAGAAGGCCTACGAGGCGATCATCGCCACCCCGGCCAATGTGGACGATGTGGTGGCCGGAGAGATCCTCTGGGGAACCACCAAGAGCGTCTGGTACGGCTCCATCATCCTCCTGGTGATTACCCTGATGGGCCTGGTAAAGTCGGGTTACGCCTTGCTTATCCCCGTGATACTGGTGGTCACCGGGTTTCTCTTTGCCAACCTGGCCATGATTGTCACGGCGCTGGTGCCCAAGATTGACAACTTCAACTATTTCTTTTCCCTGTTGTTCACCCCTATGTTCATGTTTTCGGGAATCTTCTTCCCGTTGAGCGGGTTGCCGGGGTATGTGCAGACGGTGGCCTGGTTCACGCCTCTCTATCATGTGGTGAACCTGGCCAGGGGGTTGGCCCTGGGGCGGCTCACCATGAGTATGTGGGGGGATCTGGCCTGGCTGGTGGTGGTGGGGGCGGCAATCTTTGTGTTGCCTGTTAATCTCATGCGCAGGAAATTGATCCAGTGAGTGGTTATTACTGCGGATAGGGGTGATCTATCATTAGAGAATTGACGGTTGCGACAATTACCAGCGAAGTGGCCAGGCTGTGCATGGAGGCCAACTATTTCCTGGGGGAGGATGTGCTGGAGGCTTTGCGCCAGGGAATGGCCGGGGAGGAGTCGCCGGTGGGGCGGGAAGTTTTCGGCCAACTTCTGGAAAATGCCGATATCGCCCGGCGGGAGCAGGTGCCCATGTGCCAGGATACCGGGATGGCGACCTTCTTTGTGGAACTGGGGCAGGATGTACATATCACCGGCGGCGATCTGGAGGAGGCCATCAACGAAGGGGTACGGCGGGGCTACCGGGAGGGCCATCTGCGCAAATCGGTGGTGGGCCACCCCCTGAAACGCAAAAATACCGGCGATAACACCCCGGCGGTAATCCACATTCGGGTGACACCGGGCGACCGTTTGAAGATCGTTTTTGCCCCCAAGGGGGCGGGAAGCGAGAATATGAGCGCCTTGAAGATGCTCAAGCCTTCCGAAGGGGTGGAAGGGGTCAAGGAGTTTGTTCTGGCCACCGTCAAGGCGGCCGGCCCGAATCCTTGCCCGCCGATTATCGTGGGTGTGGGAATCGGCGGGAGCTTCGAGAAGTGCGCTCTGCTGGCCAAAAAGGCGTTACTGCGGAAGGCTGGCGCCCCGAATCCGCTGCCGGACATCGCGGCGCTCGAAAAGGATCTATTGCGCCGGATAAATGACTTGGGCATCGGGCCGCAAGGGTTGGGCGGGCGAATCACGGCCCTGGCCGTGCATGTGGAGGTCTACGCCACGCACATCGCCAGCCTGCCGGTGGCCGTCAACCTGAGTTGCCACGCCTACCGGCATAAGGAGGTGGTCCTTTAAGATGGGCGAGTTTGAGATGGGCCAGAATAACGTGGGCCCGATTCGAGTTAGCACATCTTTGACGGATGAAACCATACGGGGTTTGAAAGCCGGAGACACCGTGCTGATCACCGGGGTTATTTACACCGGGCGGGACGCGGCCCACAAACGGATGGTGGAGGGGCTGGCGGCGGGCAAGGAGCCGCCCTTTGACCTGAAGGGGGCCGTTATCTACTATGTGGGGCCGGCGCCGGCCAAACCCGGCCAGGTGATTGGTTCGGCCGGACCCACCACCAGCGGGCGGATGGATGCGTACGCTCCTGTGCTGCTGGCGCGCGGGCTAAAAGGCATGATCGGGAAGGGCGCCCGGTCAAAGGAGGTCAAGGAAGCCATTGTAAAAAACGGCGCGGTCTACTTCGCCGCCACCGGGGGCGCGGCGGCGTTGATCGCCCGGTCGATCAAGAAGGCTGAGATCATTGCCTACGAGGACCTGGGGACCGAAGCGGTGCACCGGCTGGAGGTGGTGGACTTTCCCGCCGTGGTGATCAACGATGTCCATGGGAATGATCTTTATGAGAAGGGCGTGGAAATGTACAGGCGGTGATATGCATTAAGTGCCTCGGTTAAAATGGGACTAAAAAATGAAAAGGGGACGGAAACTACATAACGCCATCCTTTACGTCATTCCTTCGGAGGATCTTCAGATGGATACCGTCCCCATAAATATTGCCGGGAGGGAATACCAGGTACCTCCTATGCTCACCATGATGGAAGCCCTGGAATACACCGGCCACCGCCTGATCCGGGGATGTGGGTGCCGCGGCGGGGTTTGCGGGGCTTGCGTAACCTTTTACCGGACGCCGGACACTAATTGGCCGAAGGCCGCGCTGGCCTGCCGCACGCAGGTGCAGCCCGGCATGGAATTCGTGCAACTGCCATTCTTTCCCGCCCTCAAAGCGCAGTATGACCTGGAAACCTGCCGACCTACCGCTGAACAGGTCCTGGCGCTCTATCCGGAGATTAAGCATTGTATTCATTGTCATACCTGCAATAAGACTTGCCCACAACATCTGAAGGTAATGGAATATGTAGCACTGGTGGCAAATGGGGAGATCGCCAGGGCCGCGGACCTTTCTTTTGAATGCGTGATGTGCGGAGCCTGCGCCGCCCGTTGCCCGGCGGGAATCGTTCATTACCAGGTGGGGTTGCTTGCCCGGCGGCTTAACGGGCGGTATCTGGCACCACCGGCCCAGCATCTAGCGGAGCGGATCCAGGAGATTGAAGACGGCCTGTTCGACCAGGAATTGGAACAGATGGTAAACATGAGCGAGGATGAGTTGCAAGCTTTGTATAACGAGCGGGATATCGAACCCGAATAATGCCGGTACCCGGAGGAGGCGGTTTTCAACTGATGGATTACCCGCCACAACTTAAAGCATCCCTGTCCAGGGTCGAGACCACCAGGGAAAAAAGGCTCTCCCAGGACTTTCCCGTCATGTCACCCCAGGAGAAAGAGAAGCTGATCAGGGAGTTTCACCCGGACTACAGGCCCACTGCCATGCGCCAGATCAGGGTTGGACCCAACAAGGGCGAAAAGATGCCCGTGGAGCTTTGCGATCTGCTGGAAGCCCATAGCAGACTGGATCTCGGGTTGGTGGACCTGGGCAGAGAGGACGAGGTGGTGGACGTCCTGGTGGTCGGCGGCGGCGGGGCGGGGGCGGCCGCGGCCCTGTTGGCCCGGGAGGAAGGCGCTGATGTGCTCCTTGTGACCAAGCTTCGCCTGGGGGATGCCAACACCATGCTTGCCGAAGGAGGAATCCAGGCGGCCGACGGTACAAACGATTCTCTGGCCAGGCATTACCTGGATATGATGGGCGGGGGAGATTTCACGAACATCCCCGAGTTGGCCAGCGTGCTGGTGCGGAACGGCCCGCACATCATCCGCTGGCTGGAGAAACTGGGGGTGATGTTTGACAAGGACTACGACGGAAACATGCTTTGCAAGCACGGCGGTGGCACGTCCCGGAGAAGGGTTCATTCGGCCAGGGACTTGATTGGCGCCGAGATCATGCGGACTCTGCGGGATGAGATTTGTAACCGCCGGCTCCGTGTCCGGGAGTTTACAGCGGCGCTGGAGCTGGTGCTGGATCAATCCGGGCGTTGCGCCGGCGCCGTGCTTTTGGACATGGATACCATGGAGTTGCGAGTGGTTCGGGCCGGGGCGGTGGTACTGGCTACCGGAGGAAGCGGGCGCCTTCATTATCAGGGCTTTCCCACCACCAACCATTACGGGGCTACCGGCGACGGGGTGGTAATGGCCTATCACGCTGGCGCAAGGCTGGTTTTCATGGATTCAGTCCAATACCACCCCACCGGCGTGGTTTTTCCGGAGCAGATGGCGGGGCAACTGGTAAGCGAGAAGGCCCGTTCCCTTGGCGCGCAAATTGTAAACTCGGAGGGTGAGCAATTTGCCGGCCCTTTGGAGACCCGGGACGTGGTCACTTCGGCGATTATCCGGGAGTGTGAACGCCGGGGCAAGGGTGTTCATCTTCCGGCCGGAAGCAAGGGGGTTTGGCTGGACCTTCCCATGGTGGAGATTCTCAAGGGGACTGGCACTCTCAAGCAAGAACTCCCGGCGCTTTGCAAGCAATACGAAAGGCAGGGCATCAACGTGACCAAAGAGGCGGTGCTGGTCTACCCAACCCTCCATTACCAGAATGGAGGGGTACTTATCGACGAACAGGCCGAAACCAGCATCTCAGGCCTGTTTGTGGCCGGCGAGGCGGCGGGCGGGATACATGGACGCAACCGCCTGATGGGCAATTCGCTGCTGGACATCCTGGTTTTTGGAAGGCGTGCCGGGCTCTGGGCGGCGCACCGTTCGAGGGAGGCCAAGCCAGGCAGGCTCAGCCTCGATCATCTTCATGAATACCACCGGCAACTTGCGGAAGCAGGCATAACCAAAAGCAGTCAATTAGCTCCCAAACTCCTCCCCGATTATGTGCGCCAGGAAGGGCCGGTATTAAGTGTGCGGTGATCCAGGAAAGACCCGGCAGGGAGCAGGAGGAATTTGCAAGAAACTGTGGAATAAGATACCTGAAAGCTACTGTTAAACAGATTTTACCGGAATAGGTGCCCCGGATGGGGATAAAAGGGAAGTTGGGACAGGATCCATGCTGCTCCAGGATGCCATTGGAACAGAAACCGGAATCCTGTAACCACGCGGTCCCGCCACTGTAGCCGGGAAGTTCTTGCGGATGCCACTCCTTCTTAAGGGAAGGGGGAAGGCGCAAAGAGCGTTGATCCGGCAGCCAGGAAACCTGCCTGTTCCGATGTCCAGCAACCTTCCGCGGAGAGGGGATGGCCGGTCCGGGGTGACGGCCCCCATATTTGGGGCGCCCGGCGTGATCCAGACGGAAAGCAATCCTCGACCTTCTCTGCGGAAGGCCGGGGTTTTTTCTTTCGGGGGTTGCCGGAGGGCATTGAAAAGGAGACCAAATGGGAAGGGGAAACAGAATTGAGGAAACAGATCATGAGGAAACAGAACATGAGGGAACGGAGCATGGGAAAACAGAACGTTGGCTTGTTGTCTGGCCTGGTTCTGCTGGCATTGGTCGTGTTTGTGGTGGCGCAATCGATATCGGCGATGGCCGCCGGGAAGTTTCCGCTGACCGTCAAAGATGACTGGGGACGGAGCCTGACCATCCCCCGTGAACCGGAGCGGATCATCTCGGTGGCGCCCAGCAATACGGAGATCCTTTTTGCACTGGGGCTTGGCTCAAAGGTGGTGGGAGTGACCACCTGGTGCGACTACCCGGCGGAGGCCAAGCGTATTGAAAAGATTGGCGATCTCAACCCCAACGTGGAGAAGATCCTGGCGTTGAAGCCTGACCTCATATTGGCCAAAGGGGACTTGCAACGGGAGACCGTGGAGAAACTGACCTCCCTGGGCCTGCCGGTACTGGTGATCAACCCGCGGACGATGGAAGAGACCCTGGAAGCCATCAGGCTGGTGGGGGACGCCACGGGGCGCGTTGAAGAGGCGAAGCACCTGACCGCGGAGTTGGCCAAACGCCTGGAGAAGGTGAAAGAACAGGTCGCGGCCCGAAAGGCGCAGAAGCCGCTCAAGGTCTTCATCGAGATCTGGAATGAACCGCTGATGACCGCCGGGCCGGGATCTTTTCTCGATGAGATGATCCGGCTGGTGGGCGCGCAAAATGTCGCGTTCGACGCCAAGAGCGCCTGGCCGCAGTTTAGTACTGAACTGCTTTTGGCCAGGAATCCGGACATTGTCATTCTGACGAATTTCAACAAGGCGGAGGTCCTGAAACGCCCTGCCTGGCAGCAGATTGCCGCGCTTCGCAAAGGCCAGATCTATGAAGTGGATACGGCGGTTTACACGAGGCCGGGCCCCAGGCTGTTTGATGGATTGGAGGCATTATGGAAGCTGGTTTCCACAAGCAAGTAACCATTGGTATTCTAGCAATATCCCTGGTTTTGGGGATGCTTTTGGCGACCGCGACAGGGACGGTGCAGATCGGCCTGTATAAGGTGGTGCAGATCTTGTGGCACCGGCTGCCGTATCTGGGGGAAGGACCGGCTGCCAGATGGTCTCCCACGGAAGAGGTAATCACAATGGCGGTGCGGTTGCCCAGGGTGATTCTCGCGGCCGTGGTGGGCACGGCCCTGGCCGCGGCCGGTGTGGTCTTCCAGGGGCTTTTTCGCAACCCCATGGCCGATCCCTATGTGGTCGGGGTCTCCGCCGGCGCGGCTCTTGGGGCCACGGTGGCCATCAGCCTTCGGTTGAACGCGCAAGCCGGGATCTATGCGGTGCCATTTCTGGCCTTTATCGGGGCGCTGCTTACCAGCCAGCTGGTCTATCTTCTGGCCAAAGTGGGAAATAAGGTGTCGGTAACCTCTCTGCTTTTGGCGGGGATTGCGGTGGGCTCCTTTTTGTCCGCGGTGGTCTCCCTCCTGATGGTTTTGAAGAACGACGGCCTGCAGGAGATCGTCTTTTGGATGATGGGTGGGTTTTCCGCCCGTAGCTGGCAGCATGTCTACATGGCCTTGCCCTATGTGCTGGCGGGGCTGGCGGTCATCTTTGCTTTCAGGCGGGAGATGAACCTGTTGCTGTTGGGCGAAGAGACTGCGCAACAACTGGGAGTCAATGTACACCGGCTCCAGGTGGTTCTCCTGGCGGCGGGCTCCCTGGTGGCGGCCGCGGCGGTTTCCGTGAGCGGGATTGTCGGCTTTGTGGGCCTGATTGTTCCACATGTGATGCGGCTTCTGGTGGGCGCGGATCACCGGTTGCTTTTGCCGGCCGCGGCTCTGGCCGGAGGGCTCTTTCTATTGGCCGCGGATACCCTGGCCAGAATCGTTCTGGCGCCTCTTGAGGTACCTGTGGGGATTTTGACGGCTTTGACCGGCGCCCCGTTCTTCCTCTACCTTTTGCGCCGGTCCCGGACGCTTTGACCGGCTTTAAATCGGGGGGAACAAGATGCAGGTATTGACGGTGGAAAGACTATCTTTTTCCTACCAGGGGGCGCCGGTCTTGGCCGGAATCGACCTGGCGGTGAACGCGGGGGAATTTGTGGGGGTTTTGGGCCGCAATGGCTCCGGGAAGACCACCTTGTTTAAATGCCTCACGGGTGTTCTTCCTTACCGGCAGGGCCGGATCCTCCTCTTCGGCCGGGAGGCCAACCGGCTTTCACCCAGGGAAATTGCACGGCAGGTGGCCGTGGTGCCGCAACAGTTCTCTGTGGCTTTTCCCTTCCTGGTGGAGGAATTGGTATGGATGGGGCGGTATGCCCACCGGCGGCGTTTTCGCCAGGAGAGCGCGCAGGACCACGAGGCGGTGGAAGACGCGATACGGGAGACCGGGGTGGCCTCCCTGGCAGGCCGGCCGGTGACAGCCTTAAGCGGAGGGGAGTTGCAGCGGGTGGCCATCGCCCGGGCGCTTGCCCAGGAACCCAGGCTGCTCCTTCTGGATGAACCCACGTCCCATCTGGATATCAACTACCAGATTGAGGTTCTTGACCTGATGCGGCGGCTCAACCAAAAACGGGGGCTGGCGGTGGTGGCGGTTCTCCACGACCTGAATCTGGCGGCCCAGTACTGTAACCGGCTGGTCCTTTTGTCGGAGGGGAGAGTCTATGCCGACGGAGAGCCGGGAGAGGTCCTCACTCCGGCTAACATCCGCGCCGTTTACGGGGTGGAGGCCAGAGTGCACCGGGATGCGCTGACCGGACGGCCGTATATCGCGCCGGTTTCCCGTTTCTGGCGGGAAGAAGAGGGCGCCAGACCGGTTGTTTCGGGCCGGGTGCACCTGATCTGCGGCGGGGGCGGCGGCAGTTATCTGATGGAGCTCCTGCACCGCCAGGGATACCAGCTTTCGGCCGGGGTGTTAAACCGCCAGGACAGCGATTCGGAGGTGGCCGCCATGCTGGACATAGCGGTGGCCGAGGCGCCGCCGTTTTCGCCTGTTGGGGAGACTGAGCATGCCGTCAATCTCCGCATGATCGACGACGCTCAGGCGGTGATTCTGGCGGATATTCCTTTCGGCCGCGGCAACCTGCGCAATCTGGAGGCCGCGCAAGAGGCGTTGAAACGGGAAAAGCCCGTGGCGGTCTGCGATTTCCGCCCCATCGCCGCACGGGATTTCACCGACGGCGAGGCGGAAAGACTGTATACCAGCCTCATAGAACAAGGCGCGCAGCGTCTTTCGGAGTTAAGCGAACTCTGGCCGTGGCTCAGCCAGGTTTTCTCCCAAGCCACCCAAGTTCCCCCTAAATCCTCCCCCTGAATTCCCCCTGAAAAGGCACACCCTGTGTGACTTTCAGGGAGAACTCGCCTTTTCAATTTATAAAATGATTTTTAACCGGTAGGTTTGCGAAATCCAGGTTAATATCGTATCAGTCAGCCATTTGCCGGGAAGCCTAATTCTCCAGAATTCCTGAGTTGCAGGCAGGGAATCCAGATTTTTCCGCGAAGGTTTTTGTGGGCGGTGTGTGTTGTAAAAGCAAAAGAACAAAGCCTAAGGAGAAAGGGGCAAATGGGCGAGATCAAATTCGGCACGGACGGCTGGCGCGCCGTGATGTGCGACACATTCACCTTTACCAACGTGCGGTTGGTGGTGCAGGCCATCGCCGGTTACCTGCGGGCGCATTACCCGGCGGAAAAGGGGGTGCTGGTGGGGTACGATTCCCGTTTTCTGGCGGAGCGTTTCGCGGATGAAGCGGCTCGGGTTCTGGCTGCCAACGGGATCCGGGCGCTGGTCACCGCGGAGGATACACCGACCCCGGTGGTGGCCCACGCTGTCACCGTTCGCAAGGCGGCAGGGGCGCTGATGTTTACCGCCAGCCACAACCCGCCGGAATATAACGGCCTGAAGTTCATTCCGGATTACGGCGGCCCGGCGGCGCCAGAGATCACCAGGGAGATTGAGGAGCGGCTGGAGGAGGTCCTGAGCCGGGGCCAGGTGCACCAGCTTTCCCGGGAGGAGGCCAATGATCGCGGGCTCATTGAAAAGATCGATCCTCGTCCGGATTATCTGCGCCACCTGAGCGGGCTGGTGGATTTCGGCCTGATTCGAAACGCCGGACTGCGGGTTATTTACGATCCCATGTACGGCACCGGTCGGCATTATTTAGGGCAGATCCTGGCCGACGCCGGTTGCCAGGTACGGGTAATCCACGGACAACGGGATCCCCTCTTTGGCGGCTTGAACCCGGAGCCAACCGAGGAGCAGCTCGCGGAGTTGATTGGCCTGGTCAAGGGAGGGGAAGCGGATCTGGGCCTGGCCACCGACGGGGATGCGGACCGCTTCGGGGTAATCGACAGCCAGGGGCGGTATATCACTCCCAACCAGGTTATTTCCCTGCTTCTGGCCCATCTGGCCAACAAAGGGGGAAAGGGTGGCGTGGTGCGGACGGTGGCCACCACCCACCTTATCGACCGCCTAGCGGCCAAGTATGGGCTGGTCGCTTACGAAACGCCGGTGGGATTCAAGCACGTTTGCCAGTTGATGAGGGAGAAGCCCATCCTCATCGGCGGGGAGGAGAGCGGCGGCTTGAGCGTCGGCCGGCATATCCCGGAGAAAGACGGTATTCTGGCCTGCTTGCTGGTGGCGGAGTTGAGGGCTGCCGCCAAAAAGCCGCTCACCCAGATCCTGGGCGAGCTGATGCGGGAAGTGGGGGCTAGCTTCAGCCGACGGATCGACGTTCATCTTTCCGAGGAGAGGAAGAGGGCAGTGATTGATAAGCTGAAGGCCAATCCCCCCCGGGAGTTGGGGGGCCAGGCGGTTACCGGCGTAAGCACCATCGACGGGGTCAAGGTTTCCCTGGAAGATGGGAGCTGGTTTTTGGCCCGTCCTTCCGGAACGGAACCGTTGCTGCGGATCTATGTTGAGGCGGGGAACGAGGACCTGCTTCAGCGGCGGATTGCTGAAGTGCGGGCACTTGCGGAGGCGTAAGTTGCCCAGAGGCTAATGTGGCGGAGGCGCAAATGGGAGGCGCAAATGATCGAAGTTTGTGTGTTGGCCAGCGGCAGTTCGGGGAATTGTATTTACATAGGAACCGAAAGGGCCAAAATTCTCCTTGATGTGGGCATCAGCGGGACGCGGGTGGCCGCCGGGCTGCGGGCCATTGGGGTCTCCCCCTGGGAACTTGACGGGATTATCGTCACCCATGAACACCGCGATCATCTTCAGGGGGTGGGAATTGTGGCCCGCCGTTTCGAAGTGCCGGTCTTTGCCACCGAATTGACCTGGCAGGGGATCGGCAACACTATCGGCGAACTCCCCGGCTGGCAGAGGCGGCTTGTGGACAAGGAGGCGGGTTTGCAGTTGGGAGACTGCCGGGTGGAGTTCTTCAGCACCTCTCATGACGCGGCTGATCCGGTAGGGTGCACTTTTGCCACGGAGCGCCGGAAGGTTGGGGTCGCCACGGACATGGGGGTGGCCGGTCCCGAAGTGATGGCTGGCCTGGCGGATGCCGACCTTCTGGTCTTTGAAGCCAATCACGATGTGGAAATGCTCCGGGCTGGCAGGTATCCCTGGCCGCTCAAACGGCGGATTCTTGGCGAGAAGGGGCATCTGTCCAACGAGACGGCGGCTCGGGCGCTGGCCGCGTTGATCACCGAGGTAAACCGCACGGATCGCCGGAACCAGATCCTGCTGGCTCATCTCAGCAAGGAAAATAACCGGCCGGAACTTGCCATGACGGCTGTGACACAGGCGCTTGCCGCAAGAGGGGTGCGGGTGGGGTTGGATGCCACTGTGTCTCTGACTTACCGCGACCGGCCGGCGCCGCTTTGCCGCGTCGGATAGAGCGACTGCACAGATACACAGATAAAGATACACAGATCCACAGGATAGCGGAATGAAAGAAAGGGGAATGGAAAAGGAGCATGGTTAACTGGCGCGACCTCCGCAGGTTCGGGGTCTGGACCTACCTTATCACCTCCGTGGCGGGGATTCTGCTCGGAGGCTTTCTGGTGGCGGCGTTGACGGGGCACCTGAGGGTCTGGCCTGCGCCCAAGGCAAAGGAGCCGGCGCAAGCCAAGGCGGAAAACGCCGGACAAGCTGTCCCTTTTGAGCTGGCCACGGTGGATGTGGTCAAGCGGGTGGGCCCGGCGGTGGTGATGATCAATACCACCACCCGGACGCGGGTTTA
>JBLNCV010000266.1:0-9302 GCA_050260975.1 Syntrophothermus sp. | reverse complement strand
TCGAGCGCAGCAAGGGGAGGAAAAAAGGGTGAGTTTCCTCGCGGGTTGGAAGTTGCGGACAAAGCTCCTGGCTCTTATCGGCTTCATGATCCTTACCATGGTGGGGCTTGGCTTCTACAGTGTTCAGAACATGGACAAAATCGCTCATGGCGCTGGTGAAATCTTCGATAAACACCTGCTTGGCATAGAGTACTCGTTGATGGCCAAGACAGCCTTTCTGAACATTTCCACGGCGATCTACCAGCATATCACTGCCTCCACCTCGCAAGAATTTGATGAATACGAAAACTTCATTACCATCCAACGTCAAGAGCTGGAAAAGGCCATCAAAGACTTTGAGGCGCACATTGACACCCCCAGGGAGCTTGAACTTCTTAACGGGATTCGGATTAATCTGGCGGGTTACCAGGCGCGCATTCAAAAACTCCTGGGGCTTTCCCGAGCCGGGAGGGACAAGGAGGCCAGAGAATTTGCCATCCAAGAGGTGCGCCCATTTCGTGAAAAGGCTATGGCCCAGATAGACGAACTTGTGAAGTTCAAGATCTCCAGGGCGGAGGAACGGGACAAGAAAAATGACGCCCTTGCGTACTCCTCGCGTATTAACGTTCTGGTTATTACCGCGATAATAGCTCTTATTTCTGTTCTGGTCGGAGTTTGGGTGTCAAGGATTATCGTGAACCCGGTCCGGCAGGTCCAGAAGGTGGCCGAGGCACTGGCTGACGGGGATTTGAGCAAAACCGTCGACTTCAGGGGCAAAGATGAGATCGGGGTCATGGCGGTTGCGGTGAACCGGGCGGTGGAGAACCTGCGTGGCCTGGTAAAAAAAGTGGCCAGCGCCTCCGAGCAGGTAGCCTCCTCTTCCCAGGAGCTGGCGTCCACCGCTCAGGCAGCAGGGCAGGTAACACAGCAGGTTGCAGAAACAATCAACCAACTGGCTAAAGGTTCCAGCGAGCAGGCCAGAGCTGCACAAGAGGCCGGGAAGATTGTCGAGAACATGTCGGCTTCCATCGAGCAGGTGGCGGCATCTTCTCAGAAGATGGCTAAAAATGCCACGGGCGTTGCTACTACCGGCGAGGAAGGCCGGAAGGCTGTAAATCAGGCTATCAATCAAATGAATGCTGTCAAGGGCACTGTTGATCACTCCGCCGTGGTGATCAAGAACCTCGGCGAACGGTCGCGGGAGATCGGCCGGATTGTTGAAGTGATCACCAACATTGCCGATCAAACCAACCTCCTTGCTTTGAATGCCGCCATCGAAGCCGCCCGGGCCGGGGAGCAAGGCCGGGGGTTTGCGGTGGTGGCGGACGAGGTCCGCAAGCTCGCCGAGCAATCTCGCCAGGCCGCCGAACAGATCTCTTCGTTGATTCGAGAGATCCAGGGCGAGACGGCGAGGGCCGTGGAAGCGATGGAATCCGGGACCAGGGAGGCGGCCGCCGGTGCTGACGTGGTCGCCGGGACCGGTGAGGCATTCGAAACCATCATTCAAGCGGTACGTAGCGTTGTAGTCCAGATTCAAGAGGTTAGTGCCGCGACCAGCCAGCTCGCCGCCGGTAGCCGGCAGGTTGTAAGATCGGTGGAATCTATCGCTGCCATCACGGAAGAGGCTGCCGCCGGCGCGGAAGAGGTATCGGCGAATGCCGAGGAACAGAGTGCCGCGATAGAGGAGATTGGCTCCTCGGCCGAATCACTCGCTGAAATGGCGCAAGAACTGCAAAAAGCGGTGGGCGTGTTTCGCTTATAGGAGTGGAAGACACAATTGAGACTGAGAACTTCCTTATGCCATATAGGAACTGTAAACGTCGCACAAAGGTTGCTTTTCGGAAACGGCAGGATTTGTCCAGGATTATCGCCGACACTGCCATTAGAGGAGGTGTCTCAACATGAGTGTATCGCTATTTAACAAGCTAAAGATCGGAGGTAAGATCAACTTATTAATTGCGGTTTTTGTGGTAGCATCAGGGGTTATAGTCGCTATAAGCTACCGGAATTTACAGGACACCGATGAAAATTTGGATTATTACGCCCATACTTTGTCGCCGAGCATCGAAAAGGTTTTGCAAGCGGACAGGGATCTGTACCAGGCATTGGTCGCGGAGAGGACGCTTCTTAATCTGAAACCGGAAAGCAAGGAATTTGACGAACGCCTCAAGTTCATCGAGGAAAATCTGCAACAATCCCGCGAGCGCGTTAGCTTTTATGCGGAACGAGCGGAAACCAAGGAACAAAAGGATCTTTTGCAGCGCTACGAAGCCGATCTAAACAGATGGATTGAGAGTGACCGCCAGGTAATAGCATTGCTCAAGGACGGCAAGCCAAAAAGCATTGAGCAGGCTAAAAGTTTGAGCATGACAACCGGGGACCAGCTGTTTGAGGCAGCCCGTAACAATCTTGACAAGCTTGAAGAGATCAGTGTTGGGTTTGCCGATCACAAGCAGAAGGAAGCAGATGAAATTAAGAAAAATAATATCAAGGCGCTGTTCGGCGTGGCCGTGCTGGCCCTGATTGCGGCAATCCTGCTCGGGCTGATCATTTCCAGAACCATCACCAGGCCCCTGGCGGCTGCCGTGCAATTTGCCCAGGAGATTGCCAGGGGGAATCTGGCCGTGGAGCAATTGACCTCCAAAGCCAAAGATGAGACCGGCAGTTTGGCCAAGGCCCTTAATGAGATGCTGGTGAATTTGCGGAGCCTGGTCAAGCGGGTGGTCCAGAGTTCCGAGCAAGTAGCCGTTTCGTCAGAAGAGCTTGCGTCATCCGCTCAGTCGGTTGGGCAGGTGACGCAGCAAGTTGCCAAAACAATCAGCCAGCTTGCGAAGGGATCCGATGAACAGGCCAAAGCGGCGCAGGAAACCGGCAAAGTAGTGGATACGATGTCGGCTTCCATCCAGCAGGTGGCAACATCTTCCCAGAAGATGGCCCAGGACGCCGCAGGCGTTGTAACTACCGGCGAAGAAGGCCAGAAGGCGGTCAACCAGGGTATCAACCAGATGTATGCTCTCAAGGATACGGTCGATAAGTCCGCCGAGGCTGTCAAGGGTCTGGGAGAAAGGTCGCAGGAGATTGGCCGGATAGTTGAGGTGATCACCAACATTGCCGATCAGACCAACCTGCTTGCCCTAAATGCCGCCATCGAAGCCGCCCGGGCTGGGGAGCAAGGCCGGGGGTTTGCGGTGGTGGCGGACGAGGTCCGCAAGCTTGCCGAGCAATCTCGCCAGGCGGCTGAACAGATCTCTGCGCTGATTCGGGAGATTCAGGGTGAGACGGCAAAGGCTGTGGCGACAATGGAATCCGGAACCAAAGAAGTAGCCGTCGGGGCAGACATGGTTGCCGGAACCGGAAAGGCTTTTGAAACCATTGTTCAGGCGGTGCGGAATGTGGTGGCCCAGATTCAGGAGGTCAGCGCCGCCACCGGGCAGTTGGCCGCCGGCAGCCAGCAGGTTGTAAGATCAGTGGAGTCTATCGCCGCCATCACGGAGGAGGCCGCCGCCGGCGCGGAAGAAGTATCGGCTAGCGCCCAGGAACAGACCGCCGCCATAGAAGAGATTGCCGCCTCGGCCGAATCGCTGGCCAGAATGGCGCAAGAACTCCAAAAAGCGGTGGGCTCGTTCCGGATTTGAGATATAGTATATCCATGAAGAGGAGGCGTGATTGATGGCAAAAGGGAAGGCTGGCCTTCACCTGGGTAGCGCGGTATGGCTTGCCCTGATCCGGATATACGTGGGATGTGTGTGGGTATACCTGGGTTGGCGGGATCTGGGGAGCAACACTTTCATTTCCAGGATGGCCAAGACCCTGAACATCATGCTCGGCAGAAATCCGTACGATTGGTACAATACATTTGCCAGGGAGGTTTTGCTGCCAAACGCCAAATTATTGGGGGCACTGACGGCTTACGGCGAGATTGTCGTGGGGGTTTCTCTAGCCCTGGGGCTGCTCACCAACCTCGGCGCAATACTGGGAATTCTCTTTAGTCTGAACCTGTATTTTGCCGCCGGGTGGGCCAACATGTACACCGGCCAGTTTGCGCTCTTGTTGGCATTTGCGCAGATCATCTTTATTTTCGGCGGTGCGGGCAGGACCTGGGGGCTGGATCGTTTCCTGGCCAGATGGTTGCCACGGTTGACCTTTGTGGCGGCCGGCCCTCCCAAAAATGGGTAGCAACCGGTGAAACAATTTAATAGCGACATATCCGGGCCCCGCTATCAGGCGGGGCCTATTTTAGTCCGGCTTAAGGGGGTTATAGACTTTTAGCCCTTCTGCTGTGGCCCTTTGGCACAATCTATCGTCGGCGCAAACAAAGATCAGATCTTCTCCGTCATTGGCCAACAAAGCAGTCGCGAGCTGGATGGAATCGATAGGAGTTAGAAACCTTTTGGAGACTATCTCAGCACTTTCAAGTATGATGGAAGTGGTCACTTCAACCACGTCCAGAAATCCATCCGAAATATCGCCAAGAAATAATGATTTTAACCTGGCGTACTCGCCGTCATCTAAAAGCTTGTCAACATCGACCAGCCGCCTGAGGTTTGCCAGGACTTCGGAGATGGTCAGGCTGGCAATTGTAAACCTGGCTTGTCGCTCAAACAGCGAAGCAACATTATCCGAGCCCGCTTCTTTGATGTACCGCTTAAACAACGCGCTGGTATCTAGAAAATAGTTAATCATTTAACCCTTCCTCATCTCTGGTCTGCCTCACTCGCTCAGACATGGAAAAAGGGATTTTGCCCAGGATCTTCCGGCCCTCCTCGACAGTAATCCGGTCTTTGCCGTATTTTTGTGCATATTCCATGATGAGTTCGTGGCCTGTTTTTTCACGGATCGGTTTCATAACCAGTTTTTCTCCCTCAAGATGGGCTTGGAGATAGTCGCCGGTAGATATTTTCATCTTGTCCCTGATATCCTTTGGGAGGGTAATCTGACCTTTAGATGTTAGTTTGATATGGTAATTTCCCACGAGAATACCTCCAGTAATAATTCCTTACTCCTTACCTGGATTATATGCTATATTTGCAGGTGCGTCAATACATGATTACTATATCTGTTGCGTTTTCTAGAATACAGCGGTTGTGAGGGTGCAGGGAATTATCCATTTAACTGCGAAGATATAGCGGGAGACCTGGCTTTTGCCGGCCAACGAGCATATTCTGTAATTAAAAACCAGCAGGTGAACGGCGTGGAGCGATGGAAGAAGAGCCTGTGGGCCATGTGGTTGGCGCAGGCCGCAGGAATGATGGCGATCAATTTTGTGATCACCTTTATCCCGCTATATATTCACAGTGAATTGGGGATCGGCGATCTAAAGGCGGTTAGCTTTTGGTCAGGGATCCTGGTCGGCAGCGCGGCGCTTTTTGCGGCGCTTTCCGGCCCGGTATGGGGGAACCTGGCGGACCGCCACGGGCGGAAGATGATGGTGGTCCGGGTCCTGGTGAGTAGTTTTTTTATCGTCAGCATCATGTCCCTGGCTAGAAATGTCTACCAGTTTCTTGTGCTTCGCATTCTCCAGGGCGCCTTTGGGGGTCTTTCGGCGGCGGCCATTGCGCTGGTGACGACTATCGCTCCCCCTGATAAGATTGGGTATGTTCTGGGGGTCTTTCAGACCGCCGGTATTGCCGGGGCGGTTTTGGGGCCGATGGTTGGCGGGATTCTGGCGGACACGGTTGGATACCGGTGGGTCTTTATTTTTATGGGGATAGTCAGCTTGCTGGCGGCAGGGGTGGTTTCGCTATTTGTAAAGGAAGAATTTGCACCGGCTCAGGTCCGGTCCAGCCAGGGGGTCCTGCAAGGGATCAAGGAAGTGGCACGTTCTGAAAGGTTGCTGGCCATGGTTGTGGCGCTCTTCCTTGTCCAGTTTGGAACCATGATCATCAGCCCGATTCTACCGCTTTATATCAAGAGCCTGAGTTATAACCAGACTCGAGTGGCGTCCGCCTCCGGAATCGTGGTGGCCATGGGAGGGGTGGCCAGCGCTATTTCGGCCGTTTATGCCGGTAAACTCAGCGAGCGGGTCCCCTACACGCGTATCCTTGTCTTCAGCGCGGCTCTCGGGGGGATTTTATATCTGTTCCAGGGGGCAGTGCAGAATGTGGCCCAGTTGGTGCTTCTGCGTGTTTTATCCGGGCTGTTCATAGGTGGAATGGTACCGACGGCCAATGCCATCGTCAGCAGGATCGTCCCGCCGGAAAAACGAGGGGTGATGTATGGGGTGACCACCAGCGCGTCGCTGATGGGCAATGTCCTTGGACCATTGGCCGGCGGCGCCATTGCGGCTTTGGTCGACATGCGATGGGTTTTCGTGCTAACCGCCGCCTTGCATGTCGGCGCCGCCTTCTGGGTACACAAACGGGTCGCCGAGCCGGACCGGAGAGCAGGTCCGGCGGCCCGGTAACCTTACTATCCATGGAAAGCTGTCGCCGTTGATCAAAGAAGATGCCACAGCTTTGTCAGCCGTGACATCCTCTTCAGAATTCAGTAGAAACAGTATGTTTTCGCGTAAGAATTTATCAATGGTAATAGCAAAAGGTATCGCAGTATAAGATATTGTTATTTATAGTCTTTCCGTCCCGATGGGGGGCTGGCTAAGAACACGCCGTGTCTCCTCGGCAAAATCATAGGGCTCTTCCGGGCGGGGCGGGACGACTCCCATATCCACCTGACCCTCGAAGATCGGGATGCCTTCGGCATCCAGGGCGTGAATCCTGGCGCGGGTGATCTCCTCTTCTCTGATTCTGGGCGTCATGGTACTCCTCCTTTCGATGGGAAATAATCGATTGGCGGTTTTGCCATTGGCCCGGCAAACAAAAACCCCTCACCTCCTTGACAACATTAATCTTGCCAAGGGGCGAGAGGATCTCTCCTTCGCGGTACCACCCTTGTTTACCGCTACTTTACAGTAGCAGCCTCAGCAGGTATCCTAGCTGTTCTCCCACTACGATACCCGGGCGCGTTAACGGGCGCCTTTCCCGTGGCGCATATCCCCGAGCCAAGCCTTGCGCGAATACGGGAAATCCCGATCGGACCTACCCAGAGCATGATCGCCGGACACTCACTACACCCTTCAATATTCCAGCGGCTCCATTCGGTCGACAACTCAGGGGCCAGTTCAGCGAAATGGCTGCACCGGGTCTCAGCTTTAAGGTGCACCGGACTACTCCCTGCGCTTCTCCTTCGTTCCGGCTCTCTGTAGCATGCCACCGGCGCTTACTATTCCCCGTCATCGCCTTGTGATTATAAGTTATTAAATTGATATTACCGCACCCGCACCTCTAATGTCAAGAAAAATTTTAAGGTGCCTGGTTGTGCAAGAAAGCCCGGTATTTTTTCACCGAGCTTGGGATAATGGAGAACGAAGCACTTTTTGGGAGAATCATTTTGGAATCACGGTGTAGACCCGCGGGTTGTATTGGTTGTAGTTTCTGGTGTCCAGCACGTGCTCTCCAACCTTCAAAGGAGAGACCCAGTTGGAATCTCGCACCAGGAGCCTTCCATCTCCGAGATTTTTGATGACGATGGCGGTGTGCGGCTTGTCCATCTGGAAAATATCGCCGGGAACGGCTTCTTCCACGGGTTTGCGCACCCCGAAACGGCGGGTCTCCTCTTCGTTGCGGTATCCGGCGGGCAAAAGACCGCCGGCCTTGGCTACCACCCACTGGGCCCAGATCTTGCATTGATCTCCGTAAGCGCCGTCGGGCCAGGTGTACGAGGCCAGCACGATACGGAAGTTAAGCTCCTGGGATGTCATGCGGCGCTTCTTTTTTGTGGAAGTGGCCCTGGTGGAAGCAGCCGGAGCCTTCTTCTTTTTCGGTGCGGTGGCCGTCTTGGATGTGGTTTTGGCCAGCGCCGCGCTGCTTTGGGGTATGAAGGCGGCGCCGAGGATGAGGGAAAGAGTCAAAAGCAAAGCAAATCCCGTTCTGACCCAGATCTGCCTTGGTTTGAACCGGATATGCTTTGCTGCTGATCTATCCACCATAGCTGGTGTATCGGTTGCGCTTGTTATGTCTGCGGTATTTGTCTTGATTGTTGGCGTTATCCACATGCCGCATGCCACCCCATCCCGAAAGATCACTACTGGAAAGAAACTAATTTGCTGTAAGGATCTAATTCGCTGCGGCGGGATGGCAACCTTTTGGTAAATAATTCTCCTGTGGATGGGCCGAATGGCCCCTCGATCAGGTCAACTGTTCATAGTTGGTGACGTCAACCACCAGGGCGGCCCTGGCCCAGGGGTGCATGGATTTTACCTTTTCAAAATTGGGACCCTGGGTTTCAAAAGAACCGTGGCCTGAGAGCCGATACCCCGCGCCGGCGCCGGATTTCCCGGGGACCTCCCGGCTGCCCACGAGCATCAGAACATCGGGATCATTCTTGAGATTTTTTTCGGTGTCTTGCATGCCGCCCGCCGGGATGAGCAAAGTTTCATCGTTGACGAGCTGGATGTAGCTGTTCCAGGTACCGACAACGTGGGGTTCACCATTGCCCTTGGTTACTATTGCGGCCGGGGCTTCCTTGGACAGGACATCTTTTACTTTTGCTTCTACCTTCATCAGAGATCCTCCTTTTAGGGTAAGTGTCGCAATTAAATTTCCCGGTTTTTCCGGGGGATATGTGGAAGATCCGGTGAAGATGCAGGGAAAACCATCCGATGGTAGAATACAGTGGTGGCAATTTGCGAAGACCCGGATACGATAGAAAAAGGGGGAATAAGATGATGAGCTTGCAAGAGAAGCTTCAAGAGGATCTGAAAGCCGCCATGAAGAGCAAGGACAGCCGGCGCCTGTCGGTGATCCGCCTGGCCAAGGCGGCTGTAAAGAACGCGGAGATCGCCAAAAAGAGAGAGCTCAATGATGATGAGGTGCTGGAGGTGCTGAGCAGGGAGGTCAAGCAGCGCCGGGACGCCATTCCGGAGTTTCAGAAAGGCAACCGTCCCGACCTGGTGGAGAGCCTGGAAGCCGAGATTGCCATCCTGATGGAGTATCTGCCGCAACAAATGTCCGAGGAGGAGATCCGCCAGGTGGCCAGAGAGGTTGTTGCGGCGGTGGGCGCCAAAGACGCAAAGGACATGGGCAAGGTTATGGGGGCGCTGATGCCAAAAGTCAAGGGCAAGGCCGACGGCCGGCTGGTGAACCAGGTGGTGAAGGAACTTTTGCAGTAATATTCAACCGAGTGGCATGGAGCTTCCACAAAAAAACGTATGCAACAAAATTTATCCACTGCATATCATATCAGCAAAAGAGAACTAAAGGGGAGTAGCTCGCAGAGTCATTCTGTGCATTGAGGGCGACATGCTGGTGAGCGAGGATACTGGTGGC
>JBLNCV010000265.1:0-3343 GCA_050260975.1 Syntrophothermus sp. | reverse complement strand
TCTTCGGCGTCTATCCGGCTTACAAGGCGGCCAGCCTTGATCCCATCGAGGCTTTGCGGTATGAATGAGATGAATAATGCGAGAGAAGGTTGCGGACGGATGGGAAGGAGAGGAAGATTGAAGATCAGGGTGCGGAGAACTGCATCATGGCTGGTGGTCGCAGCGGTATTGCTGGTTGCAGCTGCTTCGATAGTTCAGGCCGCTCCGGCTGCCCAGCCGGCGTCTCGAACCGGACCTTTGAAACTCGATCTGGCGGGGAGTATCGAATTGGCTCTCCAATCAAACCCCGGTTACCGGGCCACGTTGCTGGATCTGCAATACGCGCGGATGGAGTTGACCCGCGCCGAGGCGGACAATGCGCTCAACGCCTCCGCGGTGGCCCTGCGCCAGGCGCAGGCCAAGGTAGCTTCCGCGGAAACCGCGGTGGGGGTGCGGGAACGGCAGTTGCGGTTGGATGTCCAGACGGCGTATTTTGGGGCGCTGAACGCCGACGCCGGCCTGGAACTGGCCAAAAAGTCGGTTGAGCAGGCCAAGGACAGCCTGCGGATCGTCAAATTGAAGAAGGGCGAGGGTCTGGCAACCAATCTCGACGTCCTGAACGCGGAAAAGATCCTGCTTCAGGCGGAAAATGGGCTTGACGAGGCGGAAGACGCCGTGGCGCTCTCCTACCTGAACCTGGCCAGGGTGCTCGGGGTGGATCTGAATGCAAAGCTGGATCTGAAGGATGAGGACTTCGAGTACCACGGGCTGGCCATCAAGGATGAAGAGTTTGCTAAAAGAGCGTTGGACGCAAACTTTGACCTCCAGCAGAAGAGAGACAGCCTGGAGGTGGCCCAGATGCAGGCCAAATTCTCCGCCAACGATTATACGGCGCCGCTTCTGGCCAAAATGGCCGCCAACCGCGGCGAAAGCGCCGGGCTGGCGGTGTTGGAGGCCGAGCGGGAGGTTGTCGCCCAGGTAAAAGGCTTGATCAATGGTTTGCGCCAGGCGGAAGCCAACCTCAAGTTGGCTCGCAAGGAGCAGGAGATCGACGCGGAGAACTTCCGGGTCACCAAGGCCCGTTACGAAAACGGGCTGGAGATCCCCAACAATCTCTTTGCGGCGCAGATTCAGCTTGACAAGAGCCGGCAGACGGCCCGCCAGGCGCTGTTCGATTACCTCCTGGCCAAGACCCGCCTGCTTAATTATCTGGGCGAATGAACGATTATCCTGGCGAATGAGATGGGTGGAAGCATGGTAAAGAAATTCGGGTTCCTGACATTGCTGGTTATGATCTGCCTGGCCGCCGAGAGTTTCCCGGCCGGTGCGGCCGCGGCGGAAGCGGGATCGGCGATCACCCTGCAACAGGCGATCTCCATGGCGCTGGCGCAGAATCCCGAGATGAAGGAGGCGGCGGCCGCCCTGCGGGATGCCCGTACGGAGCTGACCAAGGCCCAGTTCTCAAGGTTGCAGTTATCCGCGGGGTTTAACCCCCAGACCTTTCAAGAGACGGAGAACGGCGAGCAATACTGGCGGGCCGACGGCTCACTGGTCGCCGGCCTTACCCTCATCGGCGGGGGGACGCTCTCCCTGATTACCAGTTGGGAACCGACCAATCAGCCCACTAGTGCAGTGCCTGAGTCGATGTCCGAACTTTTTCCTTACATCGAACCGGAGCCTGCCAAAGGGCTCTCCACGCCGGCGACCAAAAAGTTGCGCTTTGAACAGCCTTTGCTGGTCCCGTTGGATACCATCCCGGTCTACGCGGACATCAAAAGCGCCCGGTTAAGGGTGGAGAGGCGCCGGTTACAGGAGTTGCAGATAAAGCAGAAGGTGGCCTTGCAGGTGGGGGAAGCCTTCTTTGGGCTTGTCAGGGCCCAAAACACGCTGGACATCTCCCGGCGCGGCCTGGCCAGGGCGGAAGAGGCCCTGAGGATTACCAGGCAGCGTGCTGCCGAAGGCAATAGTTCCGCCCTGGGTTTGAAAGAAGCGGAGATCGGGGCCAGCAAGGCCAGATTGGCCGCAAGCAAAGCCGAGCACGGGCTGATTCTGGCCCAGGAAGCGTTGCGGCTGGCCATCGGGCTGCGCGACAACCGGCTGCCCCCATTAAACGCTGTCCCCTTACAGGAAGAGGACATCAAGAAGATCTTTCCGGGGGAGGAGAGCTTCACGCTCGATGCTTTGCTGGAAGCGGCTTCCCGGCAAAACATCGATCTCCGGTTGGCCCAACTGGATATGGAAGATGCCCGGATGGCCCTGGACAAGGCCAGGGCGGCGGTCCGCCCCCAGACCAGGCTGGTGGCCGACTACGGGGAGGACAAGTCCTGGTCGGTGGGGCTGAATCTGAGCTGGCAGATCCTCGGGCGTTCCAACGGGGGCAATCTGGGCAACATGCGCATTGAGGCTGAAGCCGGGTTCAGGCAGGCCAGGCTTGCGGCCGACAAGGCCAGGGACCAGGCCGGCCAGCAAACCAGGCAGGATTATTACAACTGGCTTGAAGCGCGTGACCAACTGGCCATTGCCGCCGCCGAAAAGGCCAGGGCGGAGGAGGCTCAAAGCGTCTCCGAGGCGCGTTTTGAAGCGGGAATCATCACCGGGAGCGAGCACCAGGCGGCCGTCGACGATTTGCGCAAGGCCGAGGCGGACTATGAGTCGGCGTGGTTCGACTACCTGACGGCCCTGGCCCGTTTGCGCGCCGGTGTCGGGCAGGTGCCTCTGGCTTTTTGATTCAAAACCATTTTAGCATGGTAAGTGGGTTGGACATGGAACCGGAAAGGATGGCGGAACAGGTTTTCTGTTCCGTCTTTTGCTTGCTTAAGTAAATTTGCGGCGTAGCCGATACGGCAATTGATGGAAGTGTTCCCGCAGGGGTTGAGAAGCATTGCAAACAATAGGGTCAATGGAACGAGAGGTGGTGGCGGTTTGATTCGCGGGCTTTACACAGCGGCTTCGGGCATGCTAGCCGAAGCCAGGCGCAACGATGTCATTGCTAACAATCTCGCCAACGTGGATACCACCGGTTTTAAGAAGGACACCACGGTGATCCGGTCGTTTTAGGAGATGCTCTTGCGGCGTTTCAACGACCCCGTGGAGCTTCCTCCGAAGGGCCGGCGCGTGGACCTCCGGCCGATCATCGGCCCTCTGGGTGTGGGGGCGGGCGTCGACGACATCGCCACCGATTTTGTGGCGGGGCCGCAGGCTTTTACCCAGAATCCGTTGGATCTGGCCCTGGAAGGCGACGGGTTTTTTACGGTTCTCACGCCCCGCGGGGAAAGGTACACCCGTAACGGCGCATTTTACTTAAACGGCGAGGGCGTCCTGGTTACCTCCGAAGGATATCCGGTGCTGGGCGAAAACGGATTGA
>JBLNCV010000264.1:0-5177 GCA_050260975.1 Syntrophothermus sp. | reverse complement strand
AGTAGTCAGCCCGGCCGGCCCTGCCCCGATAACTATTACCTCATATTTTTCTTTTGCCATATGTACCCCTTAGTTGGAAGGAGTAGCCGGGAGGCGGCGCGTAGGAAGGAGCGCACCGTTCACGCACCGGGTTCACGGCTACCGGTTCCTTGCATCCGAATGCCCCTTTCTCCATTTCTCCGTCCGTTTGTTCGGCATGGCCTGGCATACTGTTATTGATCACCCCGGATCCAGTTTTATCATGGCCGGGAAGGTCATCTTGCCGCCCCAGCAGCAGTCTGCCGGTAAGCTTACGAGTTGGGACCAATTTGCGGATCTGGTTCTTGGCCATCAAAACACACCCTGGAGGTAGCTTTCCCAGAACATATCCCAACCCATTCCGGCAGATCTGCGATCTTCAAAACCGTCTCACCCAAACAAATGTCGCAAAAGCTTCACGCCCAGGGACCATCCCGTCAGAAGAAATTACCTTCTTAACCCGATAGCCGCCATTGAAATGGATCTCGGCCAGATTGGAGAGCCTGTACTCCGTTCCCCAACTCCACTCCGTACGGAAGACCTTGGTCTCATTGACGGGCGCGTCCCCGGCGCCGGCCGCCCCCGGAAGTTTCACCCCGGTGCGAATGGTCAAGCTCCGTTGGGATTGGACCATTACCCGCCCATTAAGTTTTGCTTTTCCCATTAAAACTTCTCTCTCCATTTTTAGTTCACCTTCTGTGGAAATTCCCCGGGATGTCAAATTCTCTGCTTGCCCCGTCCCAGTATCTATCTGTTCCACCGGCGCCCGCCCAAAACGGCCTTCCGCCCGGAACCCTCCCACAGTCGTCCCGGCGGATGACTCATACTTCTCCCTAACCACTGCCGCCGTACCTGAGCCCAACAGATCCCGGCTATAGCCCATAGTGCTCCAGAATAGCTTTCCGAACAATTTCCAGGTACGGGCATATTGCAACTCGACAACATCCCGCGTTCCGCGGAGTTCGGACGGGCCGGACCCCGTAACCAAACCCATCCCGGCTCGTCGTGCCTCCTCTTCGGAAATTTTCTTGTATCCCACTATCAAGTTCCCGGTTGCTTGCAAAGGCATCTCAAGTTCCAGGCCGGCCTGCAATTTTTGAAGAGTGTCCGGGCGTTCCCGTCTGAGATTGTTCCTCCACCGGCCCAATCGGATATTTGCCTCCAGCCGCGGCCAGACCAGCGCGGCATGAAAATTTACTCCCTCTCGGTCCGTTTCCAAGGTCGGGTTGAGCCCGTTGAAAAAATCCGCGCCCACCCTCTGGTAACTGGCCTCTATCCGGGCATTGCCATTCTTTTTGATCGAAGTTATCCTGAAAGCCTCATCCCCTCCCCCATTGATTTGCCGGGAGCCCGCAAGTTCCATGCCAATCCGTATCCCTCCCGCAATTATTTCAGGCATTCGCAGGTCGTACAAATTGACAGAAGCGCCTTGCGCCCGAACCAAAAAAGCCAAAACCGACCAGGAACGCTGAAGATCCCCGGAGGCATCCAAAGCAGGAGAAGCTGACCGCCACTTCACACCAGTTGCTTCAGGGCCTCCTTCCGGGGCTGTCGACCAGAAAAGTTCCGCATCAGCGCCACTTTTCACGGTTCTACGTTCCCCGGGGAAGATGCGCAAGTGAACACCCTTTCCTCTCCTTTGAGAAAAGGAGAGCCAGGGATCGGCCGGATACTGATTATCCCCGACTATCAACTGGTGGTCTTCCCCTTGCCAGGAGAGAGTGTATGATACCAATTTCGTTTCGAACCGCTCTGACCCCGAATAAACCGACTGGCTGTTAAACCTGCTTAGCGCCGATCTCAGCTTTAGAGAAGCAATTGTCATATTGCGCCCCGCAAGACCACCGGCGCCAAAAATAGCCACCTCATTTTCCGCCATTCCGGAGACCGGCCCGGATGCCAGGCCGGGCGCCCCGCCAGAAGAGGAGGTTCCAGCGGTCAATGTGTTTGCTCCGCTCAGGCGCAACCGCCCCAGCATCAGCCCTTGCTCAAAAGAGGCCACGCCAAAATTCCACCGGTAGGTGGCCCGATTGCCGGCAAGATCTTCGAGTGCCACCTCTACACGATGCTGTCCGGTCGCCAATGGAAAAGGAGGCAGATAGGACAACGTGCTCTCCCTCACATTCTGGCCTTCGAAAACCCGCCCCCCGTCCAGATATAAGCGCAGACTTCGAGGATCCACACCAACACCCGAATCCGAAAAATGGATCAAGATCAGGGGCTGCTGTGAATCCGTGACACTTCCCGCAGCTGGCCGCAACAGATAGACCACTGGCGGTTCAATGTCCTCCAGGGCGACTGCCGGCGGGGCGCCGGCCACAAAACAACTCCAGAAAAAGAAACCAAACAATAGGAAGGAGAGTTTGCAGCAAACCCCCGCCAGCCCGCGGCGAAATGCCAGGCAAAGAGCTTTTACAAATGCTGGCACTACCTTTTAATCACCCCTTATCACCTCATTTCATCGCATTGAAATCCAGGATCATCCTCTGGATCTGCCAGCCACCCCCCACCCTTATCAGCTTGAACCATAAGGTTCCGGGTTCGGCCAGAAAAAGCTTGGAAACCTTTTCGTTGCAGGTAAACCTGCCGCTAACGGTCGCCTCTCTGCCATCATCGGCCACGATACTCACCAGGTCCAAAAAATTCAATTTCATGGTGTACCCCATCTTCCGCCTGCTAAGCTCGGTGGCCTCATCCTCCTCCAACTCTTGCTTAAGAGTGGCCTTATCTTTATCCGGTTGGGCAACTCCCCTCTCCTTGATTGTCAATACAAAATCTGGAGCCAGCGGTGAGAGCATCCCGTCAAGGTTATACTCTTCAACCGCCCGTCGGAACCCTTCCACCACCATCTCCGCCTGCCCGCGCAGAGCAAGCTTGTCCACGTTGGCTGCCGCCGGGTTTTGTTTGAAATCGCACCCCGCTGCCTGGGCAGCTAAAATCAGGCACAGGATCCACCACAGCCATCTTTTCCGGACAATTTTCGCGGCTGTTTTCATGGTTGGCCTCCTTTCCTTTCCTTCTCTTTCTTATTCAAACCAGAGCCGTCCAAAACCGAATCCACGCCTGTTAGAGAGCACCGTAAACGAACTCTCTTGTAAGGTGGTGTTTCCGGCGGCATCCGCCAGTACCACCTTTACGTGATGCTGCTTCCCGGCCTCAAAAGGCGTCTCCGGCGCATAGACGGCTTTCTTGCCGCCGGGAACTTCCACTACGGCCACTTGCTCCTGATCTACCGGCTGCCCGTCCACCTGAATATGGAAAGTATCTGCCCCGGCAAATCCGAAATAGATCGTTGCCCTGTTGAACTCCAGCACCGAGTTGGCGCCTGGTTTAAACTCCGTGAACAGAGGGGCCGTCCGGTCCACGAGAATTTCAAACTGATCCACATCCGTTAACCCCAGGCTGTCCCGGACGATCAATCGAACGGTGTATTGCCCGTCGGAAGCCAGCCGATCGGTGGCCAGCATGTATTCAAAGGCGCCTTCCACCCCCACACGTTCGACCAGGGGTATCCAGTCTGCGGTACCTACCTGCTTGATCGCCAGACCGGCCGAAGCCGGGTTGTCATCAAGCGCCTCGGCTCTGATCTTGATGGTGTCCGGTCCGGCGCCGTTTACAACCTGTGTATCCGCGGTAAGCTTCGCCCGCGGGCCGCCGGTGTCCACCACAAATCCCCATTGCTGCTCGCCTCTATTTCCGGCGGCATCAACTGCTACCACCTCAACCGCCACACGCCCGCTTGGCAGCGGCACGGCTGGCAAATAGCTCACCTCCTCCCCGTTGATCGTAGTTTCAGAAGTGACATCCCGGCCCGCTACCTTGAAGGTATAGGTAGTTGGGGTGGCATCACTGATCCTGGCGGCAATGCGTGTATTAGGGTTATCCACCACCGTTTCCGGAGCCGGTACAGATGCCTCCACCGATGGTGGCACCGTATCCACCGTGAACGACCAGGTGGTCAGAGTACTGGTATTTCCCGCACGGTCTATAGCGGTCAGGGCGACGGTATTTGCCCCCTGGGGAAGAGGGCTGGCCGGCAAGTAACGTAGCACCCCCTCTGAGATGCTAAAGGCGGAGGCGGGAATCGCTGCTCCATTTACCACGAGTTCCGCCCGGACCGCATCGTCCATGCGAGCGGCAATGGTTGGTCTCGTACTACCGACCACTTCATCAGGTTTCGGGGCAAACGCCCCCAACCGTGGCGGCTGGTTGTCGACAATCACCGCTTCCCTTTCCAACGCAACGCCTCTGCTCCAACCGCCCGGGAAAAACGGGTTATAGCTTTCGATTTGCACTTTCAAGTTATAAAGCCCATCAGAAGTGCCAGCCGGCAAGGTCACCCCGATTTCTTTCCTGATTCCTCCCGTCTGGAGGCTGTTGAGCGCAACCCGGACAACTGGCGTGTTTTGGGCATTGGACAGTTCCACGACACCCCGGAGCGACCCGTTCACTCCGACGGTCTGGTATTCGAAGGCAACAGTCACCGTGCTTCCGGCTTTGACCGCCACCGGCCGCGCGCCTGTGGGCGACGCAATCTGGATGGGAATTTCCCCCGCCATTGCCGGCGGAGATAGAAACCAGGCGGCAGCAACCGCCACCCCCATCAGCCATAATAAGACAATCCCGACTCTCTTTGGCAATATCAATTCTCCTTTCCATTCGTTCAAAGTTCCGACCTGCCGTTTTCCGTCTCTGTCCATAAGAGAGATCTTACGTCCCGGATCCTACGGCCCCCGGATCTTACGGCCCATGATTTCACCCCTCTTCCCAGCGTCACACCCAAAGCCGGAGAAAATAAAAGGCCAGCAACACCGAAAGATCGGCATTGCTGGCCTTCGTGCTTCATGATTTCACCGTTTACAAGAGGTCTCCTTCTCGCTTATGTAAACCAAGGCAGGAAAACCTTAAATCGGTAAATATCGACTTTTAGAACCCGGCCTGATCCAGCCAATACTCCCGGCCTACCTGGCCGCCCGATCTGGCCGGTCCGCGTGGTCCGCCTGGTTCCCCTGATCCGCCCGGCCTTCCAGCGCAATCTGGGCCTGGATCCCCAAAGCACACTCCAGGCGTTTCTTTTGCAACCGGCAACCAATTTCATAGGGTTCATAAATATCTCCGTTAAAAAGATGGGCATTGGCATGGCAGCCGCCACTGCAATA